>JAZNOJ010000075.1:0-36424 GCA_045580735.1 Candidatus Egerieisoma sp. | reverse complement strand
AAAGAATTAAACAGTATGATAAAAAAATTTTTGCAATAGCCATAACATACAACATTTTTGCACGACACAATAAGCCGGAATCCTTTGATTTCTCAAGGAATTCCGGCTGTTTTCTACTACACAACTGTTGAAAACGGGATTTTATAAAAAAGAATATATTTTTCTGGAATATACGCAATCTTGAAAATTGAGCACGTTAGTGGTATCATTTAGTGAGCATAAAAAACGAAAGGAGATGGCGTCAGGTGCATATTTGTGCGTTGGTAGGCCCTAGTGGAACAGGAAAAAGCTACAGAGCTATCAGAGTAGCAAAGGAACACGATATTGATTATATTATCGACGACGGACTCCTTATAAGAGGTAATGGTGTTGTAGCCGGAAAATCAGCTAAGAGAGAAAAAACAAAAGTAGGAGCTGTAAAAACAGCAGTTTTTTCAGATGACAAGCATGTTTTTGATGTATCGGAGGCCTTGAAAGAAAATAAAGTTGAAAGACTTCTTATTTTAGGTACTTCGGATGGTATGGTTGCGAAAATTGCTAGCAGATTGGGACTTCATGGTATAGATGAAACTGTGTATATACATGATATTTCGAGTGAATATGAAATTCAGCAGGCGTTAAATACAAGACGCTCAGAAGGTAAACACGTAATACCGGTACCTACTTTAGAATTGAAAAAGAATTTTTCCGGATATATGCTGGATCCATTGAGTATTTTAAAAAGAAAAGGTCTGGGCATTTATGAAAATATGGGTGAGAAGTCAGTAATTCGCCCTACATTTAGTTACCTTGGAAGATATACTATTTCAGATTATACTATTTACCAACTGGTAGAGCATAAAACAAAAGCGTGCGAGGGTGTGTCTTCAATAACAAGATTTAGAGCAGAAAAATCCGATGATGGAATCGGAATTGAAATGGATTTGGTTTTATATTATGGTTATAGAATTCCAAATGTATTTAAAAATATCAGAGATTCCATAGTGAATGAAATTGAAAATATAACATCATTAAATGTTTCTGGTGTGGCTTTGACAGTCAAGGGTATAGCTTTGAAGAAACAGAAAAATGAAAATTTAGATGAAGCGGGTGTAATCTATGAAGGAAACAATATATACCATACCGGTAAATGAGGCATTTGAAACAAAGTGTGAATGTCCCTTGTGCAATCTTGAAAGAAGATTTGAAAATGATAGGGTAAATTATTATCTTGGACCATCCCTGATGGAACCGGACAATAGAATAGAGACGAATGAGAGTGGATTTTGTGCTAAGCATTTTGCACTTATGTATGACACAAGAGCAAATAGGTTGGGTTTAGGGCTTATCATTTCGACTCATTTGCAGGAGCAGAATAAAAAAATAGAAAAAATAGCTAAATCAGCAAGTAATGGGACCTCAAACGAAAAAAAGGGTCTTTTTTCAGCATTTAAAGGCTCGGGCGAAAATGCTAGGGCTGCAGAAAATTTAATAAAGTATGTGAAGGAACAGCAGGAAGAATGCTGTATATGCAGAGATTTAAACAAGACTATGGAAAGATATTGCGAGGTAATAACGACCTTGTATTTTTCAGAAAAAGATTTTAAGGAACGTTTTAATTCCGGATTAGGATTTTGTATGCCACATTTTTCAATGCTTTTAGAAGCTGCAAAGAAAAATTTATTTGGTAGCAGACAAGAAGAATTCCTAGGTGACATGATAAAGATGCAAATTGAAAATTTAAATCGCATACAGTCTGAAATTGATTGGTTTACTCAGAAATTCGATTATAGAAATCAGGATGCAGATTGGGGCAATTCACGAGATGCAGTATCTAGAAGTATTGAAAAGATTACAGGTATTACAGGATTAGAAAAGTAAATTTGATTTTATTTAGCAAATTCAATGAGGCGCAATATCATGGAAAATATATTGTATTCAGAAAAAATTACAAATTATGGACTTTCGTACATAGAATTGTACAATGTTAACCATTTTGAAACGAAGCATATATTTGAATGTGGACAATGCTTTAGATGGAATCTGCTTGAAGGTAGTGAGAATACTTATATTGGTGTAGTAAATGGAAAGGTTTGCGCGGTAAGTACAGAAATCATAAATGGAGAAAAGGTAATTTGCATATCCAATACCAACAAAATAGAATTTGAAGAATTTTGGAAGAACTATTTTGATTTGTGTGAGGATTATGAAGAAATGTATAATGGCTTTTCGAGTAAGGACTCTCACTTGAAGGCTGCTACACAATATGGTAATGGTATACGTATTTTACACCAGGATTTTTTTGAAACGCTTATATCATTTATTTTATCAGCCAATAATAATATCCCCAGAATAAAGGGTTGCATTGAAAAGCTGTGCCGGAAATATGGAAAAAAAATAAAAGTTGTCCCGGAATTTTTCACATATTTGAGTGAAAAATCGAATAAAAAGATTGAACAAGAAGCTTTTTATGCATTTCCGTCTGCAAAGCAATTGGAAAATGTAAGTGCTCAGGATTATTCTGAAACGTGTAAGGCAGGTTATAGGTGTGCATATTTGGAAAAAACAGTCAAGGATTATTTAGCAAACCCAGATTTTTATTTGAATTTATCAAATAAGGACTTAACATTGGAGGAGGCAGAAAAGCTACTTCAAAAATACAATGGAGTAGGACCAAAGGTGGCAGATTGTATATTACTTTTTTCTGGAATAAGAAAGGATGCTTTCCCTATAGATGTATGGGTAAAACGAGTGTTGAGCGATTTGTATTTAAAGCGCGAGGCAAGCACGAAGGAAATTAGAGGCTTTATTAAAGAATATTTTGGTGAGAATGCAGGATATGCACAACAATATTTGTTCTACTATATGAGAGAAATTGGTGATTCCTATGACAATGATTGAATTCTATAACACAGTGTCAGTTGAAAATGTTGCAGGCTTTTTGAAATGCCGACCTGACAGAATTGTTTTTATTGGAGACGATAAAAGCATGGTTGAACGTGTTAAAATTTACGAGGAGATTGCACAAAATCATAATATGACAATAGATTTTGTTTTAAAAAGTGTTGATAATAATGATTTAAGCTCCTTAGTGGATACTATCACCCGCGTAGTTGAAGATATATACAGGGATAACCGTTATGAAAAGATATTTTTTGATTTAACAGGCGGGCACGAGTTGACTTTATTTGCAGCGGGGATAGTTTATGAACGTTATGCAGGAAAAATTAAAATATTAAGATTTAATATTAATGATGTCTCAGGACAAAAACTTACAGTAGACGAATATATACGCATATATGGCGGTAAGGTTGAATTTTCTGGTGTTGGTGGAATGGCAACGTATATATGGGACTTCAATGATGAATTTATTTCTGATGTCATAAAAATGTGGGATATATGTAAGAATGATGCTGCATCATGGAATATGGCACTAAATATATTAGGCAGAGTTACAACGAAGGCAAGCGGAAAGAATACTTTAAAAGCTTTTATAAAAATGGGATATACCAAAAATAATTTTAAAGGTGATATGCATAAGTTTAACAGAATGAAGGATTTTATGAAGCTTTTATTAAGTGAAGGTCTAATTCGTAATTTAAGGATAAATGAAACAGGACAGATTCAATTTACCTTTAAAAATGAACAGGTGAAAAAATGTCTTACAAAGGCTGGCGAAATTTTGGAGCTTTATGTTACATTACAGGCTAAAGCATTAAAAAAGGATAATAGTCAGAAACCTTTTTTTGATGATGTTTTAACGGGTGTTAATATTGATTGGGATGGAAAACCGGCAAAGCATGGAATGGCTAATGTGGATAATGAAGTAGATGTTGTTTTAATTAAAGATTTTGTACCGATTTTTATATCATGCAAAAATGGAGTTTTTGATTCTGATGAATTATATAAGCTTTCTATTGTTGCAGCACGCTTTGGAGGGCCTTATGTAAAGAAAATTCTTGTTTCTACAGGATTCAATCGTTTAAATCAAGGAAAACAAAAACAACTAAAGGCAAGAGCAAAGGAACTGAAAATTACAATTATAGATGATATCCATCTTGGAGATGAGCATGCAAAAAGCGTTTTAAAGAGAGCTGTTACAACAAATATCAAATAATTTTTGTATATCTCGTTGAAAATGTAAAAAAGATTTGACAATTAGTGAAAATTATGGTATGATTTCAAACGCTTTAGTAAGGTAAATTAAAAAAGTAGGATATTAAATATATTCAGGCTTTAAAATTTACATAGCAATAAATAAAATGTTTGAGAGGAAGTTTTAATTATGAAACGCAAATTATCAATTATAGTATCAGCAGTATTGCTCGTATGTATGGTTCTTTCTACAGCATGTAGTTCAGAGAAGAAGGATGAAACTAAATACAACTTTGGTAAAGAATTATTAACAGTAGCATCACAGCTTGATGCACTTAATGGTCTTAAGAAGGGTGATGCTGACATAGCAGTAATTGACTCTGTTATGGCTGGATATTACATGAATGATACTGATGAATTTAAAGATTATGAAACACTTCAAAACGTAGTATTGGCAGAGGAAAAATATGGTATTGCGGCAAAGAAAGGAAATGTTTCTTTAATGTCAAAGATTAACGAGGCAATTATTGCACTTGCTGATACAGACTATAAGACAGTAGCTGATACATACGGCCTTACAACAGAGCTTTTAGTAACAGCAGATACAGAAAATCCTATTGAAGTAGCAGATGATGTTTCATGGGATAATGTAGCTCAAGCAGGTAAGATAGTAATCGGTTATACTCTTTTTGCTCCAATAGCTTATAATGAGGGTGATGGAGAAAATGCTGTATTAAAAGGCTTTGATATTGATCTTGCAAAAGCAGTAATCAATTATTTAAATAAAACATATGAGACAGCAATCGAAATTGAATTTATGGTAATTGATTGGAATTCAAAAGAAGCACTTTTGGAAAATGGTACAATAGACCTCGTTTGGAATGGTATGACAATTACTGACGAAAGAGTAGCAGCTATGGAAATTTCAGTTCCATATCTTGCAAATAAGCAAGTAGCTATAATTGCAAAGAAGGATGCTGATAAATATAAGAGTGCAAATTATGATGAGTTTGTATCAAAGGCTTCTGATGCAGTTACTATTGTTGAAAAAGGTTCAGCTGGAGAGAGTGTAGTACTTCCTTCAGAAGAATAATTTGTATCATTAAAAATAAGAAAAAGGAAAGTAAAAGATATTTATGGACTTTTGGGGAATGATTTATGATTTATGCATTGGCTTCAGTGTTACACTGAAGCTTTTTGCGCTTACATTAATAATTGCAATACCGGCTGGTTTTTTGATGGCATTTTTATCAATGACAAAGTTTAAACCAATAAGCCTTTTAACTAAATTTATAATATGGATTGTAAGAGGTACACCGCTTTTACTTCAATGCCTTGTGGTGACATTTATACCATCAATGTTATTTAATATTCCAAATAAGGATTTTAAAGAGATGCTTGGATTGGAAACTATGGCGGATTTGCAATTTGTATTTGTATTATTTGCTTTTGCACTGAATTATGCTTGTTATTTTGCTGTTATAATTGAAGGCGGAATAAAGAATGTTTCTCACGGACAACGAGAAGCAGGACAAGTATTAGGATTGACAAAATGGCAGATTTTCAGACATGTTATATTGATGCAGGTGGTTAGAAAGATAATGGCACCTATGAGCAACGAAGTAATAACACTTGTAAAGGATACAGCATTAGCAAGAGCGCTCAGTGTAATAGAGATTATTGCAGTAGCCTTTGAAAAGGTAAATAAATATGCTGTTTTATCACCTCTTTTATATGCTTGTCTATTCTATTTGGCATTTAGTGGTTTGCTAACACTTATTTTCCATTTAATAGAAAAGAAGCTGAGCTATTATTCTGTTTAAAAAGGAAGTGTTTGAATTATGTGTATGCTTGAAGTAAAAGATATAAAAAAGTCTTTTGGCTCTAATCAGGTACTAAAAGGTGTTTCCTTTTCTTTAAATCAAGGAGATGTTTTGGTAATAATAGGTTCGTCTGGCAGCGGAAAGACAACGCTTTTGAGATGTCTTAATTTTTTAGAGGAGCCGGACGAAGGTATGATATGTGTAAATGGCGATGAAGTATTTAATGGAGAAAAGGACAAAAAGCTAACTGATAGTGAGCTTCGAAGAAGAAGGCTGCATTTTGGACTTGTATTTCAATCATTTAATTTGTTTCCCCAGCATGATGTATTGAAAAATGTTACTCTAGCACCAACTCTTTTGTATACAGCAAATGCTAAAAAAACATCAAAGGCTTCGGCTCGAGATATAAAAGCTTTAAAGGCGAGTGTTGAAAAGCAAGGATGTGAATTGCTTGATATGGTTGGCTTAGCGGATAAAATTCATGAGTATCCATGCAATTTGTCGGGCGGACAGCAGCAAAGAGTTGCGATAGCAAGAGCTCTTGCGCTAAATCCTGATATTTTGTGCTTCGATGAACCGACCTCGGCTCTTGATCCGGAGCTGACAGGTGAGGTATTAAAGGTGATTCGTTCACTCAAGGATCAGGGAAGGACAATGATAGTTGTTACACATGAAATGGAATTTGCCAAAAGCGTAGCTGATCATGTTATTTTTATGGCAAATGGTGTGATTGAGGAGGAAGGAACTCCTGAAGATGTATTTGATAATTCGAAATCAGAAAAAACTAAGGCTTTTTTAGCTGCTGGATTCAATAAATAATAAACTTACCAGCTTGTGTGCTTTTGCATGGGCTGGCTTTTTATCATATGGGAAGTCGAGTGTTATGGATAAGAAACTAATTGATATATTAAATGGCAATGAGGAAAATTATATTTTACCTTTTTATTGGCAACGAGGCGACCATACAGATAGTATACCACAGCAAATGCAGATGATATTTGACAGTGGTTGTGGGGCTGTATGTATAGAATCAAGGCCTCATCCCGATTTTTGTGGTGAAAAATGGTGGCGTGATATGGATATCATTTTACAAGAAGCAAAAAAGCTTGGTATGAAGGTTTGGTTATTGGATGATGACCGATTTCCTACCGGACATGCAGCGGGCTGGATTGAAAAGAAATATCCTGAGCTACGCCAATGGGAGCTGGTAGAAAACCATATTGATGTGGCAGGTCCTATGAAGGATGGCGCTATAATACTTGAAAAGGAAAGTGAAGAGCATATATTCCTGGGAGCATACGCATATAAAAGAAATTATGATGAAGAACAAACCTGCACAACGGAAATGATTGATTTAAATGATTGTGTGGATTTAATAAATGGTTATATAAATATTGATGTTCCTGAAGGTGTGTGGCGTGTTTTTAGTTATTACAAATCTCGTAGGGGAAGTAATCAAAGCTATATAGATACAATTAATCCAAAGTCTGTAAGGGTGCTTATAGATGCAGTATATGAGACCCATTATGAAAGATATAAGGAATATTTTGGAAATACACTTGTAGGTTTCTTCTCTGATGAGCCTCAATTTGGAAATATGTTTTATAAATTTCCTGGGGTTGATAAAGGTGTATATGAAGCAAGAATAGGTAGCCATAATTTAGCATATCCTTGGAACGAAACGGTGTGTGAAATGATGGAAAAGGCTTTGGGGTATTCGCCAATTCCATATTTGAATCTGTTATGGTTTGAGGATGACGAAGATGGTGACAGGCAGTCTGAAATACGCTTT
Organism: Candidatus Egerieisoma sp.; assembly: GCA_045580735.1. Classification (GTDB taxonomy): domain Bacteria; phylum Bacillota; class Clostridia; order UBA1212; family UBA1255; genus Egerieisoma. The sequence goes on along the minus strand of JAZNOJ010000075.1, from coordinate 28,735 downwards.
GCTTATATGGATGCGATAACGAATTTATATAGTAGCTGTTTTACCGGTCAGATAGCAGCTTGGGCGCAGGAGCATGGTGTTATGTATATAGGTCATGTGATAGAAGATATGAATTGCCATTTAAGAGCTGGTGCGGGCCATTTTTATAGGGCTCTTTCCAAACAGCATATGAGTGGCATGGATTTAGTTCTTCACCAAGTATTGCCGGGAATGGAGCATTTGACACATACAGCAGAAGGGGCTAATGGAACATATGCAGGTGAGTTTTTTCATTACACGCTTGGGAAAATGTGTGCCTCTCTTGCACATCTTACTCCGCATATGAAGGGTAGAGCTATGTGTGAAATATTCGGGGCTTATGGATATGGTGAAGACAGCGTTATTATGAAATATTTAATCGATTTTCTATTGGTTAGGGGTGTTAATCGATTTGTGCCACATGCTTTTTCGACGCGTTATCCTGATGGAGATTGTCCACCGCATTTTGGAGTTTGTGGTAAGGATCCAAGCTTTGAAGCATTTAGCGCATTAATGAAATATACAAATAAGGCATCACACCTTTTATCAGATGCAAAGCATATAGCAAATGTGGCTCTTTTATATCATATGGATAATTTATGGGCTAGTCGCTTTGAAAATGCTATGACATGCGAGCCTGCTGCGGTAAAAATGTTTGATGAACATATAGATTTTGACATTGTTTCTGCAGATATGCTGGAAAATGCTGAAGTGTGTGAAGGAAAATTGCACATTGCAGATGAAAGCTTTAAATGTCTTGTAGTACCATATGCAGATCATATATCGAAAAAGGTGGCTTTCGTATTACAAAAGCTTGCAGGTGAAGGCTTAAAGATATTATTTATAGACGATATGCCTGATAATTTTAATAAAAAAGCAAATATTAATTTAGATAATAACATATATTCGATATCATTGGAAAATTTAATAGAGGAACTGAAAAAAATAGAGACTACAGATGTTATTGTTGATGGAGATTATCCATTGTTAAGGATATATCATTGCATGCGTAATAAAACGGATATATTTATGTTTGTGAACGAGGATATATCGAAAGCTGTTAAGACAAATTTGATTTTACCTGTTCAGGGTGATTATATGAGAATCGACATATTAAATGACATTAAGGTCAAGGGTAATAATATTGATTCGGTTTTCTTGTTAGAATTACAGCCCTATCAATCGCAAATAGTAATATTTGACGAGGCTTTGGATATGTTTTTAGATGAGGCTGAATATAAAATTGTAAGAGAAGAAGATATCTCACCTAAATATACATTGGAGCTTGCAGAATTTAATAATATGGCAGAGTTTAAAAATGTCGGGGATTTTGAAGAATTTTTTAATATAACTGCTCCTACGTTTAGACCTGATTTTGCAGGAAAGATGCGTTATAGCTTTAATATTTTGCTAAATGATGTAGGCAAGCATGTGTTTTTAGATTTGGGAACAGTTGGACAAAATGCAATGCTGAATGTAAATGGAAAGGAAATTGGAATAAGAATTGCCAAACCATACATTTTTGATATTACAAGTGCAATAAAGAACGGAACGAATGATGTTTGTGTAACTGTGTCAAATACACTTGTGAGAAATACACCAGATGTGTTTTCTAAACAGCTATTGCTTGCACCTTCTGGCTTGTTAGGTGGCATGAAGATAAAATATACAAAGTAGAAAGATAATATTATTTATAAAAGGGATGGGAAGTATGTCTAAATTATACAAAAGTGTATTGGACTTGATTGGAGAAACGCCGCTTATAGAGTTGTCACAAATAAAAAAGGAGCTAGGCTTAAAATCAAATATATTAGCAAAACTGGAACGATTTAATCCGGGTGGCTCTGTAAAAGACAGGGTGGCAAGGACAATGATTGAGGAGGCTGAAAAAAGAGGTGATCTCCAGCCTGGTAGTGTAATAATTGAGCCGACAAGTGGAAATACAGGGATTGGACTTGCATTAATATCATCAATAAGAGGATATAGAGCAATAATTGTAATGCCTGAAACGATGTCCGTTGAAAGACAAAAATTAATGACGGCATTTGGTGCTGAATTAGTGCTTACTGATGGTTCAAAGGGTATGGCTGGTGCTATTGAAAAAGCAAATGAACTTGCCATGCATATACCAAACAGCTTTATCCCGCAGCAGTTTTCGAATTTTGATAATTCTAAGGCTCATTACATGACGACAGGGCCGGAAATATATAGAGACACAGATGGTAAGGTGGATGTTTTTATATCTGCTATAGGTACAGGAGGAACCTTAACAGGAACAGGTAAATATTTAAAAGAAAAAAATCAAAATATCAAAATCATAGGAATAGAACCTGCGTCATCTGCTTTTTTAACAAAAGGTGTAAAAGGTGCTCATAAAATACAAGGTATAGGAGCAGGCTTTAAACCAGAGGTTCTTGATTTGGACCTGTGTGATGAGCTTATAACGGTAGAAGATGAGGAGGCCTTTGAGGCTAGTCGCATTTTATGTAGGAAAGAAGGCTTACTATGTGGAATTTCTTCAGGCGCAGCTCTTTGCGTTGCAATAAAAGTTGCCTCTAAAGCTGAAAATGCTAATAAAAATATTGTCGTTATATTACCAGATACAGGTGATAGATATTTATCAACAGAATTATTTTCTGATTAATTTGGAGAGGTAAAATGAAAAAGAAAACATTCATAATAGTAAGGGGAATTTATAAGGGGAATTTTAAATAAAATAATGCTTGCGTTACAAGAGTTGCTGTGTTATAATCCTTGTTGACTAATTTTTAGAGTAAGTTTACGGAGGTGGAACGGATGGAAGCTTTGAAAATAGTACTCGGTATATTTTATATGATTATTTGCTTGTTGCTTGTTATAATAGTTTCAATGCAAGAGTCAAAGAGCGAAGGCCTTAGCAGTGTAATTACAGGTGAAAATACTGAATCATTTTATAATAAAAATAAAGGAATGAGCAAAGAAAGATTTTTATCAAAGCTCACGATTGTGCTTTCCGTATTTTTTGCGGTAACAGCAATAGTACTCAGCGTATTAATGCGTATGGGATTATGATATATAGTGAACAAAGTAGTTTTACGAAGCCGTGCATTAAAAAAGCGCGGCTTTTTGTATATCGATGTATTTTAGAAAAATTCTATATACGAGTAAAGCAGAAATTTTATGACGTACAAAAATGGAGGTAGGGATTTTGAGAGGAAACAAAAATTCAAGCAAAAAGATAAATAAAACACAAAAAGCAAGTGCTCATAAGAGCTTTGGCAGAGCTACACGTAAATCCTCAAAAGCTTCCAAAGTAAAAAAAATAAAAAATCCAAAGGAAAAACGTACGCATAGCTCAGAATTATTAGGCAAGGGATATAAAAATAAAAAAGCTGGTCGAAGAAAATCGAAACAGGCCCAGAATATAAAAAACGAAAGAATTGTTTATAAAAGTCCTGAACAAATAATAGAAGAAAGAGAAAATTTTCCGGATGCAGTCAAGAAAGAAATTTCTCATATACGAACTAAGCTTGCAGAATCTGTTATCCAAAACGAATTGAAAAAAGGTAGACGAGATTTAAGAGAGCTCGAGATAGTCACAATCGATGCTGAGGATACAAGAGATGTTGATGATGGTGTTTCAATAGAGGTTCTTGACAATGGGAAAAGCTATATGTTGGGAGTTCATATTGCAGACGTTGCACATTATGTAAAGGAAGGTACAGAGCTTGATCTTGAAGCGTATAAAAGAGGTACAAGTGTATACTTTCCTGATAGGGTTCTGCCGATGCTACCAGCAAAGCTGTCAAATGGTATATGTAGCTTGAATGAAGGAGAGGATAGACTTGCGCTTACTGTTATGATGAAAATAGACAAGCGCGGTAATGTAGAGGAATATGAGATATTCGAAAGCATCATCAGGGTGAAATATAAAATAACCTACAAGCAGTTAACTGCACTTTTTGAGGGTGATACGGAATATTATTCACAAAAAGAATTGCGTAAGGCATATTCTTCTCATTTTGATGATTTGACTCATATGAAAAAGCTTGCAGAGCTACGTCATCAAATGAGATATATGAGAGGAACGATAGACTTTAATTTCCCAGAGACAAAGGTTATAACTGATGAAAAGGGTGAGCCTATTGATGTTCAAGAAAGATACGTCAATTTTGCTAATAACATTGTAGAGGAATTTATGCTAGCTGCTAACGAAACAGTTGCTGAGCATTTTTCACGTAAAAAGGTCCCTTTTCTTTATAGAACTCATGGTGAGCCTGATAACGACAAAATGACGGAGCTTTTTACGGCTTTAAGGAGTATGGGATATACCTTGAAGGGTGGTATTTCAGACCCTTCTTATGCAATACAATCGCTGATTGAAAAGGCAAAAGGTATGCCTAATGAGCCTATTGTTAGTATGATGACACTTAGAGCAATGCAAAAGGCAGAGTATTCGCCGTCAAACGATGGACATTTTGGATTGGCTGCAAGTTATTATTCACATTTTACATCGCCGATTAGAAGATATCCTGATCTTTTTATACACAGAGTAATTAAAGCTGCTTTAAAAGGAAGTAAGGTAGAGTCGCGTGGGAATACGAGTAAAAGTGGTATAACAGAAAAGGAGCTTGATTATTGGCAAAGTATATGCCAGGACGTAGCGAAGCATTGCTCATATACCGAAAGGGAGGCAGAAAGTGCCGAAAGATTGTATACTGACAGACTTGTTGCAAAGTATATGAATAAATATATGGGAGATATATTTTATGGAAAGATATGTAATATGACAAGCTTTGGCATGTTTGTAAAACTTGACAATTCTGCGGAGGGACTTATTTTTTATAACAGTATGCCCGACTACATGATATTTGACGAAAAGAAAGTAGTTGCAATAGGTGAGGCTACAAGAAAAAAATATTCTGTAGGAGACAGGGTTAAGGTAAAAGTGGTTAATTGTAATATACCAACGGGACAGATTGAATTTCGTTTAGTAAAATAGAAAAATACAGTGTGAATTTTGTTCCATTTTATTAAATAATATGATAAAATGAATTTTGAAGGAGTTGATAAGCGATGTTTGAATTAGAACAGTTTGAATCTGAACTGGGCGATTTACAAAAAAGTTTATGCGATTTGAGGGATTCACTTTGACACGGAGGGAATCAGTAACTTAATTGAGGAATTAGAAAATAAAGCTTCTGAACCTGATTTTTGGAATAATCCTGAAAAATCACAAGAGGTTTTAAAGCATTTGAAGCAATTGAAAACGAAGCTGGGTAAGTTTACTCACCTTGAATCTAAATATGAAGAAATAGAGCTTATGATTGCTATAGGCAATGAGGAAAACGATATTGCCATGGTAGAAGCTGTTCAAACGGAGCTTGAAACATTTAAAGCAGAATTTAATATGTTAAGACTCGAAACATTATTTACAGGTGAATATGATGCTAATAATGCAATTATCACTATTCATCCTGGAGCAGGTGGAACAGAATCTCAGGATTGGGCACAAATGCTTCTTCGTATGTATATGCGTTGGGGAGAGGCTAATGGATATGAGGTTAAGATGGTAGATTTACTAGATGGTGATGAGGCAGGAATAAAAAGTGCTGTTTTTGAAATTAATGGAGATAATGCATATGGCTTTTTGAAGAGTGAGCATGGAGTGCATAGATTGGTTAGAATTTCTCCATTTGATTCTGCAGGAAGACGCCATACGTCGTTCGTATCTGTTGAGGTTATGCCAGAAATAGATGATACTATTGAGATAGATATAAGACCTGAGGATTTGGAAATCGGAACGTATCGTTCAAGTGGAGCAGGTGGACAGCATATTAATAAAACTGACTCTGCTGTTAGAATTACTCATATTCCAACCGGTGTAACTGTTGCCTGTCAGACGGAGCGTTCACAGCTTCAAAACAAGGAAACAGCTATGAGAATGTTACGTTCAAAGCTTTTTGAAATAAAGCAAAGAGAAAATGTTGAAAAAATTTCTGATATTAAAGGTAATCAGATGGAGATTGCATGGGGAAGTCAAATACGTTCATATGTTTTTTGCCCATATACACTTGTAAAGGATCATCGTACTAATTATGAGGAAGTGGTTGTAGAAAAGGTTATGGATGGCAATTTGAATGGATTTATCAATGCATATCTTGTAAATGAGTTTAATAAAAATAAATAAAATATCACATATTAGAGTGGAGGTCGTTATATGAAATTAGGTGTTCTTACGGTAGTTTTAGCTCAAATGGAGCTTGAAAAGGCAATGAAATATCTTGCAGATTCAGGTGTTCAAATGGTGGAAATCGGTTGCGGAGGCTTTCCGGGAAAGGCGCACTGTGATCCGGAAATACTTTTAAATGATGAAGGTAAGTTAGAAGCCTTTAAAAGAGCTATATATGGAAATGGACTTGAAATAAGTGCTCTTAGCTGTCACGGAAATCCAATTCATCCGAATAAAGAAGTAGCACAAAAATTTCATAATGACTTTATAAATACAATTTTACTCGCTGAGAAGCTTGGAATAGATAGAATTGTAGGTTTTTCAGGTTGTCCTGGTGATTGCCCTGAATCTAAATATCCAAATTGGGTAACATGTCCTTGGCCGGAGGATTTTCTTGAAATATTAGATTATCAATGGAATGATGTGTTGATTCCATATTGGAAGGAAACTGCTGAGTTTGCAAAACAACACGGCATAAAGAGAATATGCTTTGAAATGCACCCTGGCTTTTGTGTATATAATCCAGAAACACTTTTAAAGCTTAGAGCAGAGATTGGCGACATAATCGGTGCGAATTTTGATCCTAGTCACCTTATATGGCAAGGAATGGATCCTGTTGAAGCTATACGCACATTGGGTGATGCTGTTTATTATGTTCATGGTAAGGATGTTTATTTAGATAAGGCTAATATTGCAAAGAATGGTGTGCTAGATACGAAGCATTATGGAGATGTAATTAACAGGTCATGGGTATTTAGAACAATGGGATATGGAAATGATCTCAAGCTGTGGAAGGATATTGTTAGCATGCTTAAGCTTGTAGGATATGATGATGTAATAAGTATTGAACATGAGGATTCACTCATGTCACCTACCGAAGGTTTGCAAAAGGCTATAGCACTTTTAAAGGAAGTTTTAATATTCGAGCAGGCAGGAGAAATGTGGTGGGCATAATTTATGTGGCGAGATATACGACTTGAACAGGAAAAATTATTATCACCTTTAGCAGCTCACTCAGCTGATACGCTAGGAAGACGTTTTTCTGAGGAACCATGCAAAATACGCTCAGATTATGAGCGTGATGCAGATAGAATATTATATTCAGAGGATTTTAGAAGACTCCGTCATAAAACACAAGTTTTTTTTAATGCTAAAAGTGATCATATTTGTACTCGTATGGAGCATGTATTATACGTGCGCGCAATTTCCATTACCATCGGAAGAACATTAGGGCTTAATCAAGATTTGATAAATGCCATTGCTCTTGGGCATGATGTAGGTCATGCACCATTTGGACATTCAGGAGAAAGAGCATTGGATGCGTGTATTAGAAAAATTAATCCCGAGCTTTCGTTTAGACATGAATATCACAGCTTGAGAGTTGTTGATAGACTGTGTGAACGGATTTCTAAGGAGAAATCATATGAAGGCTGCGGCTTGAATCTAACATATGAGGTAAGGGATGGAATCGTGAGTCACTGTGGTGAAAATTACGATGAATATATTCTATATGCTGATAAAATGAAAGATCCTAATTTGATATATGAGACAGAGCACAGAAAATGTATGCCATGTACGTTAGAGGCCTGTGTTGTGAGATTAGTAGATAAAATCGCTTATGTTGGTAGAGATATTGAGGATGCTATAAGAGCTAGGCTTATAGATTATAAGGATATAGCTTCTGAAATAAGATATGAACTAGGAGCAACAAATGGGGAAATGATAAATACTCTTGTGTTAGATCTTATTGAAAACAGCTATAATACTGAATATATTAGGCTTAGTAAGGCTCGAGGAGAAGCACTTCGTGAGATGATAATGACAAATAACAAACAGATTTATCAGGCACCAATGATAAGAAGATATGAAATAAATGCTAAAAATGCTGTAGAAGGTCTTTTTGAGGCTTTTTATGACATGTTAAAGCATCCTGAGAAAAAGAATAAAAGTAAGCATGCTCAAAATTTCAATAAATTTATTTTAGAGAAGGAATATAAACCAGAGGAGCCTATAGAACAGATTGTTACTGATTATATTGCCGGTATGACAGATGCTTACGCTTTACAGACATTTGAGGATTTATATTGGATATGAGTAAGCAGTTTGATTTTTTTGCATATTTGGGAAGAATGAAGTATATCGTCCGATGGGGACTTATGAGAAATACTTCGTTGGAAAATATACAGGAGCATAGCTTGGAGGTTGCAGTTTTAGCGCATGCTCTTACTGTTATTCATAATATGTTATTTCCAGAGAAATATTTATCACCGGATAGAGCATGTGTATATGCAATTTTTCATGATGCATCAGAAATTATTACGGGTGATCTTCCGACTCCTATCAAATATTACAATCCTGTAATAAAGGAAAATTACCATGCAATAGAGGATGTAGCTAAAGAGAAGCTCCTTTCAATGCTTCCTGATGAAATGAAGAATATATACAGAGATATTTTGTTTTATGAAGAAAGAGATGAAAAATACTTTCCTATTGTTAAAGCTGCAGACAAGCTTTCAGCATATATAAAATGTGCTGAAGAGGTCAAAGCAGGTAACAGGGAATTTATAAAAGCAATGGAATCTACGGAAGCTTCATTGAAGGAAATGGACCTTCCTGAATTGGATTATTTTATGGAGCATTTTATCAAAGCATACAATAAAACACTTGATGAAATGAATTAAAAATAGTAAACTAAAAAGAACAATAAATTATTGTAAAGGATTGTGGATTATAAATGGGGTTGTTTGAAAAAATATTTGGAACTTATAGTGATAGGGCATTAAAGCAGATTAGGCCTATTGTCGAAAAAATAAATAAATTAGAGCCTGATATGAAGGCAAAATCTGATAGCGAGCTTAAGGAAATGACAAATATTTTCAAGCAAAGGCTTGCAAAGGGCGAGGACCTTGATGATTTATTACCTGAGGCATTTGCCGTTGTAAGAGAAGCTGCATGGCGTGTTTTAGGCCAAAGACATTACGATGTGCAATTGATTGGTGGTATTATTCTTCACCAAGGACGTATTGCAGAGATGAAAACCGGTGAAGGTAAAACTCTTGTTTCCACATTGCCGGCATATTTGAATGCACTTACTGGAAAAGGCGTCCATTTAGTTACAGTAAATGATTATCTTGCTAAACGTGATAGTGAATGGATGGGAAAGGTTTACAGCTTTTTGGGCTTGACGGTTGGTGTTATTGTTCATGATATGACTCCTGAGGAAAGACAAGTTGCATATAACTGTGATATTACTTATGCTACAAATAATGAGCTTGGCTTTGATTACCTTAGGGATAATATGGTTATTTATAAGCAAAGGCTTGTTCAAAGAGAGCTTAATTTTGCTGTAGTAGACGAAGTGGATAGTATTTTGATTGATGAAGCTCGTACACCACTCATTATTTCAGGTGCGGGAGCTAAATCAAGTGAAATGTATGAAAGAGCTGATAATTTTGTCCGTACGCTTTCAAAAATTGTTATTAAAGAGCAGGATAATAAAGACCTCATGGATGATGTAACAGAGGATTATATTGTTGATGAAAAAGCAAAAACTGCCACATTAACAAAATATGGTGTTGAAAAAGCAGAAAAATGGTTTGGAATAGAAAATTTATCTGACTCTGAAAATGCTACAATTTCACATCATATAAATCAGGCATTAAAGGCTCATGGTGTTATGAAGCTTGATATAGATTATGTTATTAAGGATGATAGCATAATAATCGTGGATGAATTTACAGGAAGATTGATGTTTGGACGTAGATATAACGAAGGACTTCATCAAGCTATTGAAGCAAAGGAACATGTCAAAATTGAAAAGGAAAGCATGACTCATGCGACAATTACCTTCCAGAATTTCTTCCGTATGTATAATAAGCTTTCAGGTATGACAGGTACTGCACTTACAGAAGAAGGTGAGTTTAATAATATTTATTCGTTAGATGTTATTGTAATTCCTACCAATAAGCCTGTTGCGAGAATAGACTATCCTGATGCTGTATATAAGACGTTAAATGGAAAATATAAGGCTATTGTAAGAGATGCGGTAGAAGCTCATGAAAAGGGGCAGCCTGTTCTTATTGGTACTGTATCAATTGAAAAATCAGAATATTTAAGCAAGTTATTAAATAGAGAGGGCGTAAAGCATAAGGTATTAAATGCTAAAAATCATGAAAGAGAAGCAGAAATAGTTGCACAGGCAGGTAAGTTTGGTGCGGTTACGATTGCCACAAATATGGCTGGACGTGGTACCGATATTGTGCTTGGTGGTAATAGTGAGTTTATGGCAAAGCAGGATATGAGAAAGCAGGGTTATGATGACAGGCTTATTGCTTTAGCTGACAGTTATGCAGAAACTGATGATGAAATAGTTTTAGCTGCTCGTAAGCTTTATCGTTCTTTGGTTGAGGAACACTCAAAGGAAACAAAGGAAGAACGTAAAAAGGTTATGGAAGCCGGCGGCTTATTTATTATGGGTACTGAAAGACATGAGTCTAGACGAATTGATAATCAGCTTAGAGGACGAGCTGGTAGACAGGGAGACCCTGGTATGTCACGTTTTTATATTTCGCTTGAAGATGATCTTATGAGATTATTTGGTGGAGATAGAATCGATGCACTCATGAACACTCTTAAGATAGAAGAGGATTATGCAATAGAGCATAAGATACTTTCTAATGCTATAGAAAATTCGCAAAAGAGAGTAGAAGGTAGAAATTTTGAAATTCGTAAGAATGTGCTTCAATATGATGATGTTATGAACCAACAGCGTGAGATTATCTATGCACAAAGAAGACGTGTTCTCGATGGAGAGGATATGAAGGAAACCTTTACTCATATGATTGAAAATAGAATTGCTGAAACAGTTAATTTCTATTGTAACAAAGATATTTCATCTGAAGATTGGGAACTTTCCGGAATAAAAAATGATTTAGTTGGAATTATTAATCCTGAGATTATAGATGGCTTTGAAGCAAATCAAGTAGGACTAAAGGCTTCTGAAATAGTTGAGGCTTTAACAAAGGATACATTAGAAAGATATGAAGCTAAAGAGACTGAAATAGGAAGCGAGCTAATGAGAGAGGCAGAGCGTGTTGTTATGCTTCGCTGTGTTGATGAAAACTGGATGACACATATTGATGCAATAGACCAGCTTAAGCATGGAGTAGGACTTCAAGCTTATGGACACCACGATCCGGTTGTTGAATATAAGTTCCAAGCCTTCAATATGTTTGATGATATGAATAAAACTATTCAAGATCAAGCCGTAAGAACAATTTTTACAATTCAGGTTCGTAAAGGTGAAAAGGTAGAGCGTAAAGCTGTTGCAGGTCCAGGAAAAGAAAGTCGTGCAAGTGTTCAAGGCACTGCAGGTGACAAACAGAATAATAGTGAAAATGTGCAGGAAAAACCTGTAAATAAAAGTGTTACCAGACAAGGGGCAAAGGTAGGCAGAAATGACCCATGCCCTTGTGGAAGTGGTAAGAAATATAAAAATTGTTGTGGTGATTAATACTAGTCATGATAGCGGCCGATTTGATTCGCTTTAATATTAACGGCCGCTTGATTTTTTTGAATATTTGGATGTGGTGTATGAAGCATGATTGATGTAGCAAAAGAAACTAAAAAGTTCAAACCAATTGATTTAAATTTTATACCAGGTAAATATGCACCTACAAGTGACCGAATGTATGATTCATTTGTATTATATAATAAAGCACTTCATCAGCTTCAATTAAATAGATATGATGAAGCTAAGAACTATTTACGCAAGGCAACTACATTATTTCCGGATTTTTACGAAGCAAATATGGTTTTAGGAATCCTTATTTTTGCCAGTGGTGACAGGATTGGCGCTGTTAGAATTTTTAATTCAATTAATGATGCCTCAAAGCGTGAAGACGCTATTAAATTTTTAGATCACCTTGTTGAAGAAGCAGAAAAGCCTGAAACAAAGCGCAATGTAGGCAAAAATTTTGCTGAAAGACATATGGGTAACTTCCAAGCAGATAATGATAGGACAAGTGGCAGGGCAACCGAAAGAGAGGTTTTGGGAAATAATTCTTCGGGAAATCTTCAAACATCAAGTATATATGAAGCAAGATATAGTAAGGGAAGAGTTTTTGAAGGAGGAAGTTCTGGATATGAACCACAGGAGGATACATCGTGGGATAGCTATGTGTCGCGTTCTTCAGGAAGAGGTCAAGTGAATGAGCAGCGTAAAGGTACTATTTATGCCGGCTCTCAAATATCAGATAGTATTCCTAGACCTAGAAATATGCCGCCTAGAAAACAAGCTTATTCCCCAAATGCTAGGACATATGCCTCTGAGGAGAATGGTAAAAATATAACAAACAGCAAAAAAAATGGTGTTTTTAAAGCAGAGAGAGTAGCAAATGGGTATGAAAATAAAAGAGTAGATAAAAGGACGAATAAATCTACAAACGATGGGGAAGCTTTTAATAAACAGCTTAAGGATATTAATGATTTTAAAAAGCTAAATAAATATCTATTAATAGTTATTGCAATTTTATTGTTATATGCGATTATTGTTTCTGCTGTTTTAGCAAACAGGAATTCAGAAATTAATAAATTGAAATCACAGATTAGTAATCAAAATATTATAACAAGTGTAATAAATAGTAATGAATTACAAATATAATTTATTTATATGATAAAGGAGATTGATATTTTGGGAAATTTTATAGAAAAATGTACTGTTAGTGAACTCTTTGATTTAGAAAAGAGTATATCCGCAAAGCTCTTACAGGGTGTTAATTATCCATGGGAGGCCTTGAAGGGGATAAAGGATTTTATTATTGAGTTAGGAAAAACACTTGATGCTGATAAATTTACTATGGTAAAGGAAAATGTGTGGATTGCAAAAAGCGCAAATGTTTTTCCTACAGCATATATTGCAGGTCCTTGTATAATAGACGAGAATGCTGAAGTACGCCACTGTGCATTTATTAGAGGAAGCGTTATAATTGGTAAAAATGCGGTTGTTGGTAATTCTACTGAATTAAAAAATTGTATTTTGTTTGATGGGGTACAGGTCCCTCATTATAATTACGTTGGTGATTCAATTCTAGGATACAAAGCACATTTAGGTGCCGGTGCACTCACTTCAAATGTCAAGAGTGACAAAACAAATGTAATCATAAAGAATTTCGATGTTAATACATCTGATGTAGATAGAAAAATTGATGCAGTTGAAACGGGCTTGAGAAAAATGGGTGCAATGGTTGGAGATAATACAGAGGTAGGCTGTAATACAGTATTATGTCCGGGCACTGTTTTGGGAAGAAATTGTATTGTCTATCCTCTTTCAAGAGTGCGTGGCTTTATTTGCGATAATAGTATTTATAAAGATGCAAAGAACATAGTAAAAAAGAAATAAAAGCTAAATTGTATTTTGCTGATAATTTGATTATTGTTGTTTTATGGAGGTAATATAAATGGGAAGATTATTTGGAACAGATGGTATAAGAGGTATTGCGAACTCTTTTTTGTCATGTGAGCTTGCAGTGAAGGTTGGTAGAGCAGCGGGTAAAGTTTTATCTGACGGTAGCAGAAGAAGACTTTTGTTTTGTATTGGTTGTGATACAAGAATTTCATCTGATATGCTTAGCTTTAGCGTGGCTTCTGGTCTTTGCTCTGTTGGTGTGGATGTAATAATTTTAGGTGTTGTTCCTACGCCTGCTGTGGCTTACTTAGTTGGGAAATATAAGGCCGATGCAGGAATTATGATTTCAGCTTCTCATAATCCGGCCGAATATAATGGTATTAAGATTTTCAGTGGTGATGGTTATAAAATTCCAGATGCTTTAGAAGAACAGATAGAAACATTGGTATTAGATAGTGAAGATAATTTTGACCTTTCAGGTACAGATATTGGTAAAGTGACATATGCTAATATGGCAGTTAAAGATTATGTAGATCATTTAAAGAGTACAGTTATTAATTCTCTAGATGGTCTTAACATTGCAGTAGATTGTGCAAATGGCTCTGCAAGCGTATCAGCAGCTAAGCTTTTTGAAGCCTTGGGGGCTAATGCAGATGTACTTCATGATAAGCCTAATGGAATAAATATAAATACAAATTGTGGTTCTACGCACATTGACATTTTAAGAGAATATGTTCTACGTAATAACCTTGACGCCGGCATAGCTTATGATGGTGATGCAGACAGATGTATTTGTGTGGATGATAAAGGTAATATAGTAGATGGTGACTTTATAATGGCTATATGTGCTAAGGATATGAAAGAACGTGGCAAGCTCGCTAAAAATACCGTTGTGGGAACTGTAATGACTAACATGGGTTTTGGAAAGTTCTGTAAAGAAAATGATATATCATTTATAGCTACAAAAGTAGGCGATAGGTTCGTATTAGAAGAAATGCTCCAAGAGGATTATGTTTTTGGTGGAGAGCAGTCAGGTCATGTTATTTTTGGTGATTTTGCATCGACAGGCGATGGACAGCTTACCTCGATTCAGCTTTTGTCATTAATGAAAAGAAGCGGCAAAAAGCTTTCAGAGCTTTCGTCAATAATGAAGAGATATCCTCAATGTATAATTAATGTTAATGTATCAAAAGAAGGAAAATTGGCATTCTATACGGATGCAACAGTAAAAAATGCTATTGAGGACGCTAAGAAGGAATTTGGAGAGAGTGGCAGAATTGTTGTAAGAGCTTCAGGAACAGAGCCCCTTATCAGAGTTATGACAGAGGGTGAGGATAGAGTACAAACCGAAAGCATAGCAAAGAGAGTTTCTGAGGTTATTACTGAACGTTTAAGTGGAAAATAATAAGATTTTATGCCCTTTTGTTGTGTATTTGATTTTAAACATAATTAATATATAATTAAAGGGTGTAATGCTTTTATATTTGAAATTGGAGGTGCCAAAATGCTAAGTAGTGCTAATAGAGAACAACTAAATGAAATAGCTAAATACATAAATGCTGATTTTGGCATTTCTGATGATACAGGACACGTTTTTTATTTTAGCAGTAAGCAAGAAAATGAAAAAAAGAGCAATATATTGAATGATAATAATATTTCAATTGATGCTGATGCCACAGATTCTGATTTTTTTAAATCAAAATATGAAATAGAGTTACAGGCGATTTTTGCGGAAATGCAAAATGATGATAGTGTAAATTTATACGATGAAACAGGCTTTACAAAGGGTGGTTATCTCTTTGAAAATGTAACAGTAGATGGAGAAGATTTATATTTTATGTTTTTGAAGATAAATCACGAGGTCGAAAATAGTCTTGACAGTTACAGAAATATTTTAGCATTAGCCGCCCATGGTTTTAAGTACAGAGAGTCACAAAGCAGCAAGGATTTAGTAAATGTATTTAAAAAGCTTTTGATTGAAGGAAGAAGAAACGTAACAGAAGAACAACTAGAAGCTATATATGGTGATTTTATTTTAAATTCTAAAGGCTTCGCAGTTATATTGGTAACATTAAATATTGTTTCTGGAGCTCCCGCCGGGGATAGTGAAATGATATGTCGTATATTGCAAGAGCTATTTGGTAATGATCATGGATTTTTAGTTATACCAATAGATTTTGCACGAACGGTGGTAATTTGTCCATTGACGGATGAAATAGATTATGATTATGTTACCAATTATGCTAATATGATTAAAGATACATTGCTATTAGAAGCGATGATGGAGGCGTATGTATCTTTAAGCTCTCAGGTTAGCTCTATAATGAATCTTAATGATGCATATGTAGAGGCTGATAAAGCAAAAAATATAGGAGCAATATTTGAACTAGAGGACAAGTGCTTTCAATATGAAAAATTAGGTCTTGAAAAGATGATTTATTCAATTCCTATGGATGCTTGTTTAAGATATGTAAAAGAAACCTTTGGAGAGGGCTTTATAAGTGATAAGTCTTCTGCGGAGCTTTTAAAAACTGTAAAAGCATATTTGTTTAGTAATTTTAACATGAGTGTAGCTTCAAGGGCTCTGTATATTCACAGAAACACACTTATGTATAGATTGGAAAAATTTAATAAGGTGACAGGTCTTGATTGCTCGGACTTTGAAACAGGTGTGCGAATTGCTATGGCGTTGCTTATTTTACAATATATAAAAAATAAAGAGCCAGCGCTTCTTAATAAGGTATAAAAGGGTGAATCTTAATGGATATGATTACAAAAGATGAAATAAATATGACAAAAAACGACTCTGTATCAAAGAGTCTTTATAATAATACCTCAAAAAGAAATAAACCAATGATTTTATTTGATAAAGTGGGTAAAAGATATCAAAATGGTGTTGAAGCCATAAAAAATTTAAGCTTTAGAATAGAGGAAGGCGAGTTTGCATTTTTGATGGGCTCAAGTGGTGCCGGCAAATCGACGTTGATTAAGCTTATTCTGATGGAAGAAAGAGCTGATACAGGTAGGATTTTAGTTAACTCATGTAATCTAGATAATTTAAAAAAGAGGTATATACAAAATTACCGAAGAAGCATAGGAGTCTTTTACCAAGATTTCAGACTTTTGGAGAAAAAAACCGTTTTCCAAAATGTGGCATTTGCTATGGAAATTACAGGTGCTTCACGTAAGGAAATAAAGGAGAAAGTGGATCTTACTCTTTCTATAATGGGATTACTTGCGAAAAGAAATGAATATCCAAGTCATCTGTCAGGTGGAGAACAGCAAAGAGTTGCTCTTGCTAGAGCTATTGTAAATGGACCTGATATACTAATCGCAGACGAGCCTACGGGTAACCTTGATCCTGAAAACTCAGCGCAGATAATGAATCTTCTAAAAATGATAAATGCAAGAGGAACAACTGTTTTAGTGGCAACACATGAGCAGAATTTAGTAGAGGAGTCAGGACTTAGAATTATAAGACTTGATCATGGTAAAAATATTTCTGAAAACAGCGATGATTTAGAGGAAATATTTGAAAACAGCAAATCTCAAGAGCCTAAAAAGGTTGCACAGCATATTTCGAAAGAAGCAAATAACGAAAAAATAAGTATAAATAACAAGATTTTTACTAGAAAAATTCATACTGTAAAGGATTTGTATTCTAAAGGAAAAAAGAAACAAATAAATCAAGAAAATGCAGTGAATGAAGAGCTTCGCAGAGTAGAAATACCTATTGAAACGATTCAGAAAAATACAAATGCAGCTAATGAGGGTGAAAATGTTAAGTCGTTTGATTTATCATTTGATAATAATACAGAGATTGCTACGGAATCTAGCGTAGAAAAAATAAAGAATGATATTTCTGGGAATAGCGATAAAATCCAAGATGATAACAAGATTTTAAGTGAAAATATGGATATTAGCTTTAAAGAGGAAATTGTAGTTGAAGATAATATTTCAATGCAAGCTAAGACCGAAAAAATTGACGCTAATCATGCTTTAGACAATGCTGAAAAGGAGGAAGAAGAGAATGCGTAAAATTAGAACTTTTTATTATATATTACGTCAGGGTGTTGCAAATTCCTTCAAAAATTGGCATATGTTATTCTCTTCAGTCTTTGTAATATTTGTATCCCTATATATTATGGGCTGTATGATGCTTCTTTCTGTTAACCTGCAAAGTATTGTGGAAAATATTAGCGAACAGCAAAAAGAGGTTGTCGTTGATTGCGCTACAGAAATTAGTGATGAAGCTAGTTTGACTATTGCAGATATTATTATTAATGATAATAGAGTTTCTAAAGAAAAAAATAGCGTAATTAGAATCTCTAAAGAAGAAAATCTTCAAAAGGCAGTTGAGATGTTTGAGGATGAGCAAGATTTATTTGAAAACTTTAATTCTGATTATATGTATGTTTCTTTTAGAGTTCGTCTTAATTCAGCAGATGATGTGGAAAGTTTTTCAGAAGATATAAAGAAAATTGCCGGTGTGGAAGAGGTGACAGATAATACATCAGTATATAAATATTTCTCTTCAATTAATCATTGGATAAAAATTGGAAGCGTTGCTGCTATGGCAATATTTGGATTCTTATCTATAATGCTTTCGGCAAATACTATTAGACTTACAGTATTTGCTAGAAATAAAGAGCTTAGCATAATGAAAAATATAGGTGCATCTTCGGCCTTTATGAGAGGACCGTTTGTTGTTGAAGGTATTATCATAGGCATAATTAGCTCACTGCTTTCGTATTTTGCTGTGAAGCTAACATATTCTTATATTTATCAATATATTCAAAATGCTTCAAGTGATTTACAAAATATGCTAGATATTGTTGGATTTAAAGAATATTCAACGGGGATTTTCTTATGCTTTATTGCGGCAGGTACTTTGATAGGAGTAATATCCAGTGGATTTGCAATTAGAAGATATATTAAAATATAAGAATTTAAGCAGGTGGAATTATGTCTGATAATGAAAATAATGAAAAACAGGAAAAAAGCTCCATAAAGATAAATGCTAATGTGTTATTTGTAGGAGCACTTGTTCTTGTGATTTGCACTGTTTTTATTACATTTTTTGCAGCAGATAAGCTTTATTTTAATGGTGCAATTTACAGAAAGTCAGAAAGTGTTTCCTTTGACAGTGATGATACTGACGAGTATAAAGTATCAAAATTTCAATCCATTATAGATTTCATTGAAGAGAATTATTGCTTGGAATATGATATTAATGACGTGATTGAAGGATCAATTGAGGGGGCTGTTAATGCTTTGGATGATCCATACACAAAGTATTTGGCTCCGGGTGAGTTAGATGATTATGTTGATATGATTACAGGAACATATATAGGAGCAGGCTTTGTTTATTACGAAACAGAAGCAGGACTATGTGTGAAGAGTGTTGAACCTGATTCTCCTGCAGCGAAGGCAAATATAGTTGCGGGAGATATAATATCTCATCTAAATGGTAAAAATGTTTCAGACTACACAAAGGAAGAAATGGATGCATTGTTTGCTAAGTCCGGAACAGAAATAAAAATGTCAGTTATTCATCAGGATAATTCTATGGAAGATATAACTGTAACCATTTCTAAGGTAAGTAAACAGTCTGTTTTTGTTACTAACCATGATGGAATAATGTATGTTAGAATATCACAATTTGATGAGGATGCAGCATCTGAATTTTCTGTTGCAATTGAAAAAATTGAAAAAGTAGGTTGTGACGGCATCGTTCTTGATTTGAGAAATAATGGTGGTGGATATGAAGCACAGGCTTCTGGTATAGCGGATAGAATTTTACCAGAGTGCCTTATTGCATATTCTGAAGATAAAAACGGTAAGAGACTTTCTGAAATTAAATCTGATGAAAAGCATGTTGATACTCCTATCGTTGTTTTAGTAAATGAAAGGACTGCTAGTGCATCAGAGCTTCTTGCCGGCGCGCTCAAGGATAATAATGCTGCAAGTATTGTCGGAGTAAAGACATATGGTAAGGCTCTTGGTCAAACTCGTATAGACTTTGAAAAGGATGGAAGTGGTCTTGTAATTACTATAGCTAGATATTTTACTCCTTCTGGCAATTGTATTCATGGCATAGGTATAGAACCAGATGTTTTAATAGAGAATCCAGAAAAGTACAAAAATGTTCATGTTCAGGATATTCCTTTTGAGGAGGATTTACAACTCCAAAAGGCTATTGAATTACTTAGAGGCTGACTCATTATTTTTTAAGTGATAGTTATATGTGATATTGTGAGGAGTAGGTATAATTATGTATAATTTCATATCTAATTATTATGATACACTTTTTCCAGAAAAGACATATGCAGATTGGAAATGCTTTGCGAGGCCTCTCCTGCAAAAAAGCAAAGCTCTTAAGGCTTTTAATAAAAGAAAAGAAAAACCTCTTATTATAGATGCAGGCTGTGGAAGTGGAAAATTATCAGCATTATTGGCCAAAAATTATGATGTTATAGGTATTGACATATCAGAGGATATGCTTTGTGAGGCACTTGAAAATTATTCTGAAATTCAAAATATTACTTGGGTTTGTCAGGATATTTCAAAGATGAATATTGGTAGAAAAGCTGCAGCGGTATTTTCCATAACTGACACATTAAATCATATAACTAATCAAAAAAAATTGTTTTCTTTTTTTAAAAGAGCATATGAATCACTCGAGTTTGGAGGATATTTGTTTTTTGACGTGGTGACACCTGACCTTTTTAAAAATAATTATTCTAAAACAGAATGTTCCTTTGAAGATTTTGAATGGGGTACTTTTTTTTGGACATCACAATATTCTGAAAAAACCGGAAGGGTGGTTTATGACATTACTGCCTTTGAAAGGTTGAATGAAGATGATAATATTTATGAAAGAACCGATGAACAGGTTATAGAAAGAGTTTGGTCATTGGAAGTATTAAAAGAGGGTTTATTGCAAGCTGGATTTTCTGATTTTACGGTTTATGATAGCTTGCGTAATTCAAGAGAGCTTATGAGGTTTTCAGATAGATGTGATTATAAATTAGAGGGTTATGAAAGACTATATTTTGTATGTGAAAAGAATTAAATTTCAAATACATAAAGAGATGTAATAAAACAAGAAAGAGGATATAATAATGGAATTAAATATGGATGAAATTATGAGCTTTATAGAAAATATGAAAGAAAGTGACTGTGTAGGAGATGTTCTTGTATCGGGTGTTGCGGCTGATGGATATCTTCGTGTTGTTGGTGCTCAAACGAAGGACTTGGTCGAAAATTGCAGAAAAACTCATAATATGTCGGCAACTGCGACTGCGGCACTTGGTAGATTGCTCACGGGTGCGGTGCTTATGTCTAAGGAAATGAAAAATAACTCGGACAAGCTGACAATTCAAATAAAAGGCAAGGGTAAAATTGGCGGTATGGCAGCTGTTGTAAGAATTGCTACGAAAGATGGAGCAGCAGGTGCTTTGGATAGTGTATGTGTTAAGGGCTATGCTGAAAATCCTATGGCTGACCTTCCAACTCGTGAAACTGATGGTAAGCTCGATGTAGGCGGTATAGTGGGACAAGGTTTTATGAATGTTATTATGGATTTGGGTCTTAAAGAACCATATTCCGGCAGTGTTCCGCTTCATTCAGGAGAAATTGCTGAGGATTTATCATACTATTACTTAATGTCAAAGCAAGTGCCTACAGCAATATCATTAGGCGTATTGATAGGTGAGAACTTAGAGGTTTTGCAGGCAGGAGGTTATATGGTTCAGCTTTTGCCGGGTGCTCCTGATAAGTTGATAGACGATATTGAACGAAATATATCATATTTGCCATCTGTTACAACCTTGCTGAATGCTGGCGCTTCAATTATAAACATACTTCAGGATGTAACTCGTGGATATGACTTAAATATTTCTGAAAAGGTTACCTGTGAATATAAATGTGATTGCTCAAAGGATCGAATGGAGGAGGCAATTTGCAGCATAGGTAAAGACGAATTGAAAACTATAATAGATGAAGACCACGGTGCAGAGCTTTGCTGTCATTTTTGCAATAATAAATATAGTTTTGATGAAGCAGAGCTTCAAAGACTTTATGATAATATGTAATGTGTAATGCGCTTGAATTGAAAAAATCTATTTTTGTATAATATTTTCCCTCTTTATTGTAAAAACAATGGAGAGGGTTATTTTATGCCACTAAATATCGAAAGAAGATTGTGACATATGCATATGACGGTAAAACATCTGACATATCTGGTCTTGTCAGATTTGATTTAGACGGCAAGGGCTTTGAATTGGTAAAAGAGCCGGAAGAAAGTGTCGTTTATACTCGGTCCTTGATGCGTCTATATGGAAAATATAAATCAGACTTTTTAAAGAAAAAATTCAGCAAAAAAATATCATATGAGTGTTAAGGAATATTATATTGTGAAAATAATACGGAAGATTATTTTATATTAAGAAAATATATAAGCCTCTCTAAATATTCAGAGAGGCTTAATAAAAGGAGTTTCATTATAGAAACAATATAACAACTGAAATTATCTTGTTACGATATCAACAGGAACATTGAAAATCTTAGCAACCTTAAGGATTGTATCAATATGTCTTCCTGTTGCTGCTGCAAAGTGGTGAGTAGGTCCACATTCGCTCCAACGGTTAACAAATTCTCTTGCTCCGCATGTGAAGCGTGTTCTCATGTTTGTATCGCCGAATGAAAGAATAGGTCCTTCTTCGTTAATACCTTCAGCAACGATGAATTTGAAGTTACCGTTGCCATCCTGTGTAATAGCAAGATATGTAACAGGTCCTAAGTATGGATAGAACTGTGTGAGGTATCCGCCACCTGTCTTACCATGGAACACTTTAACGATTTTCATTGTAGGCTTTTTATCTGAAATATCAGCATCACCTGAACCACTGTGACCTATAATAGCGATGTCATCATTAAAGTCAATAGAATACATCTCAGCAAGTTGTCCTGTGCCTGAAATTGTCTTCAAAATACTCATCGCCATAGCAACCTTCATGTCGCCTTCAACAGCGCAAGCTGTTCCTTGCTTTATGAGCATTGAGAATGCAGGAATAAGCATACTGTCTAAGATACCAGCCTTGCCTGTAGCAAATCCGTCATAGTGTGAAGCGATGAGGCCGAGCTTTTCATCTTTAACCCATTGCTCAAAAGCTACAACGTATTTAGCCATTTCCCAAACTTCTTCGATGCTTCCGCCACCTTCAATATCGAATGTGTCGAGAATGTCTTGTGCTTTAGCACGAATTGCATCTTCGTCTGTAATATTGTCAGCAATTGCCCACATCTTTTCCCAGTCAAATTGCTTTGTGTAAAGGTGCATTCTTCTGTAAAGGTTTGATTCGTCGATGTATAAGTCCATCATGCCAGGATATGGTCTACCAACCTGAGCGATGTTTGTATCACGGAATCTTCTTCTTGTCTGAGCTGCACGGCACCATTCGTCAATTTCTTTCTTAACGCCTTCGTCGCCACCTTCAACAACACCAGTGATTACAGCATGTCTTTTGCCATATCTTTCAAGGTCTGCAACCATTTCACCAACTGCTCCACATGCATATCCTTCGCCAAGCCATGAAGCAATGTCTGTATGATCATAATCAAGAGCTTTTAATTTTTGAAGATTAACAAGAACTACAGGTACATCTAAATCTTTAACAGCAGGAAGCATGTTATATGATGTAGCATAAGTAAGAAGCTGCATGAATACGAGATCAACATCAGCTGCACGGAATAAATCGCCTGCTGCTTGTGATTGTTCTTTAGTTGTAACCATACCACCATCAATGATTTCTATTGAATCAGGTAAAGTTTTCTTAAATGCATCATATTGTGCCTCGAATTCTGGAACTAATGATGGAAACTGTGGTAAATATGCGCCTAAAGCGATAGAAAATACACCTATTTTCGCTTTTGTATTAACTAACATAGTTTATCCTCCTTATTATTATAAAACTTGTAATATACTTTTTCATTATAATTGAAATAAAGACATTTAGCAACAGCAAATTCATTTGATTTCATTAGATTCTATATAACCGGCAATGGTCGTTTATGCTTTCTGACGACGTGTATTATTTAGGCAATGGTAAATATTTTTCGTGTAAAAAATGAGTGACTAAATTAAAATACCTAGGACAAAAGTCTACAAAATTTGAATCGTCATATTACAACGTTGTTTTATTTGTGTTGCTTCGAAATATTTATTTTCTAAAGGAATCCATTCGCTAAAAAAGCGTTGTGCTAATTCTGGCGAATTTCGATGTAAAATACGTTCTCTTTGAAGCTCGTGTGGTATATCTAAAAATGCTGAAAAATCATAGAATTTTTCAAGCTCCGGATGCATTGAATAAACGCCCTCAACGACAATTAGATTTTTAGAAGATATTTGTATTTCTTCGGATAAAGTGGTTGTAGAGCAATCGAATCTTTTAAATTTTACTTTTTCACCTTTGGAAAGTGGTAGGAGAACCTCTGATAAAAAACGTTCCCAGTCAATATTACCGCCTATTTTTGATAACCGTTCAGGTGTCCTTTGGTAGGGCTGCAGAAAAAAATCGTCCATATGAAATACATTGCAGTCATATATTGATTCAAAAATTTTACCTAGTGTTGTTTTCCCACTACCACTACCCCCTTCTAAAGCAAGTAAAACATTGCCTTTTTCAAGTCGCTTGTCGAGCTCTGCAAGCAACGATAGAAAAGGAATATATTTATTTGATATAACACGATAAGAAGGATGGTAGCTATTTTTGAAAATGTCCGAATGATGTACAGAAGAATACCCATTATTTTTCCATTCGTTTAAGGCTGTATCAAACTCATTTTCAGAAAAAGGGAGTAAGCCATCATGAATTAAATGCTTTGCAACATTTATTTTTTTTAAAAGGTGCGTCATACCTTCTTTCTCTGTTTGTGCAGAAGCTGCAAAAAGCTTTCCGAAAGTTTTGGCGCGAAGACCATTGTGCATATAAGAAATAGGAACCCTGCTATAATCACCGTCGAGTTTTTCTATAGGAGTTGTGTTTTTATTACATAAATTGCAATATTCTTCCTCTATATAGTTTGTTGCAGTATCTACTGAGCCAACGAAATGCTCGCATCCAAAAGCACTTTGATATATAAATTTAAATATATCTTGTATTTGAAGTTTTGGATAAGTTTGATAATGCATTATCAACGATTTGTGGGTTTTCATATATTGTTCCATTTTAGTCTCCTTCTGAACGTTTTAAGTTCGATATTCTTGGATTATCAAGAATCATAATAATAATTGGAATAAGCACGATTTGTGCGACAATTCCAGGAAGTGCATTTGTAAAAGCTCCTGCAATAAAAGCAGTAAATGTGAAGCTGCTGCCGTTCAACCCCATGAATACAAACATTGCAGCTCCCCAAATGAGTCTTCCAACGAGCATTGCAATAAGCAATGAAACATAAATGTAAGATTTTTTGCGAGGGAGTATTTTATATAGCAAGCCTGAAATTGCACCATAGGTGGCAAGTTCAAAGGCCATGCATATTGCTGTAGGAAAAAATGGTGGCATTCCAAGCGTGAAAGAACGTAACAATGGGGCGATAAAGCCTACCGTTAGTCCCCAATGCCACCCACAAATAAAACCACAAAGCAGAACAGGAATATGTAATGGACAAAGCATAGAACCTATTTCCGGTATCTGTCCTGTTAAGAAGGGTAGAACATATGCAAGTGCTAAGAATAATGCGGCAAGAATCATTTTTTGTAATTTGTTATTTTTCATGGTTGTATCCTCTTTCATTATATAAAAGGGCGCCACTATCCCTACAGGGATAATGACGCCTTCATAGCATCGTTAGTTTGAGTTTGTTTTATGAGAAAAAGAAACTTCTGTTTCTAAGCTATTCTCCAGAATAACGTAGGAAATATACCATAAACAGCATGACTTTTCAAGTGTTTTTAGAAAAAATGATGTTACTTAATTTTGAGATAACGTCGGATATTAATTCTTTACTGTTTAAATTAGAAATACCTGCAACCAAGTTGTTGCATTTATTTAAAGGAATAAGAATGCGAATAGCATCGGCTCTTGAAACAGCAAGTGCCATCTTTTCTGTTACTTCTCCGAGTAAAGAATCAGCAATGACGATACCAATTGGACCTATAATAATATCTGCATTACGGCAAGCAACAACGACAGGATTTTCTCCTGATGCAGCATTCTTTGCTCCTGCCTTTAACATTGCTGCTGTAGCAACGGTATTTGTACCAACTGCTGTTAGATTTATATCTGGAAATCTCGCCGTTATTTCTTTTATAAGCTGGGCACCAAGCTGTCCACCATGCCCGTCAATAATTGTGATATTCATAATTCACCTCAATAATAATTTTAAGTATTATATCATGCGTTTGATGCTACTTCAATCAAATATATTTTTTATCAGTTTTATAAGTCTAGAAGCATATTTATGATAAAGTCTCAGTAAAAATGTTTTGCAGGTGTTATTGGATATAGAACCTATCATCACGCTGCATAAGTGTCGCCTTCAGCCGTTTAACGAATAGCGGTATTTTAACTATAGAGAAGGATGAATGTTGGGTTAAGTCTAGGTGATGGGCTATAAAACAATCAAAAAGAGTTGCAATTTGATTACATAAAAAACGAGCTATCCAAAGCAATGTATAATATTCTTGCAATTGATTATAAAACAAGATATACGGTGATACTTGATTTTTGTCATAATATGTAGTAGCATACAGTTAATGAAGTTGAATAAATTGAAGGAATCCGCATAAGATAATATGGGAAACCAAATACGCTTTCTTTACTTTTTCGCGCCAGGCTATTGACTTTTTGGCGCGTCATGGTATAGTATAGGTGTAATTAGCTTGCCAGTTTGTCCTCCGGTGTCCTTCGGGCCCGGGGGCTTTCTTTATTTTAAGAGGAGATTATTATGGCGAAAAAAGAGTATAAAACATATAGACAGTTACTTAATGTTTTACGAAGCAGAGGTATGGAAATCGGCAAAGGGTCAATGGGATCTCGTGTAATGAGAATCCTTGAAAAAGAAAATTACTATAATGTTGTTAATGGGTATAAAGACTTATTCCTTGTCCCCACTTCAACTCCTTCCGCTGAATTATATAAAGCAGGAACATCATTTGACGAGGTTTATGCGTTATACACTTTTGACCGAGAGGTTCGCCATATTTATTTAAAATATTTGTTGAAAGTTGAAAACTCTTTCAAAACAGTATTAGCTCACGAGTTTTCCGCTTTATATGGTCATGACAATTATCTTAAATTAGAAAACTTTCATATTAGCCATTCAACTGACAAAAATGTTTTAAGTAGAATAGCTTCTTCTCACAAATTGGATATAGTTGCTGATCTGCCTCAAATTCATCTCTTAGCGCTGAAGAAAACATCGCGTCTGTTATCAAACTGATGGGTGATATACAACAGGAAATCGCACGACAAATGAGCAAACACCACCAAGTTGTAAATCATTATATGTCAGAGTATGGCTATATTCCCTTTTGGGTTTTAGTTAATGTTCTTACGTTTGGAAAAATAACAACATTTTACAGACTTATGAAGGAAAAAGATAAAATTTCAGTAGCAAAAGCGTTTGGCGTTCCGCATAATGAATTGCATAAATATATGGATATGTGTAGCTTGGCGCGTAATAAATGCGCACACGATGAAAGATTTTTCGACATCAAATTCCGAAGAAGATTGCACACCAAAAGTATTGCTAAATTTAAGGTTTTGGGCCTTAAACGTGATGCAAGTGGGTCATATTCAAGCGGAACAAATGATGCCTATGCCATTGCTATCATATTTGCAATGTTATTAAGCAAAACCGATACAAAAGAGTTTGTTTCTTCTATGAAATCTGCATTCAACAAACTCTCTAAGCAATTACGTACTATCTCGCTTGATGATGTGATGAAAATAATGGGTTATCACACCACAAGGGATAATCTTCCTGGCTTAAAGTAATAATTAAAAATCTCTTCGATGCATCCTGTTTCGAAGAGATTTTTTGTTTCCGTTGTATTTATCAGCCTTTTAACGATTTACGGTTGTTTAACGATAGGTTGGCAGGAATGCCCCGTTAAGTCCAGGGGAGGGGCTATAAAAACAATCAAAAAGCGTTGCAGGATGGGAGGAATACTCCCAAAATGCAACGCTTATTTTTATAAATGCTTATTCTGCCTATGTTTTTAACGGTAAAATAACGATACGGCTGTCGACAAGATTGTATCAACAGCGGTATCTGTTTTGGCTTGTGGCACCGAAAAAGATATCACGCCTTCAACACAGCTTTGATGATGTTGCCAATTTTAGGAGTTGTACCGTACATAAGAACACCAACACGGTAGATCTTTGCGGAAAGAATTCCGATTCCAAAGGTAGACACAACCAAAACGCCAATGGAAATTGCAATCTCATACCAAGGCACTGTGCTCATAGCAATTCTTGTGAACATGGCCATTGGCGAGGTGAACGGAATGTAGGAACAAACTTTCATCAGAACATTGTCCACGCTTCCGCTTGTTATAGAGAAGATGACCACTATAAAGCCGAACAGGAACAGGAAAGTTACAGGCTGAACAGCAGTATTGATATCCTCCAACTTGGAAACCGTAGAAGAAATAGCACCGTAGAGGAACGCATAAATCAAGAATCCAAGCAAGAAGAATACAAGCATATATACAAACAGCTCAGGCGGAATATTGAAGATAGAGTCAATGATTCCGTTGTCTCCCCAATAGGACTTATTCACATTGTAGAACACAAGAGCCGAACCAAAAATAGCAACAAGCTGAACAAGGCCAGCCGTACAAGCCGCCAAAACCTTACCAAACATCATATTGATGGGTTTAGCACTGGTGATAAGAAGCTCCATAGCACGGGAACTTTTTTCGGTTGCAACGCTCATTGCTACCATCTGACCGTAAAGCAGAATGACCATATACAGCGCAAAGATCATTATGTACGTATAGAAGAAGTTTTGCATTTGGTCTTTGCCAAGGCTTTCCACATTGCCGTCGATCTGAATGCTCATAACCCCTGCGGCATCCTCTGCTGACATAC
>JAZNOJ010000074.1:0-2150 GCA_045580735.1 Candidatus Egerieisoma sp. | reverse complement strand
GGATAAAGTAAATACACTCAATCGGTATGCTTATAACGCTTCGCCTTTCTATCATTTTGATGGATTAGGATTATTTATATTTAGCAATATCGATCTGGATAAGGTAGAAGACATAATACGATATGAGGCTAAAAAAGTAGGTAGACTTCTTGACCAAGCTTTAACTGAAGCAAAAAACATAGGAAAAGCTATTGAACGGAAAACTTTTCCTTATGTATGCAAAGGAAAAAGAATGGTAAAGCCACATATCAAAAGGCTATCTGACTTTGGAAAACCCTATGTTATTGGAGCATTTAACATGGTAAAGCCTTATGTTGATGAAGCAATACAATTAGTGGATTCAGCTTCTGCATTTGCAGATCCATATCTTCAACAAATGATGGGATATTGGAATTACTTCAAGGCAACCGAATTTGCTCAGTCATGGAATTGGGCAACCACTCATTTCTATAATTGGATTTTGGGGAACTTGCCACCAGATTCAACATATCACGCAGATAAACACATTGAAGCTCGGTATGTAAGAGACGGAATTGTTGGTCAAGAGTTACGAAATTACTTTTACAAAATACGAAATAAAAACAGCAAATATTGCCATGAATGGAAAAGCGTTGATAATTATGATGTTTCCTTTCTAGGATTTGATACATTTGAAGGCTTATCTATTAGCAAAATAAAAAAGCATTTTTCAAGAACAATTAGAAGTTTTTCTAATGGATTAGAATTCTATCTTGGTTCTGTACAAGACGGCACAGCGATAGTTTCTCCAATAAAAAAAGAAAATGGTTCTCATTATGTAGAAGTAGAATTCAAATACATAAACAAAACAACTTCCGAATCTTTTCTTTATCACATTATTGAAGGCGAGAAAAAAAGAGGTGTAATGAAAACATGGACTCAAACTTACATTTGGACAGAAAAAATTCCGTGCTCATGTAAATAATAAGCTTACAATAAGCTACTCTCTAATAAGAGAGTAGCTTATTATTTAATTGACCATTGCATTTAAAACGCTATTATCATTTCATGAAATGCTGTATTATTATAGCTCTTAGTTCTATCATATTGTCATCTTGCAAACCTATATATGATTGCTTATATGAAGGATCTCATCACAAATATGTCGATGAAAAGGAAAATGTAGGAATTTACAGATCAGAGGCTGGTCATTTTCATTTTAGTATGTTTATAGATGGAAGTGAAGGAATTTACGATATATACCACGATAAAGTTCAACATGTTATTTATTGGCGAGTTAAATCTGATGTAGTTGCACAGAGAGATCATATCTATATATACGAATATACAAATTCTTCAAAAACCTATATAGATTACGAAGATGGTGAATATATAGAAGGTATGTTTGACTTTTGGGATGAAACTCCTTTTAAAAAAATTACACCTTCAAAACATATACAAGATACAATAAACAATAAAATAAAATTCATTCCTATAAAAGAATTTTGGAATGAACTCGAACCAAAAACAAACATATAATACGATTATAAATCTAAAGATATCTCAATGTGATTTATTTATCGTCAAATTCCTAATTATAATTTCCTTCATAGACTAGACCGAGTATCCTAGTGGCAGATAATGTGACTCACCTTATCACGGAGTTACGTGACGACATGGGGCGTTCGGTGGGTTACACCTATGCCAAGAATGGCTCTGTGCAGCAGACTGTTAGCACAGGCTATGGTACAGATGGTCGTATTGCTTCTGCCGGGTTCGTGCATGGTGGGGCGGTGAAACAGTTTGGT
This sequence comes from Candidatus Egerieisoma sp., assembly GCA_045580735.1. Classification (GTDB taxonomy): domain Bacteria; phylum Bacillota; class Clostridia; order UBA1212; family UBA1255; genus Egerieisoma. The sequence goes on along the minus strand of JAZNOJ010000074.1, from coordinate 384 downwards.
TATGCTTATCTGAATGGTACAAACCTTTTACAGACCTTGACCATGCCGAACAACATGAGCCTTACGCAAAGCTTTAAAGAGAAACGAGATTTGCTCATTGGCATGGCTTATCATCGAGGCACAACTTTAGTGACACAGAGAAGCTATACTTACGACACTTTAGCTCGTCCGCTGACTCGTACGACTTCTCGCCAGGGGCAGACAATCAACGATAGCTTTGTGCATACATATCGTTCAGAACTAGCTAGTGCTCAAGTGAATGGAGAAACCTACGGCTATGATTACGACAATATCGGCAACCGCCGTATGGCGATGGAAGCAAGTGATTATGCTTTTTACGAAGCAAATAACTTGAACCAATACAGCTCTATCCAACGCAATGAG
>JAZNOJ010000073.1:0-12270 GCA_045580735.1 Candidatus Egerieisoma sp. | reverse complement strand
GGGAAATGACGTAATTATTCAATATAATTCAGGCAAGGAAAGTGCAGAAAAGCTTGTTAAAGAAATAAAAGAAAATTTTGGAACAAATGCATGGGCTTTTTATGCAGATTTTAGAAATCCTAAGTCTGTGGAAGAATTTATCTCTAATGTCACGAACAGTGTAGGCATACCTCAAATATTGATAAATAATGCAGGAATGTCGGAAAATCGTCTTTTAACAGATATTTCGGAAGCTCAGTGGATGGAAATGATGAACGTGAATCTAAATGCCTCTTTTTTATTGAGTAAATGGGTGGCAGAGAATATGATAAAAAACAAAAAAGGTTCTATAGTAAATATTTCTTCTATATGGGGAGTAAGTGGTGCTTCGTGCGAGGTAGCTTATTCGACTGCGAAAGCAGGAATTATTGGTATGACAAAGGCTATGGCGAAGGAGTTAGGACCATCGGGAATTAGAGTTAATTGTGTAGCTCCTGGCGTTATTGATACTAAAATGAATGCGGAACATTCGAATGAGATTCTTACGTCTCTTGCAGAAGAAACTCCTCTTTCTAGAATAGGGAAGCCGCATGAGGTTGCAGCAGCCGTATACTTTTTAGCATCTGATGAAGCATCCTTCATAACAGGGCAGATACTTTGTGTTGACGGTGGATTTTTGTTATAAATAATTTAGTAAAATAGAACAGTTAATACTCGTGTTATATATATATTTTTATTTGACGAAAAGCATGATGATTGTTATACTTGACTAAATTAGAAAAACGGAGGTCACAGAGAAATGTGCGGTAAAGATTGTATGAAAAAAGTGCCTTACGGCATTAGAAAAGATGATATACTCAAAAACTCAGAAGTAGATAAAAGAGTACGCCGTTTTATGGCGCCTACAAGAATTGTATGGAAGACAGACTCAGATAAAGCAAGCGTTACAGGAGAGGAAGCGTTATTGCAGCCTCGCCCGAAGCAGATACACTTTAATCCGGGAGAAACCTGTGTACTCACAAGCAAAGGTGAAAAGGCCGGAATACTTATAGATTTCGGTGTAGAGTTTCACGGCTATGTTAAATTGTTTATTCATTCAGTAGAGCCTTCGAGAGTTAAAATCAGAGTTCGTTTTGGTGAATCTGTATCAGAAGCTATGTCTGATATAGGAGGACCAAAGAATGCAACTAATGATCACATAAATAGAGACCAAATTCTTGATGTTGGCTTTTTGAGCATGCCTGAAATCGGACCGAGTGGATTTAGATTTGTAAGAATCGATTTGCTCGATGATAATGCATCCATAGGTTTCCAGTCTATTCAAGGTATCTTTACATATAGAGAGCTTGAATACAAGGGTTCTTTTGAATCAAGCGACAGTCTTTTGAATACAATCTGGGATACAGCTGCATACACAGTGCATCTTAATATGCAAGAATACGTGTGGGATGGAATTAAGAGAGACCGTCTTGTATGGATTGGAGATATCCATCCGGAAACATCTACAATTCAAGCTGTATTTGGATATGATGAATCTGTAGAAAAGAGTCTTGACCTTGCACGTGACGAATCACCTCTTCCAAGAATGATGTGTGGAATGTCATCTTACTCACTATGGTGGATAATGGTTCAATATGGCTGGTATATGCAAAATGGCAACAGAGCGTTTTTGGAATCACAGAAAGAATATATAACGACACTTTTGAAATTCTTCGCAGAACGCATTAAAGAAAATGGCGAAGAGGATTTACCACCAACAAGATTTGTAGATTGGCCGACACAGGCAGATGATGCAGCTACTCATGCAGGACTTCAAGGAATACTCAGTATGGCTCTTGAAACAGGTGCTGTGATTTGTCATGAGCTTGGAGATGATGAAACAGCAATTCTTTGCGAAGAAGCTGTAAAGAAATTGGCAAAGCATGTGCCGGATGCAAATGGTAACAAGCAAGCTGCAGCGCTTTTGGCTCTTGCAGGTATAGCTGACGCAAAGAAAATGTCAGACGAAGTATTGAAGGTTGGCGGAGCAAAGGGCTTTTCTACATTTTTAGGCTATTATATGCTTTGCGCAATTGGTAAAGCAGGAGATGTTGCTGATGCACTTGATATCATAAAGGAATATTGGGGCGCAATGCTTTCAAGAGGAGCTACAACATTCTGGGAAGATTTTAATATGGATTGGTTAGAGGGTTCAGGTCGTATAGATGAACTTGTTCCGGAAGGTGTTAAAGATATACATGGCGATTACGGTGCGTACTGTTATAAGGGCTTCCGTCATAGTTTATGTCATGGTTGGGCATCTGGACCTGCGGCATTTATGTCAGAGTATGTGCTGGGAATCAAGCCTGTTGCACCTGGTTGTCAAAAAGTTAAATTTGAGCCAAATCTAGGAAATCTTGAATGGGCAAAGGGAACATATCCTACACCTAATGGAATTATAAAGGTGGAGCTTTCTAGAAATCCTGATGGTACAATCAATAAGAAGATAGAATTACCAGATGGCATTTTACTTGCTGAATAATTAAAGCAAAATACATATTTTATGTAACATAATTCAAAACAGGCCGCTTCGCTTTAAAAAGCGAGGCGGTTTCCTATATAAAAAATTGGGACAAGGTAATAAATTGTGTTATACTTAATAGAAATATAGTATGAAGAAAGGAAGTTTGATATGGAAAATAAAACGGATAATGAGAAAAAGAAATTTAGCGGTTTTAAGGTTCCTAGAATAAAGTTTACACCAATGAAAGTATATTTGTATATTTTGGCAATTTTGTTGACAGTTAAGATAGTTTTCGATGTACATGGTTTTGGGGATTTTGTTTCAAAATCAGCAGAGTTTATCCTTTCGATATTTAGCTACTTGATAATTGGTGCCGTAATTGCATATGTTTTAAACATTTATATAGGAATGTGGGAAAACAGAATATTATATAAGATGAAAAATCATAAGCTAAGGAGAGGTATTTGTATAACTATTGCATACTTAACCATGATAATAATCGTTGGAATGTTAATTTTTATAATTATACCTGCCTTGGCAGATACGATAAAAGTATTTGTAGATAACGTACCAAGGGCATTTGAAAAGGTTAAAACATTATATAATGATATTTTGGTAAATGGTAAATTTGACATACCTGATGTAATTGTTAAGAAAATCATTGAAAGTATTGATGAAGCAGGAATGATTCTCACAGAAATGATAAACGCATCTCAAATAGCAGGTACACTCACCGGGGCTTTTTCTACAACAGTAAGCAGTTTGTTTAATATAGTTATGGGAATAATGGTTTCTGTATATATGCTTTTTGAAAAAGATAATACAATTAAGACCTTGAAGAGAATTAATTACGCTATTTTTTCAAAAAAACATGCTGATAATATACAATGGAGTGCTACCCAAATTAATACAATATTCAGAAAGTACTTATCTGGGAAATTAATACAAGCAGGAATAGTATTAATTTTGTCATATATTGTTTTTTTGATTGCAGGCATTGATTATGCGATTCTGCTTTCGGTAATAATGGCAGTTATGAATATGATACCATATATTGGACCGTGGGTAGGCGGCGCAATTGTTGTATTTATTTCTGTACCGCAAGGTTTTTTTGCAGTTATTACTACTTTGGTATGTGTACTTGCTCTTCAAGCACTTGACAATTGGTTTATAGAACCGAAAATAGTAGGTGGGAAGATGGGCGTTAGTCCTTTGTTGGTTCTTGTAGGCTTGTGCGTTTTTGGTGGACTGTTTGGAATACCCGGAATGATAATGGGTGATGTTATGGCTGCAATTTTTAAGGTCCTTTTTTACGATAGATATATAAATAATAAAATTAATTATAAGGTGAAAAATGGTTTTTTATCAAAGGACTTTGAGGAATGTGTTGAATTAGACGAAAAGCCACATTCTAAAGGTGGGAATAATGCTGTAAATGAGGTCTGCGAAAAGGAAATTTCAGCAAGTTCTAGAGATGAAAATGGTAAAAAATAAAAGAATAAAAATATTGATAAAAAAAAGAGTTGCACAATTCGCTTTGCATGTGGTATAATCTCGAATGCCCTTTTATCAAGAGATATAGTGCAAAGAATAAATATTAGTTTGGAACTGTGAAAGAAGGTGACATAGAATGAAAGAAGGAATTCATCCTAAGTTTGAAGAAACTACAGCAAAATGCGCTTGTGGAGAGACATTTACAACTTACTCAACAAAGAAAGACATAACAGTCGAAATTTGTTCAAAGTGCCATCCTTTCTACACAGGAAAGCAGAAGTTGGTAGATACCGGTGGACGTGTAGACAAGTTCAATAAGAGATATGGTCTATAAGCCGGAAAAGAGAATTCAGGGGAGAGACTGCAAAGGGCAGTCTTCTACCTGAAGTGAAAAATTATGGCTTGTCGGCAAAATCGACAGGCTTTTTTATATATAAAAATAAAAGTTTATGATTGTGTGGAGGTATATTTATGTCAGTCAATCAGGAAGTAATAGGTTCTAATTTACTTAAATTATCATATGTTGTAGATGCAGATCAGGTTGAAGAGGGTCTTGCTTATTCTTTCAATAAGAATAAAAAGAATTTTACAATAAAAGGCTTTCGTGTTGGAAAAGCACCTAGAAATATTGTAGAGCAATATTATGGACCAGAGGTTCTTTATGCAGAAGCAGAAGAATATATTATTACAAAGATGTATTATTCATCAATAGAAGAATTAGGAATTATGGCTGTTTCTTATCCTCAAAATGTTACTGTAACAAAGATGGGTAAGGATGGAATGGAATTTACTTTAGAAGTATATACAAAGCCTGAAATTGAGCTTGGTGAATATAAGAATCTTGAAGTTACAAAGGTTTCTGATGTATTGACAGATGAGGAAGTATACAATGCATTACAAGCAGAAGCAGAAAAGAATGCACGTATGGTAACTGTTGAAGACAGACCTGCGGAAATGGGAGATACAGTAAATATTGATTTTGAAGGCTTCGTAGATGGAGTACCATTTGATGGAGGAAAAGGCGAAGGATATAAGCTTGTGTTAGGTTCAGGTCAATTTATACCTGGATTTGAGGATCAACTCGTTGGTGTGGAAAGTGATGCTGATGTTACTGTAAATGTTAAGTTCCCAGAGGAATATCATGCTGAAGAACTCAAGGGTAAGGATGCTGAATTTAAAGTAAAAGTTCACGAGATTCAAAAGAAAGAGCTTCCAGAAATCAATGATGATTTTGCTTCTGATGTAAGTGAATTTGATACATTAGAAGAATACAAAGCTGATCTTTCAAAGTCACTTGCAGAAAAGAAGGCTGAGAATGCTAAGGCTGCTATGACTGAAGAAGCTCTTAGAAAAGCGATAGAAAATGCAAAGGTTGAGATACCTGCTTGCATGATTGATGCTGAGGTTGAAGGCGAAATTAAAAAGACAGAACAACAGATTTCTATGTATGGAATGAATTTTGAAACATATTGTCAATATATGGGAACTACTGTAGAAGAATTTAAAGAAAGAATTCGTCCACAGGCAGAGCTCCATGTTAAGAGAGATTTGTTGCTTGAAGCAGTTGTAAAGGCTGAAAATTTTGAAGTTTCTGATGAAGAAGTTGATAAAGAATTTGCTGAGGCAGCAGAATATTTCAAAAAATCAGTAGAAGAAGTAAAAGAACAATTTGCTGACAGACGTGATGCAATTATTGAAGATATCAAACGTCGTAAGGCTGTTGAATTAATGTATGAGACAGCAGTTAAGACAGATGCACCTGCAGAGGCTGAAGAAAAGAAGGCTCCTGCAAAGAAAACAACTGCTAAAAAGAAATCTACTGCTAAGAAAGCAGAAGAAAAGACAGAAGAAAACGCTTAAGCCGACGGACAGGCGTTTAAATAAAAATATAAATCGTCGGAGAAATGGAGTTTTATATGGCATTAGTACCGGTTGTTATTGAACAGACAAGCAGAGGCGAAAGGTCATACGATATTTATTCCAGACTTTTAAACGACAGAATTATAGTATTGAGTGACGAAGTAAATGATGTAACAGCAAGTTTGGTTGTGGCACAGCTTCTATTTTTGGAATCAGAAAATCCAGACAAGGATATACAGCTTTATATCAATAGTCCTGGAGGCTCTGTGTCAGCAGGGATGGCTATTTATGATACAATGCAATTTATTAAATGTGATGTATCGACAATTTGTATAGGTCTTGCAGCAAGCATGGGAGCATTTCTTCTAGCTGCAGGTGCAAAGGGAAAGAGATATTCTTTGCCTAACAGTGAGATTATGATTCATCAGCCACTCGGCGGTGCGCGCGGACAGGCAACAGATATTCAAATCCAAGCTGAACAAATTCTAAAGATAAAAAATAAGCTTAATAAAATATTAAGTGAAAAAACAGGTCAGCCTTTTGAAAAAGTTGTTGCTGACACAGATAGAGATAATTATATGTCTGCTCAAGAAGCTCTTGAATATGGTTTGATTGATAAAATCATGGAAAAAAGAATATAATTTAAAATAAAGATGATTATACGCCGCAAGTTTATAGATTTTCTATATATTGATTTGCGGCGCACTCATTTTAGATACTAAGGAGGTTTTTGAATGACAAAAAACGAAGAGAGACAAATTCGTTGTTCTTTTTGTGGGAAAAAGGAAGGCCAGGTAAACAGGTTAATAGCAGGCCCTGGAGTTTTTATTTGTGATGAATGTATAGATTTATGTTGTGAAATATTACATGATGATTATATAGAGAATGATCTTGAAGAGGATGCACCATATGAGTATAAATCTGAAGCAAGTGAAACAAAACTTTTAAAGCCTGCTGAAATAAAAGCTGCTCTTGATGAATATGTTATAGGTCAAGACCGAGCTAAACGTGCTTTAGCTGTTGCCGTATATAATCATTACAAAAGATTAGATGATAATAAAAAGAAAAGTAAGGCAGCTTCGAAAAAATCAAATACAAATAAAAAAGAAGAAAATTTCGATGGAGTTGAGCTTGCAAAGAGTAATGTTTTGTTGATTGGACCGACCGGTGTAGGAAAGACGTATCTTGCACAAACACTTGCAAAGGTTTTAAATGTTCCTTTTGCAATAGCAGATGCAACATCACTAACTGAGGCCGGGTATGTTGGAGAAGATGTAGAAAATATTTTATTAAGACTTATTCAGGCAGCTGACTTTGATATATCCAGAGCTGAAAAAGGAATTATTTTTATTGACGAAATAGATAAAATTTCAAGAAGAGGAGATAATCCGTCTATCACTAGAGATGTAAGCGGCGAAGGCGTTCAACAGGCACTTTTAAAAATTTTAGAGGGTACGGTTGCGGCAGTTCCGCCGCAGGGAGGACGTAAGCATCCACATCAGGAATTTATAAATATAGATACTACAAATATACTTTTTATATGTTCAGGTGCCTTTGATGGATTGCCAAAAATTATTGAAAGCAGAACAGGTAAGAATACAATTGGTTTTTCTGGTAGTATTCATAGCAGTGACAGTATGGATGTAAATTCACTTTTGGCAGGCGTTGAGCCTCAAGATTTATTGAAGTTTGGACTTATACCTGAATTTATAGGAAGAGTTCCATTGATTGTTACTTTAGAGGCATTAGATTCTAAAATGTTGAAGGAAATATTAACTCTTCCTAAGAATGCTCTTGTTAAGCAATATCAAAAGCTTTTAGCGTATGATGATGTAGAGCTTGAATTTGATGATGGTGCAATTGCGGCAGTAACAGAAATTGCGATTGAAAGAAAGACTGGTGCAAGAGGCTTAAGAGCAATTATTGAATCAGCAATGCTTGACATTATGTATAATGTACCATCAGAGGGCAATTTGGAAAAATGCATTATAACTGCTGATACAATAAAAAATGGGGCGGCGCCAACATTAATTTATGGGAATAAAGCAGAAAAAAAGAAAACCAGTAAAAAAGTAAAGAAGGATAATGCAGAAACTGTATTACAGAACGAGCCTGCTCTAGCGGGACTTGAAAATTCATCAATAGGAGAGTAAAAACATGGATATATTGCAAGGTATTATTTTAGGTTTAGTACAAGGTCTTACCGAGTTTCTTCCGGTAAGTAGCTCAGGACATCTTATATTGTTTAAAAAATTATTTGGAATTGATCAGGAGCAATTTGGACTTACCTTTGATATTGCCTTGCATTTTGCAACATTGATTGCTGTATTTATAGTATTTTGGCCAGATATTGTAGCAATATTAAAAAAACCTATTCAGAAATTGACAGGACTTTTAATAATTGCAACAATACCAGCAGCTGTTGTAGGTTTCTTTTTTGATGATTATATTGAAAAAATATCACAAAGTGGTGGCTTTCTTGGAATAGCATTTTTATGCACAGCAGTATTAATGTATTTTTCTCAAAAGGTACCATCAAAGTTGAAAAATATTGAAACAATGACATACACAGATGCTGCAGTTGTAGGTGTTATGCAAGGTATAGCTGTTATGCCTGGAATTTCAAGATCAGGTAGCACAACCAGTGCAGGACTTATTATGGGAATAGAAAAGGAAGCTGCAATGCGATTTGCTTTTTTGATGTCGATTCCAGTAATTATGGGCTCGGCAGTATTAGGTGTTAAAGATATTGTAACACAGCCACAGACAATTGCATGGGGGCCGATTATTGCTGGCATGATATCTGCTGGATTATCAGGATATTTTGCAGTAAGATTTATGCTTAACTTTTTTAAAAAGCGCAGTTTGAATGTTTTTTCAATATATATTGCAATATTAGGTGTTTTAATCTTAATAGATCAGTTGTTTTTTAATATCTTTTTTGATGTGTTTTTATTTAATTGATTTTTGGAGCTGACTTTATATGGATAGAGAAGGAAATATTCTAACACTTGGAATTGAATCTAGCTGTGATGAAACCTCAGTTGCTGTGCTTTTAAATGGCAGAAGGGTGTTGTCTAATGTGATTTCTTCGCAAATAGAGGTACATAAGGCATTTGGTGGTGTTGTACCCGAAATTGCATCGAGAAAGCATGTGGAGGCGGTAATTAGTGTGATAGATGAAGCATTAAGAAGGGCAGATGTAACCTTGAAAGATATTGACTTTATAGGTGTAACATTTGGTCCGGGTCTCATAGGTGCACTGCTTGTAGGCTTGACTGCGGCTAAGACGATTGCAAGTGTAATGAATATCCCACTTATTCCTGTACATCACATAGAAGGGCACATTTCAGCAAATTTCATAGAATATCCTGAATTGAAGCCTCCGTTTGTATGCTTAGTCGCTTCGGGAGGACATAGTCATATAGTAAATTGTAAAGCTTATGGTGAGTTTGAAATAATGGGACGCACGCGTGACGATGCTGCGGGTGAGGCATTTGACAAAATTTCGAGAGCTATAGGATTAGGCTATCCAGGTGGTCCGATAGTGGATAAAATGGCAAAAAAAGGAAATCCAAATGCAATTAAATTTCCAAAGGTCCATTTTAACGATAGTTTGGATTTCAGCTTTAGTGGTGTAAAAACCGCTGTATTAAATTATTTAAACAATACTAAGGCTAAGGGTGAAATAATAAATCCAAATGATGTTTGCGCTTCTTTCCAAAAAGCTGTTGTAGATATTCTTGTTGAAAATCTTATTAAGGCAAATAGTATTACTGGATATGGTAGGATATGTCTTGCAGGAGGAGTAGCAGCTAATTCGGCCTTGAGAGAGGCTGCTGAAAAAGCTGCTGAAAAAGCAGCTATAGAATTTTATAGACCATCACCTATTTTGTGCACAGACAATGGTGCTATGATTGGGTGCGCAGCATATTATGTAAGGAAAAAAAGAATTGCAAATTCATCATTAAATGCTTATGCAAATGTAAGTATAGAAAAAATAAATGAAATATTTGTATGAAATATAAATACTAATTATATATTTGATTGTATTAATGAATAGCATTAATAGATTTTCTTATTATGTTACTTAGCTCAAGAATAAAATCTTTGTTTTCAGGTTTTGATTCTGTGAAATTATAATAATCATCCAAAACGGCAACTTGTTTATTGTTGCCGTTTTGTGTATTACGTATCCACATGCTTTTTATGCATACACGTATAGATTTTTCAATGTTTTTAGTCGTAGTATCATACATTTTAGCTACAGATGGATAAATAAGCTTAGTTACCAATAAAGCCGCCTCAGGATCGGTACAGGCTATTTTAATGGAATCCCTTAAAAAGTAGTATCCATTATATTCTGGAGATAAGCCTATTTGCATCATTGCTTTAGTTACTATCGAGTCTAGTGATGAAAAGTTAGTATCCATATCAATTATTGTAGAAATCCATTAATTATTTTTTGTTCAGCTTCTTCCTCGGTAAGACCAAGAGTGCGAAGCTTTAAAATTTGTTCACCGGCAATTTTGCCTATAGCAGCTTCATGAATGAGTGCGGCATCTATGTGACTGGCTTCTAAAGAGGGAGCGGCAGTCACAGTACCATTTTCAGCTAATATAGCATCACATTCAGAATGTCCTGAGCAACGAACATTTCCCGAAATTTTGGAATAAAATTCTTGATGAGAATTTCCTCTTGCAACAGAGCGGGAAACTAAATCGGCAGCAGAATCTTCACCTTTTAGTATTACATCAAAGTCAGTGCGGGCTTTTTCGTTATAATTTGTCATTATTCTTTCAGAAACAATTAATTTAGCATCCTTCTGCAAAACCGCGTATGTTTTTCTGGTAGAAACGTCTACACCGCCTAATTGAACAGTGTCCATAGTTAGTGTAGCTCCTTCTTCTAAAAATATATCTGTCACAGGATCTATTCTTTTATTACCAGAGCCCTCGCCGGTTCCGATATGCTTTTCAACATATAAAACCTTGGAATTTTTTTCTAATGTAAAACGATGTATACCATTGTGTGATGAGCTTCCATCATCATCTGTATGCACTCCACAGCCTGCTATAACTGTAATATCTGAATTTTCACCTATTATAAAGTCATTATATACTAAATCATCAATAGCACCCTGTGTGACACAAGCTGGAATGTATACCTTTTCACCTTTTGTGTTTGGCTTTACAGTAATAATAATTCCTGGGGCGTCCTGTTTGTTTTCTATCGTAATATTCTCAGTAGATTGGCGAGCTGCACATGAACCGTTTTCTCGGATATTGTAAGCACTGTTCGATATTTCACTTAAATCTCCGAAATCTGATACTGTTTTAATTAAGTCATTTGTAATAAAGTTCATCAGTAATTCGCCTCCTTAGAATTAATTGGGCATCTAACTGCCTTATCTTCTGATAATAGTCTGGGAAGAACAAGCTCCTTAGGACCTTGAACTCGTATTTTACCATCGGCAATGACTACAATATCGTCAGCAATAGAAATTATTCTCTCTTGATGTGAGATAATAATTAATGTGCCTTTGCGTGTGTTTTTTATTTCTTCAAATGTTTCTATAAGCTTTGTAAAGCTCCATAAATCAATTCCGGCTTCAGGCTCATCGAATACAGAAATATCTGCTTCGCGTGCAAGAACAGTGGCAATTTCGATTCTTTTGCTTTCACCGCCGGATAAAGAGGAATTCATTTCGCGATTAATATATTCCTCCGCACACAGACCTACTTTTCCTAAAAGCTTACAAAGCTCACTCATATCCATCTTTCTTCCTGCTGCAGTTTCAAGTAAATCTCTTATGGTTAGTCCTTTAAATCTTACAGGCTGTTGAAAAGCATAAGCTATGCCATTTTTTGCTCTGTCTGTAACATTCATTTTTGTAATATCAATAGAGTCTGTGCCTTTATCAAGCATAATAGTGCCTTGTGTGGGAGTTACCACGCCAGCAATTAATTTAGCAAGTGTAGTTTTTCCGCCACCATTAGGACCTGTTACTACTATTAATCTTCCGTCTCCAAATTCTAAAGAGATGTCTTTTATGATTTCTTTTATTGAGCCATCATCTGTTTCTAAATTCCATTTTATATTATCAAGTCTTAATGACATTTTAAGCCTCCGAGTAATAATTTTATACGCATAGAATTATAGCATTGAGCAAAAATATCGTCAACCACATTGAAGGCTTGTGGCTGTGAATAATAAAATAAGATGCAAGTGATTGATGCTATTTATATACTAATTAGTATGGACAAATTTTGTAATTTCTATAAAAAATTTTATATTAGCGTAAACTTGTTGTAGGAAATAAAAATAAAAAAAGATAAGCAGTCACATTTGTAGTAAAATAAAATTGCACAAAACTAATTACAAGGAGTGACTACTTATCTATGTGCAATATTTTAACACAAATCTTAGGAAAA
>JAZNOJ010000072.1:0-1799 GCA_045580735.1 Candidatus Egerieisoma sp. | reverse complement strand
CCGAAGGGATTTATTTCGTTGAAAAAAGAGAGCAAGTCTTTTGACTTGCTCTCTTTTTTCTGGGACCGACACTCAAAATGGAACCGGTCGAAAAACCAGATTTTCTTTTATTTTTAATTATTCAATAAAACACAGCGATTTTTGCCTTTGGCTTAGTTACCAGCAAAAGATATATTAAAATATGTTCTCGCAAATTTCTGGAATATGCGCAAAATCAAATTTTCTATATGAAAGCAACCGCTGTATAAGGTCCGTTTCTCGGTATGCGTAATCAATGCCGTCGTTATGACCTTTATCCTTAAGAATATTAAGCTCAGCCGAACCACCGTTACAGTTTGTAAAATTCACCATAATTTCAGATTGCGAAGCCGGAACCACTGAATCCTTCTCACCGTGATAAGCAATCACGGGTGTCTTAACCAATTTACTAGTTCGCCACACAACACCGCCACCAGCCACAGGAGCAACGGCAGCAAACATTTCAGGATAACACATTGCCATTTCCCAGGTTCCATAACCGCCCATACTAGAACCGGTTAAAAGAATTCTGTCCTTGGATATTCCGTATTCCTCTATTACGGCGTCAATGATACTCTTGAGCTCTTTAACCATATTGTTCCAAATATATTCACCCGGGCATTGTGGAAACAGAACAACTGCTTTTAGCTCCTGTCCTTCTTTTATAAGCTTTGGAATACCATGACGATATATATGCTCAAAGTTCCTGCCTCTTTCGCCCGCACCATGAAGATATATCAGAAGAGGCATATCTGTATAATCGTCAGTATACGCCACTCCGTAATTCATTTGATTTTCGTTAAATGATAAATAAGTTTTTATTTTCATCATAAAATCACCGCCTTGGGTATATTATAGCATAAAAGCGGTGGTGGAGCAATACTTATTATCTCTTACTTCTTACTTATTACTTCCCAAAGCCCCAAAAACATTTTTGAGGTAAGAGTGAAGAAGTAAGAGGTAATAAGTAAAAATCCCGAATGCTTACGCATTCAGGATTTTTTGGCTCTCGTGTCCGAAAAAGAACTGGACGAAAAACCTGATTTTCTCTATACTATTCAATTTCTTCTATGTATAAAATAATATTGTTTCTAACATCATCCTCTATATATTTAATTTTCAGGTATTGACCATTCTCCTTGATTACGCCCCCATAACAAGCAGGTGTATTATATCCATTTGACAATTCGAAATTCGAATACTCGAAATATATACCATTAATTTCAAAATGCTCGGTATCATGTCCTTCTAGCGGCATTGCATGATATTTCTCCACTATTCCTTCAACAACAATAGCTTTATTGTTGTCAAGAATGTCTTTTTTCTCTTGGTAATCAACAATATGTGCTGCAGTTATCAAAATAAAAAGGCAAATAGCAAAAATTCCTACAATCCAACCTATCCATTTAAAGAATACATAACCTGTATATCCTTTAGAACCTTTTTGGTCTGTTCCGGGATTTTGCGAAGGATACCATTTGAATGTAAAGAAAAATCCCAATCCTACAAATAATGGAATTATCAGAATAAAACTTTCTAACCAATTGAAGTTTAGTTCGTATAAAACATTGCCCATATCATCACCGCCTTGGGTGTATTATAGGATAAAAGCGATAAGAAATCAATGCGAAGCATTGTATAGGTTCTTTTTTTGTTTCCGTGAAAAGTTTACGAAAATAAAGGAGGACAGTCTAGTGATAATTTACTTGCTATCAAATAAATCATTTGTTTGTAACTATCTAAAGTTCTATATCCCCTTGCTCTTCGTTTAGCAGATTGTA
>JAZNOJ010000071.1:0-38278 GCA_045580735.1 Candidatus Egerieisoma sp. | reverse complement strand
GTGATTTACTATAACCTAAATGGTCATCCATTTCAGCTTCCATCATTTCCTTGATTGTGCCTCCCAGTAAGTCTTTAAGAGCATCCTGGATATCTTCAGCTGTTTCAATATCATACTCCTGAAGTAACTGGGGAATAATGTTTCTTTTTCCTTCCGTCATAACAACCTTGTGTACGGGTTTCTTTTCTCGTCTTGCCATAATAAAAGGCCTCCTATGAATTTTATTTTATCACAGAAGACCTATTATGTCTTGATTTACAGAAAAAGTTTCACACTCTCGTTGGATAAAAAGTATCATCTCTATAATATTCTACATCATTTATATCAACAGAATTCATAGTAGCCCAACCAATGAAAATTTCTCCTTCTTTATTTGCAGCAGGTAAAACAAAAGAAAAATTATTAGCTGTAATAATAGTATCGCAAACAACACTACCACCTTGAGCATCTAAAATCGTTTCAAAGAATTCTATTTTAAATGTTTCTGATAAATTCCCACATATATCCTTAACCTTCACATAATAAGTACCAGATGAATCAACCTCAACATTTAAAGCTCCTGATTTAGCTTTATAAAATTCGTTATTTGCATAATCAATGTCCTTTCCCCAATAACAACCATCAACACCAATATTATCACCTAATGTAAATGTAATTGTTTGATAAGGTGCTATGTTATTTGTAACCGTAGTTTTTTCAATAATCGGAGCCTCAGTATCATATTTTATTTCTGCCTTCGAAACAACTGTATCCCTACCTATATTGGGAGAATTAAACAAATCACAGACAACATATCCGCCTTTCAACTCCATACCATATATTCGATAGAAATCATACTGTGATAAATCAGGAACAAAAAACTCATTACATTCATTGCTTAGCGTATCATATATATATATTTTATCAGATGTGCTAAAAATCAAATTATTATCTATAGAAGCAAGCTTAGAATAATTACCGGGCCATAAACCACCGCCTGATGCAACCCACAGCTCTTCTATTTCATACAAAGCTTCACCTGTGCTAGCATTTTTTAGCGCACCATATGCTACAGGATTATTATAATAATTTCCCGTAACATTATTATCCATATAATAAAGCTCATCATTTATTAACTGAAAGGCAGTATTTGAATTTTGCCAATAATAATTATCATATTTTGTAGACACAGGCGCACTGTTATAATCATAAGCATTATGAGGCGTATTTCCATTTACACCCATTCGAAGCTTGTTTGTAGAAAGTAAAAAGTTTACATGTAAAACAGAACCACTTTCAAATCGACAATCATCCCATGTAACATCAACATGATATGGCAACCCATCTATAAAAACTATATTCCAAGCATGATTCAATGCTTGGGAAACACACAAATTACTCTCAATACCAACCTTTTCAAGTAAATATGAATAAGCCTCTGAATAACCCTGACAAACAGCATTTCCCTCAACAAGTGCTCCGTACATAGTAAAAGCATTATCAGCCCTATTCGGATTAGATTGGTCTGCAAGAGCATAGTCATATGAACAATTAAGAGCCAGTCTATCATGTATCAGTAGAGCTTTTTCTGTATCGTCTAAATTTTCGCTGGTAACAATTCCGTCAAGAAGCTCCTCTGCCTTTGATTCACATTTTGCAAGTCTATTATCATATTCCTCTTTTGAATAAAGATAACTAGGCTTTATAGAAATTAAATATCCACCTAAATTAGCTGGAGATATTGAAAAACTATATTCAAAAAAATGAAACGATTCTACTATTTCTTCAGAGATAAATGATGTTATTATTTTCTTCACATCTTCTGAATATTTAATATTATACTTAGAAACATCAATTACTTCACTGCATTTTAAAATTTCCTCCGTTAAATATTCTTTAAAAGAGTCATACTGATCTCCTAAAATATTCTTCATTTCAAGAACTGCATCATACGAATGATACATTATTGCACTTGAGCTTTTAGTAATTGTTTCTGCAGCCACAGCTCCGTTAGGCTCACTTATCGCTATTGAATTTATAGGCACAATCATATTCATAGCTAATAATGATGCTAGAGCCATAGATATAAATTTTTCGAATTTTTTCAAAATAAAACCCCCTATTAAATAAATTTATATTATAATCCGGCTATACTTCTTCTAATAAGTACAACATCCTTAGTATTTACTTTTTCATCACGATTATAGTCAGCGATATTAGTATTAAGCTCGATCTCCCACCCAGCAATATATCGTCTAATGAGAGCTACATCCTTAGTATTAATTTCTCCACTTTTATCAGCGTCACCATAAAGCACATTATTATTTACATATGAATTAGGTTCATAATAAAATGATTCTGTTGAACTTAAATTATTTAAATCTCTATTAGGTGTGTTATGCAAATAGCAATTTATGTAATTATCTGAAAATTCCATTCCAAATATACTATATTTATCGTTGAATGAGAAATCTGGTGTAAAAAGCACACTTGACATATCAGTATCAAGATTATATATATATACATTTTTAGAATCACTATAAAACAATTCGTATCCATCACTTGCTAAGCATGAAAAATTCCCCATCCAATAGCTTCCATCTGTATCCGTATGCCATATGTCACCCACTGAACACAACAATTTTTCATCGGTGGCACATCTTAATTCTTCATTAACATTATCAATATAGTAAATCTCATCACCTATTAATTGAAACGCAGTTATGGAATTTTGCCAATAATAATTATCATATTTTGTATCTACAGGACTAGTATCATAATCTAATGCAACGTGTCCTCTTGAGTCATTAACCCCCTCATAAAGCGCATTCGTAGAAAGTAAAAAGTTGTTATGTTTTACTGAACCAACATAATCTCCATCATCCCATGTAACATCAACATGATATAATTGACCATCAATAGAAACGATATTCCATACATGAAATAGTGAATCTGATGTACAAAGGTAACTTTCTATTCCAACCTTATCAAGCAAATAATCGTATGCCTCAGCATATCCCTGACAAACAGCCAATCCTTTTCCTAATGCACCATACATCGAAAAACTATCTTCAGTGCCATAATAATAAGAATCAAACAGCTCAAAATCATATTCACATTTAAGGGCAAGTCTATCATGAATAAGCAGTGCTTTTTCAGCTTCACTTAATTTATCGTTTCCAGAAATACCATCTAATATATTTTCTGCTGCCAACTCACATTTTTCAAATGCTGCTTGATATTCTGCAGCAGTATCCATAGATTCAAAATACTGAGGTTCAATTTTTGATAAATATGTTTTTTTGACATACGGTTGATATAATTTAAAATGGAATGCCTCTGGTATTTCATTAAAAATAAAATCTGATAAAAGACTGGATAAATTTTCTGTATATACGAGGTAATATGAGCTTAGGTCAATGCTTGGGGAACATTTTTTAAATTCTTCCGTTAAGTATTTCTTAAAATTATCATATCTCACGCCTAAAAGCTTCTTCATAGAGCTAACAGCCTCTGACGAAAAATACTGTTTGCTATACACTGTTTCCACAGGAATTTCTATTTCATAAATACTAGTGTTCGCGTTAATAGGTAAAATCATACAAACAGACATCAAAAATGTAATAATTATTGATATTATTCGCATTTGTTTTCTCATTTATAAATTCCTCCTGATTGGAAGTTATTAGTAATATTTATCACACCTTTTATTCTATAATAAATATACCCTAAACACAACAAATTTTTATTTAGAAAAGCACTGATGTAAAAAAAAAGCTTAAAATTTTATTCACATTTTTTTTATTTTTTCGCAAAAGCTATTGACATATTTCGTCTATTTGATACAATTAACGCAGTAAATCTATTCTAGGAGGAGAAAAAAATGGAAGGACAAGTAAATTCTTCAAATCTCAAAACCGACAGAAGCTTATTAAAGTATATTCTTTTGTCAGCAGTAACTTGTGGTATATATCACATATATGTTATGACTACTTTAACAGATGATGTTAACACTATCTGTTCAAAATACGACAACAAGAAAACAATGCATTTCTGCTTGTTATTCTTCTTGCTCACGCCTATTACATGTGGTATAGCAAATCTTGTATATTTCCACAATCTTTCAAACAGAATTGGTGACGAATTAAAGCGTCGTGGTATCAATTTAGAATTTAATTCATCTACATTCTGGCTTTGGAACATTTTAGGTTCTATGATTGTTGTGGGACCATTCGTTTACTTCCACAAACTCTTCACAGCTATGAATGCATTATGTGAAGATTACAATCAAAAAGGTTAATTAATCATTTTTATACCTTTCTTTTCTAAAGTGCGTAGTATACTAATGTATGCTGCGCACTTTAATTTTTCATTATAAGAAATTTTTGTCATTGACACTAAGAAAATTATAATATAAAATCAAAACAGTCGATATCCACTTCGATTATGTGAGTAAATGGCAAGAACTATTTCTTCCCTATTATGAACATTTTTAATAGAACTAAAGGCAAAGCTTCTTCTGAGCCCAAAGGAATATAGCATTATTTTATTTATTGTCATAGTTGCTCTGTGTCCTTTGAGGCGTAGAGCATTTTTTATTAAGACAGGAGGAATAAGTGATGCAAACTAATCCAGAAATAAATACTGCTATTAATTTGATAGACAAATTATATATAAAGCAGGCATTATCAAAATCAGAATGGATAAAGCTCATAGACATATTAAAAAACACCTCCCTATCATCGTCCTTAGCCGAGCACATCTTTTCTATATCAAGAAAAGTTCAAAATCAATACTATGGAAATAAAGTCTATATCAGAGGACTTATAGAAATTTCAAATATATGTAAAAATGATTGCTTTTATTGCGGAATAAGGGCATCAAATAAAAACGCAGAAAGATACAGGCTTACTCCCGAGCAGATTATTGACTGCGCTGAAATAGGATACAAGCTTGGTTTTAGAACGATAGTTATGCAAGGTGGTGAAGATTTATTTTTTTCAGATGAAATCGTTACAAATATAATTCAACATATAAAAAACATGCACAAGGATGTTGCTATTACACTTTCACTTGGAGAAAGGAGCTTTGAAAGCTATAAAAAATTATTCGAAGCAGGTGCTGACAGATATTTGCTTAGACATGAAACCGCTTCATGCATCCATTACCAAAAATTACATCCTTCAAACATGCTTTTAAAAAACAGACAAAAGTGTCTTTTTAATTTAAAAGAAATAGGTTTTCAAACGGGCAGTGGTTTTATGGTAGGTTCACCATATCAAAGCACCGATAATCTTGCTGACGATATGCTTTTTTTAAAAAAACTAAATCCGGAAATGGTCGGCATAGGACCATTCGTTCCACATAAGGATACTCCCTTCAAGGATTTCACACAAGGCAGTGCAGCTTTGACAGTCTTCTTTATTGCTCTTGTTAGACTTATGCTTCCAAAAGCACTTATACCAGCAACAACTGCTCTAGGAACAATAGATGAAAATGGAAGAGAAAAAGGCATTTTAGCTGGTGCAAATGTTATAATGCCAAATCTTTCACCCTCAGATGTAAGAGATAAATATTCCTTATATAACAATAAGCTCCATACAGGTGCAGAAAATGCACACCATTTGGAAATACTTGCAAATAAAATGAATAAAATAGGTTATGAAATAAAAATCGACAGAGGCGATTACTGCGGATAAATAATCATATTTAAATAAAATTTCAAAAACAATATATATGAAAGGATGAATTATATGTACAAATATGACCCTAAATCTACGATAGCTGATGAATTTATTAATGACGAAGAAATTAAAGCTACACTGAAATACGCAGAAGAAAACAAAAACAATATAGAATTAATCGATTCTATTTTAGAAAAGGCAAAACCTCGTAAAACTCCCGAGGGGATTTTTTGCAACGGCTTGAATCACAGAGAAGCGTCTGTACTGCTAGCTTGTGAAATACCAGAAAAAATACAAGAAATGTATGATTTGGCAGAAAACATCAAGAAAACCTTTTACGGAAACAGAATAGTAATGTTTGCACCCTTATATCTTTCAAATTACTGCGTTAATGGTTGTGTATATTGTCCATATCATATGAAAAATAAGACAATTCCACGCAAAAAGCTTACTCAAGAGGAAATAAAAAAGGAGGTAATAGCGCTTCAGGATATGGGACACAAAAGACTTGCACTTGAATCTGGTGAAGATCCTGTAAACAACCCAATAGAATACATTCTAGAAAGTATAAATACAATATATTCTATTAAACACAAAAACGGAGCAATTAGACGAGTAAATGTAAATATCGCTGCTACTACCGTAGAAAATTACAGAAAATTAAAAGATGCCGGAATTGGAACCTATATACTTTTCCAAGAAACATATCACAAGGAAAGTTATTTAAAGCTTCATCCAACCGGACCTAAACACGATTATAATTATCATACAGAGGCAATGGACAGAGCAATGCAAGGTGGAATCGACGATGTAGGTTTAGGTGTTCTTTTTGGCTTAGAATTGTACAAATACGAATTTGCTGGACTCTTAATGCATGCTGAGCATTTAGAAGCTGTTTATGGTGTTGGTCCACATACGATAAGCGTACCAAGAATAAAAAAAGCCTCGGATATTGATCCAACGGTATTTGACAACGGAATCAGCGATGACATTTTTGCAAAGCTTTGTGCTTTAATTAGAATATCAGTACCATATACAGGCATGATTATTTCTACAAGAGAATCACAAAAAGTGAGAGAAAAAGTTATACGACTTGGTGTCTCACAAATAAGTGGTGGTTCAAGAACTACAGTTGGAGGATATACAGAAAACGACCGTCCTACGGATACCGAACAATTTGATGTTTCTGATCAAAGAACTCTCGACGAAGTTGTTCGTTGGCTTATGGAAATGGGATATATTCCATCTTTTTGCACTGCATGTTACAGAGAAGGACGTACAGGAGACAGATTCATGTCATTATGTAAATCTGGTCAAATACAAAACTGCTGTCATCCAAATGCGCTTATGACTTTAAAGGAATTTTTGATGGACTATGCAAGTGAGGAAACGAAAATTATCGGAGAAGCCTTAATACAAGCAGAGCTCGAAAACATACCTAAGGAAAAAGTCAAGCTTATATGCACAGACCATCTAGAAAAAATCGCTATTGGAATAAGAGATTTTAGATTTTAACACTTTTCAAAAATAAAATTCAATCCACAAAGGAGAAATTGTATGGCACTAAACGATACACCCGCTGCAAATAGAGTACATATAGCTTTTTTTGGTAAAAGAAACGCTGGAAAATCCAGTCTATTAAATGCTATTACTAACCAAGAGGTTTCAATTGTATCAGACGTAAAAGGTACAACAACTGACCCGGTTCAGAAAACAATGGAACTCTTGCCAATAGGTCCAGTTATGCTAATTGACACACCTGGGCTCGATGACGAAGGAATCCTAGGTGAACTTCGTATCAAAAAGGCTCGTCGTATTTTAAACAAAACGGATATTGCTGTTATAGTGATTGATTCAAGTGAACAAGTATCACCTGAATCACTGGAGATTGAATTATTAAACATAATTAGCGAAAAAAACATTCCATACCTAATTGTATATAATAAGTGTGAATTTCTTAGTGAAGCTCAAATATCAAGTGCTTCACTAAGAACAATCAATAATCATAAAATCCTACCCGAAAATCAAATTTATGTCAGTGCTCTTACAGGATACGGTATTAATGATCTAAAAAATAGTCTTGGCACTATTTCAAAAAAATCCTTTGTACAGCGTCCAATCGTAAATGACCTAATCAAGCCAGGTGAAATAGTTGTAATGGTTACACCTATAGATAATGCTGCACCTAAAGGTAGGCTTATATTACCGCAACAGCTTGTTTTAAGAGACATTATCGACAGTGATGCCATAGCAATTGTAGTAAAAGAAAACAATCTTGAAAGCGCACTTTCAAATTTATCCACACCCCCTTCCCTTGTCATTACTGATAGCCAGGTTTTTGATATTGCTGACAGATTGACACCAAAGAATATTCCTCTAACCTCTTTTTCAATAGTAATGGCGAGGTTCAAGGGATATCTAGAAACTGCTGTTAAGGGAATAAATGCAATCGATTCTCTAAAAGATGGGGACAAGATTCTAATTTCAGAAGGCTGCACCCACCATAGACAGTGTGGTGACATAGGAAGTATTAAAATACCTGCATGGTTAAATAAATACACTGGAAAAACCTTTGATATTCACACCACCTCCGGCATAGATTTTCCTGAAGATATTTCAAAATACTCTTTAATTATTCATTGTGGAGGATGTATGCTAAACGAGAGAGAAGTTCTCTATAGAATGAAATGCGCTAACGACGCAGGTATTCCTTTCACTAATTATGGCATTGCAATTGCTAAAATGAAGGGAATCTTAAAAAGAAGTATTGAAATTTTCAACTTATAAAAGGAGAGCAACTATGAATAATACAAATGTAAACACTAGCAATGACAATTCACGTGTAGCTGTATCTGCAATAATAGTAGAAAATCCGCAAAGTGTAGAACCATTAAATAAACTTTTACACGAATATAGTAAATATATAATTGGCCGAATGGGTATTCCCTACAAAGAAAAATCCATTTCAATAATCAGCATTGCTCTAGACGCTCCCCAAAATATAATCAGCACCCTAACAGGAAAAATAGGCCGTTTAGATGGTGTGACAACTAAAACTACGTATTCAAATTACTAAAAAATTACAATATATATATTTTTGTTTGCATTATTCTCCCATTTATCATAAATTTTTCCTTTTTTACATAATATTCTATTTGACATATATATCTTATTTTTTTATAATTTTATTGAATATGAAAGGACAAATTAATATGGGTACACTTTACGGAAAAAGAAACGACAATACACAAGATAATTCATCGAATTTATACAATAACAATCAAACAAAAAATAAAAACAGCAATGCCTCTAGAGCAAGCCACATTTGCTTTGATTCTAGAAGGATTGCAGTGCTTCTGTTTGGTTTTGTTTTTATTTTTTATTGCTGGATGTCATGGTTTGAAGGCTTTTCAACTGATGCTGTTAGCAAAATTGGATATGCTTATATTAATACACAATCCACATCTCTCGCAGTTCGCTCTAATGCCGGAACCGAATACCAGCTATTAGATAGACTTCCAAAGAATTCACAAATTATGGTACTAGACTCAGCTTTAGATACTAATGGAAATGTTTGGTATCAGGTTGAATATATAAGAGGACAAAATCAACTTAGAACCGGTTTTGTTCATTCTTCTTATGTTGTCTTTTATAATGATATAGCTCCCGTTGGAGAAGATCCTGACTTTGAAAAATTTCTAGAAGGACAAAGCTTCCCGGAAAGCTATAAGGTTTATTTAAGAGTTTTACACAAAGAACATCCCTCTTGGATTTTTAATGCGCAGCATATCAACCTGGATTGGTCGGTTGCATTAAAAGAAGAAAGCAAGGTTGGGGTAAATATGATTTCAAAATCATATCCCTATTCTTATCGTTCAATGGAGAAAGGTGCATATAATTGGGATAGTGGTGAATGGATTTATTTGGATTCCGGTTGTTTCGGTGCTTCCTCCACAATTACAGCGCACTATTTAGATCCAAGAAATAGCCTTTCTAATGATACTGCAGTATTCCAATTTGAGGATTTATCATATATTCCAGAATTACAAAATGCGGAAAACACATTTAGCATCTTAAAAGGTACATTTTTAGCAGGTGATTATTCATTTAAAGCAATGGAAAATGATTTTTATCCTGCTATAGGATTAATTAATAAAGCAGCCGACAAAAACGAAAAATCAACATACAAATACACATATTTACAAACTATTATGGATGCAGCAAAGTATTCACAGGTTAGTCCGTACTTTTTAGCCTCCAGACTCCGTCAAGAAATGGGTGTTTCAGGAACTGAGCTTTCTTTCGGTGAATATCCCGGTTTAGAAGGATATTTTAATTTCTTTAATATCGGTGCTTACGCTCACAGTGGAAGAAGTGCCCGTGAAAATGGGGCAAGATATGCTAAAAACAATGATGAAGAGGGTTCATATCTTCGTCCTTGGACTAATCCATATAGGGCTATTTTAGGTGGTTCTGATTTCCTTGGAAGCGGATATATAAGAAAAGAACAAAATACACTTTATTTACAAAAATATGATGTAACCGATGGTGGAAACGGACTCTATAATCATCAATATATGTCAAATGTAAATGCTCCTACATCCGAAGCATCTTCAATGAAAAAAGCATATACTTCTGCCGGACTTGGTGATGACCACATTTTTTCATTTAACATTCCTGTTTTCAAAAACATGCCTGAATTGGCTGCCGCACAGCCTTACTCTGATGATAAATATGCATCAAACAATAATTGGTTGTCGTCATTAGCTGTTTCAAATGCCACCTTGTCCCCTGCTTTTTCAAGGACGACATATGAATATACTGTTACTGTCCCTGCTAACACAACGAAGGTTACTATTTCAGCAAAAGCATTAGATAAAAATGCAACAATTTTAGAAGCTGGCGTGGTCAATCTCACAGGCAATAAAACAGAACATGTTGTATCTGTTTTAGCACCAAGCTTTGAGCTTAGAACATATAAAATAAGTATAGTAAAAAGTAACACAGTAAGCACAGCTAAGCCTACAGCAACTCCTACAACAAAGCCTACAACAACACCATCAGCTCCAACAATAAGCCCTACATCAAAACCAGACCCTAAAATCGCAAGTAAAATCTATAATATTTCTACAAACTTAACCGGTGTACAGCCAGAAACCAGCATTGATTCCTTCCTAAAGAATTTTTCTGTTTCTAACGGTAGTATACAGGTTATGGATAAAGATGGAAATTCCAAAGGAAGCGGATACATATCTACAGGTGATAAATTAAATTTATATAAAGACAAATCACTATTTAAGGCGTATCCAATTATCATTTATGGAGATATTAATGGTGACGGTAAAATCTCGTTATTAGATATGGTTCATATTCAAAGACAGCTTTTAGAAATTGATAATAAAAAAGGCATATACTTTTATGCACTTGATGTAAATAATGATTCAAAATGTTCACTTTTGGATATGGTAATAATGCAACGACATTTACTTGGAATTAAGTCTATTGTTCAAGGCAACTAAGGAGGAAATATATGAAAAAATTTACCCTAGCTTTACTCGCATTTATAAATATATTTATATTTGCAACATTTCCAACTAAGGCAGCCTCTATGAGTGCTTTTATTGATGCCCCTTCATCTGCAGTTGAAGGCTCTAGATTTACAGTTACAGTACGCTTTGAATCCGAAATTCCTGCCTTTGTAACTGCAACACTTAGTTATGACAATAGTGCTGTCGAATTTATAAGTTCCTCATCTTCTGACATTAACAATATGGGTAATTATTTTAATATTACGCCAATGTCTAGCAAAACCAGCCATAAATTTGATTTTACATTTAAAATGAAAACGAATGGAAATGCTACCTTTTCTACAAAGGTTACTGAGAGTTATGACATTAATTTAAACTCTCTGGGGTCTCCATCAGACAGTCATACTGTAAAATCATATATTCCTACAATTGAACCAACAGCTAAGCCAACAGCTAAACCTACTACAAAACCAACTGCGAAACCAACTGCAGTTAAAACTCCAAAACCAACATCAAATCCTACATTAAAACCTACCGAGGATATCATCACTACACAAACACCTTTAATAACTTCAACACCCACAAATAGCATAACACCTTCACCTGCTCCAACCCCATCAAATTCTATGGAATTTTTATATAATGGTGAAATTAGATATATTTCAGAGGATTTTGACGAAAACACAGTCCTTCTTCCTGAAGGTTTTGATAAAACTGCATACAATTTTAAAAACAATAATATTTTTGTAGCCAAAAATGCTGATGACATAATTATGGTTTATGCCACAGATATATTAGGTCAAAATGGTAAATTTTATATTTACAGTGGAAAACATAATTCGTTTACGCCATATGAAGAAATAATTTTAGGTAATAACACTTATATATTTATAAAACCTTATAATATTCCTGCAGGGTTCAAAGAAACCACTGTAGATATAGGTGAGTATACTAATCTTATAGCCTATTCCTTTCCAAGCGCTTTACACTCTGATTTTTTAGCACTTTACGGCTTTTCAATAGGTGCAAAGCCAACATATTACATATATGATACAATCGAAAATACAATACAAAGATGTATCGATATTACATATTTCACCGAAAGCAAAGTTTCAGCCAGCGTTTCAACCCCATCTATCAAACCTAGCGAAACTCCAACTCAGAATAAACCAGAAGATGAAATTATATCTTCTGACAATAATATAACAAGCTCAAAAAGCACTGACAATCCGTTCAAGGATTCATATGATAATTTTTACAATTTTTTAGAAAACAATAAAAAAATGGTATTAGCCACATTAATAATATTAGTTGTCATTCTTCTTATTATTTCTATAGCCTTATATATAAGAAAAAAATCACATATTGAAGATATTAACAATGAAAAGGATAACATTAATACAAACGAAAACGAAGGTATCTTAGATACTAATGCTATGAATAATAATGAATCCGAAGAAAATTTATTAGAAAACGAAAAAAATTGTAATGAATATGAAGAATCAATTTCAAGTAAATTAACTCTTTCTGATACTTCTATAAAACCATCAGAAAATGAAAATGCCGCAGTTTCAGAAGATAATATATCATCTCCTGCCCCACGGCTTAACATTAACGAAATACTAAAAAACGATGATAGTGATGATGATTTAAAAATCAACAATTGATAATATTACATCGTTAAAATAATATCCCTAGCATCGCTTTCAGACACAAATTTGGAATATACAGCATTAGCTGCATTTGTACCTGCTTCAAATTGTACCATTTTTCCAATTCCATTTTGGAATACAAATCTTAATTTTCCATCACGCACTTTTTTATCAGTATATAGTTTACGAACTAAGGCTTCCTTATCAATCTCACTAGGAATTGAAACAGGAAGCTTTGCTTTTTTCAAAAGATTTAAAATTCTATCAAAATCTGTTTTTGAAATAAAACCATATTTTAATCCAAGCATAGCCTGTGCAACAAGTCCTATCGAAACAGCTTCTCCATGTGACAAAGTATAATCACTTTGTGTTTCAATTGCTCTTCCAACAGTGTGACCTAGGTTTAATATTTCGCGTAGTCCTTGCTCCTTTTCATCTATCATAACAACATTATATTTAATTTCACAATTTTTTTCAGCTATATGGCGACATACCTCTTTATCCATATTAAATACTTTTTCGATATTTTCCTCTAAGTATTGAAAAAATTCTTTATCTGCCATGCAAGCGTGCTTTATAGTTTCAGCAAGTCCCCCTGAAATATCTCTTTGATTTAAAGTTTCCCATGTTTGTGTATCGATAAATACTCTTTTAGGTTGATAGATTAACCCTATCAAATTTGTTGCAACGTCTGTATCAACAGCCGTTTTCCCTCCCACTGAGGCATCGGCCGCTGCTAAAAGAGTAGTAGCATAATTAATAAATGGAACTCCCCTTGCAAACGTTCCTGCTACAAAACCAGCTAAATCTGTAACAACTCCTCCACCATGTGCAATTATCAATGTATCACGTCTGAAACCATTTTTTATCATTTCATCCTCGACAAATTCCTTCATTTTACGTGTCTTACTTTTTTCACCAGCTGGAATTTCAATTGTAATTATTTTACACTGTGGAAGTGTATTTTTTATTTTCTCATTAAAATTAATTCCATATATTCTATTTACATTAGAGTCTGTCACTATTGCAATATTTTTCTTGCTTTCACCAATATATTCCTTTATAAAAGAACACATCTCATCTAAAACACCATTACCTATTACTATATCGTATGAATCATCAACTTTTTTTACAAGATTTACATGAAAAGAACTCATAATAATTTCACATCCTTTGGTAAAATTCGAAAAATATTTTATCACAAACATATATAATTTACAACAAAAGTAAATCCTTGAATTACTTTGATAATCGTAATTTACTATTCTTGACAATGCTTTCTAATTTGTTAAAATACTAGACGGGTGTTTAATATGAACGATAAAATATGCTTTATTTTCGGTGCAGCCGAAACAAATTTTCCTTTAAAATACCAGCCTGTTGAAGAAAAAGACTTTATTATTGCAGCAGATGCAGGTTATTTAAAACTTACGAATAATTTTCTTTATCCTGATTTGATAGTTGGTGATTTTGATTCGCTTGGAGAAATTCCAAATACAAATATAGATATAATTCGTCATCCTACTGTTAAGGACGATACTGATTTGATGCTTGCAATTAATGAAGGAATCAAGAGAAATTACAAAAATTTTATAATTTATGGTGCTATAGGAGGCAAAACTGATTTTACCATAGCTAATTTTCAAATACTGACAAAATTAGCCAAAAATGGGTATAACGCATATATGATTGGAAATAATAGTATTGCCACTGTCGTTTACAATGACACAATCCTTTTTGACAATAACTCTAATGGGAGAATATCAATTTTATCACTTTCTGAAAAATCTAATGGAGTTACTCTTTCAGGCTTTAAATATAATCTAAATAATGCCGTATTGTCATTTGACGAACCACTAGGTGTAAGCAATGAATTCACTTCACAATCAGCCTCAATAAGTGTTACTGATGGCATATTAGCGATTATCTATGATATAGACAATAATTTACCTTCCAATTTGAAATAATACACATTTTCACAATTTTTGTTTGACTTTTAATTTTTTGGGCATTATACTATCAATAAAAAATAATTGAGGTGTTACAAATGGAATTAAAAGGATCTAAAACAGAACAAAATTTAATGACTGCATTTGCAGGTGAATCACAAGCAAGAAATAAATACACTTATTTTGCTTCAAAAGCTAAAAAAGATGGTTATGAGCAAATTGCTGAAATTTTTACTGAAACTGCAAACAATGAAAAAGAACATGCTAAAATTTGGTTCAAACTTTTAAACGGAATTGGAACTACTGAAGAAAATCTCCTTTCAGCAGCAGAAGGAGAAAATTATGAATGGACAGACATGTACGCACAATTCGCAAAGGAAGCTCACGAGGAAGGCTTTGAAGATATTGCTTATTTATTTGAGTCAGTTGCCGCTGTAGAAAAAACACATGAGGAGCGCTATCGCAAACTTTTAGCAAATGTTAAAGAAGGATTAGTTTTCTCACGCGATGGAGATATGATTTGGGAATGCGGAAATTGTGGACATATTCATTTTGGTAAAAAAGCACCACAGCTTTGTCCTGTTTGTAAGCATCCACAAGCATACTTTAAAATCAAACCTGAAAACTATTAATTTATAAGGTAATAAAAAATCAAATAATTTTATAACTCTAAGTGCAAATTTACTTATGTATTTTTGCACTTTTTTTATACGCCACTTAAATCAAAATCCGGAATAAAACTTTCAGAGGCAGCATCACCCATTTGAAAAAAGGCATTTTCTACACCAATTCTTAACGCATAATCTACTAATTTATTATAACTGCTATCAGAAACCTTATCAAAAAGTTCAGGATAATCCGAGCTGATAGAAAGCGGCGTGTATTGGCTCATTAAGCTGTAATAAAGATTATTACCATACTTTGCAAAAATGCGTTTTACAACATTCTTACTCTGCACAAGCTTTCCTGGCAAAAGCAAATGTCTTACAATAACTCCCCTTTTCATAATTTTATTTTCAAAAGAATAATTTTTGCTTTCATCATTATTATCATCTTCAAAAAATTCTATAGGGCAGTGCTGTACCATTTTACCTAAAGATGCCATAGCATACTCAACATAATCTGACACTTTAGAATATCTCATAGCATCCTCATTATTTGCATATTTAAAATCAGTTAGAAAAATATCTACATAAGGTGATATTTCATCAATAATTTCCGGACGCTCATAACCACTCGTATTATATACAATAGGAATAATCAGTCCTTCTCTTTTTGCTATTTTTAGAGCTTCAAGAATTTGAAATACATAATGTGTAGGCGTTACAAGATTAATATTATGTGCCCCACTCTCCTGAAGCTCTAGCATTATCTCTGCTAATCTTTGAATACTTACTTCCTTTCCTACCTTACCATGACTAATCTTTTCATTTTGACAATAAACACATTTTAATGAACAGTAGGAAAAGAAAATTGTGCCCGAGCCACGTATTCCGGAAATACAAGGTTCTTCCCAAAAATGCAGAGCAGCACGTGCCACCTTTATACTATTGTCGTCTGCTCCACAAAATCCACGCTCACCAATATTACGATTAACATTACAACATCTAGGACAATTTTCACACATAACACAAATAACAAATAAAGAAATGAATTATACAATCGTAGAAAAACACCCTTATGTAATGTCAAATACATAAGGGCTAATAATAAACTCGAATTACAGACACTCAGAAAATACACGTTCCATATTTCTGCACATAATATCGCGCACAATATCTTCACTATAATTTAATTTCAAAAGAGCCTCGTATATAGTACCAAGATCACATGCACCTCTAAATCCCTTTGGAAGATAATCAATACCATCAAAATCTGTACCAATACCAACATTTTTCTCTCCACCCAGGCTCATAAAGTGCTCTATATGACGAATAATATCTGTCATATCTGCCTCTGATTTTTCTGTCGTTAAAAATGTGTGATAAAAATTAATACCTGCAACACCGCCAATTTTGATAAGCTCTTTAAACATATCGTCTGTTAAATTACGTGGATGATTGCAAAGATTTCTAGAATTTGAATGAGATGCAATAAAAGGCTTGCTTGAAGTTTGTAATAAATCATAGAAGCCCTTGTCCGAAAGATGAGAAACATCTATAACCATACCAAGTCTATTCATTTCTTTTACTACTTGCTTCCCGAAGCTGGTAAGACCGCCCTTGTAATCCTTTTCACCATTCAAGCACTCAACGGTAACACAGTTCGTGTCACTGATAGCATAAGGATTATTCCAAGTAAGAGTAATAAGACGGACACCTTGATTGTAGAGCTTTTCTACATTAGCTATATCCTTTCCTACAGCCTCTCCTCCTTCGATTCCTAAAATCAAATTTGGACCATCTTTAAATTCCTCAATATCCTCCTTTGTCTTTATCAACTTAACAGAAGGATTCTTCTTCAATTCGCTATAAAAACGCTCTATATGACCTTGTAAAAATTCCCACATATCATCTGGGTTTCTAGCAATATCAACCCAAATAGCCATTACCTGTGTATAATAATCATAGCTTTCCAATTGTTTTAAATTAAAGTTTCTAGGAGCATCATAAAGATTATCCCCTTCCTGCAAAGTAGTAATCGTATCACAATGTGCATCAAATATACCAAAAGCCATTTTAATTTTCTCCTCTTTATAAATTAATGTACGCTATAAAGCAAATCTCCATATGTAGGATATGGATAATATTCCGGAGGCATAACCTCCTCCATTTTATCTGCTGTTTTTCTCAATTCCTTCATATCAACAATTATTACATCTCGCAAATAACAAGCACGTTTTAAAATATCATCATATTTGCTAATTTCAGCAATATCTGCAGAAAGCTTTTTAATTTCGTTAGATAAATCTGATGTCCATGCTGCCATATCTTTAAGTAAGTCCTGTTCTGCATCCTTATTTGCGAAAGGAGCAGCTAAGCTCAAAGCATTAATTGTTTCACTAATAAATTTAACATACTTCATAGCTGCAGGTAAAATATCCTTTTTAGCCATTTCCAGCATAGTATTAGCCTCAATATTTAAAACCTTGCAATAATTTTCCAGTAAAATCTCGCATCTTGAACGTAACTCTGTTTCCGTCAAAATAGAATGTCTTTCAAACAGCTTAACATTTTCCTCACTTACAAAAAGAGGAAGTGCATCCGGTGTAGTTGGAAGATTTAACAAGCCACGTCTTTCAGCTTCTGCAATCCATTCGTCTGTGTAACCATTTCCGTTAAATATAATTCTCTTATGATTTCTTATAGTTTCTCTAATCAAGGAATTAAGCTCTGCGTTGAAGTCCTTCGCAACCTCTAGCTTATCTGCAAATTCCATAAGGACATCAGCAGTAATTG
The DNA here is from genome assembly GCA_045580735.1 of Candidatus Egerieisoma sp. Taxonomy (GTDB): domain Bacteria; phylum Bacillota; class Clostridia; order UBA1212; family UBA1255; genus Egerieisoma. Next base: position 20,088 of record JAZNOJ010000071.1, on the reverse strand, counting down.
TATTTAAAATCATATTGGGGCAAGAAATAGACATAGGTGACCCAGGCATTCTAAATTCGAATTTATTACCTGTAAAAGCAAAAGGTGATGTTCTATTTCTATCAGTATTATCCTTAGGAAATTTAGGTAATGTATGAACACCTATTTCCATATCAACCTTTTCTTTACCCTCATATTTACTGTCTGACTCTATTGCCTCTAAAATTTCAGTCAATTCTGTTCCTAAAAACATTGAAATTACAGCAGGAGGCGCTTCACTTGCACCTAACCTGTGATCATTTCCGGCTGAGGAAGCAGATATACGAAGCAAATCCTGATGCTCGTCAACTGCTTTTATTACAGCACACAAAAACAATAAAAATTGTGCGTTTTCATGAGGTGAAGATCCTGGTTCTAAAAGATTAACACCTGTATCGGTACTCAAAGACCAGTTATTATGCTTACCACTTCCAGTTACCGCCTCAAAAGGCTTCTCATGAAGCAAGCAAGCAAGATTTCTACGTTTTGCAACCTTTTTCATTACATCCATTATTATTTGGTTGTGGTCGGTTGCAATATTAGTATTACTGTATATGGGAGCTAACTCGTGTTGAGCTGGTGCAGCCTCATTGTGCTCAGTTTTTGACATTATTCCAAGCTTCCAAAGCTCTTCATTTAACTCCTTCATATATTCCTTAACACGACTCTTCAAGGAACCAAAATAGTGATCATCAAGCTCCTGTGTTTTTGGTGGCTTTGCACCAAACAAAGTACGTCCGGTATAAACTAAATCTTTTCTTTTTAAATAAAGCTCTCTGTCTATGAGAAAATATTCCTGTTCTGCACCAACAGTAGTATTAACATGTCGAATCTGTGTATTACCAAACAATCTAACAATTCTTAACGCCTGTTTATTTACAGCCTCCATGGATCTAAGAAGAGGTGTCTTTTTATCTAATGATTCCCCACCATAAGAGCAAAATACAGTAGGTATACAAAGTGTTCCTTCTTTAATAAAGGCATATGACGTAGGATCCCATGCTGTATATCCTCTAGCCTCGAAGGTAGCCCTCAAGCCACCAGAAGGAAAGCTTGAAGCATCAGGCTCACCTTTTACAAGCTCCTTACCTGAAAATTCCATTATTACTTGTCCATCATCAGTAGGTGTAATAAAACTGTCATGCTTTTCTGCAGTTATACCTGTCATTGGTTGAAACCAGTGTGTATAATGAGTTGCGCCTTTTTCAATCGCCCAATCCTTCATAGCATTAGCTACAACACCTGCAACCTCAGGCTTCAATGTACGCCCCTCAGCCATTGTCTTTTTTAAAGCCTTGTATGTTTCTTTAGGAAGCCTTTCTTTCATAACATGATCATTAAATACAAGACTTCCAAACATTTCAGATATGCTGCTCAAAATAATTCACTCCTTAATATATAACTTAAAAATTAAATGCTTCTCTTAAATCCTTAACTTCTTCATCCGTTATAGAAACAATACCACCAAGAGCTTTAGAGTGTACAATTGCCTTAGCACTATACTCCATTACTTCAAGCTTATCAAATGCATTAATGAGGCTAGAGCCCGTTACTATTACACAATCATTTTCTGCAATTAAAATTGGTGTCATATCATTAAACATATCTGCTACCATATCTGGTTGCATAAAGCTAGCACCAAATGGAATCTTTTTCACATCACGAAGCATTATATATGATTCAGGAATGGTTCTTGAATCAAATTCACAATCAGTAATGCCAAATGTCATTACGTATGGTGCATGAGCAATTATTATAGAATTAATTTCAGGGTGCTTGTCATATATCTTTTTATGGAGTAAAACAGATCTTGAAGGCATCTTTCCTGCTTCCTTCCAATCGCCTACTATGCGAACTAAATCTGACTCTTCCATATACTTTCTATCCTTGTGGTAAGGTGTAATCAAGAATGAACCATCTGAAAGCCTTTGTGAAAACGTACCCTGCGTGCTTGTGAAAAGCTGTTGATCATATGCACGTTTAATGAGTACACACATTTCTCGTCTAGATTCTTTCTCCTCACTGCTTATAGATTTATTTACAAATTCGTCCATTTCAATGCTTTGTTTTTCTTTTGAAATAGCTACGTGTTTATCGGTAAGAGGTTTAATTTTTCCTATTTTTGAAGCTTCAATTTCTAATCTTGCACAATAGTCTAAAGTTTCAAATGCCATAAAAGCCTTAAATAAATCACTCGCTCCTACAAAAACACCATGGTTTTCAAGCATTACAACGTTGTTACCTTTTTCAAATTCATTAGTTACCTTTATGCTAAGTCCCTTGCTACCTGGCACATCGTAAACTGCCATCGAAACATTTCCACAAATTTCAACGAAATTAGGTATTAATCTCGTTTCTGGTATTTGTCTAACTATACTAAAAGCAACCAATGCAGGTGGGTGTGCATGAAGCACAGCCTTGATATCAGGTCGTGACTTATATATTCTTTCATGTACAGGAAATTCACTTGATGGTTTATGAATTCCAATAACTGTACCATCTGGCTTTACTTGTATAATATCCTTTCTGGTTAAGCTACCTTTATCCACAGAACCAGGAGTAATCCAAATATCTCCATTATCATCTAATATTGATAAATTACCGCCTGAAGTAGTAGTCATACCATATTGGTAAATTCTCTCCATAAACATAACCAGCAAATCAGCAGGATGAAGTAAATCAAAGTTCATATTCACACCTCATAATTATTCTTTATCTAGTACAAATGATTATACCGCTTTCATTTTATCAAAAAAAAAGAAAAAATACAATTAAAAAAATGTATGTATTTATCAGGCTCTCACAATACAAAATATTTTTTTAATTATTTCCCGGGAAATAATTTTCCTAAAAAAATCAAGCTATAATATGATATATAAATACAAAACAGGAGGTCTTTAAAATGAAATTAAGCGAAAGAAGAATTAAATTGAGGAATAAAATTATTAAAATATCACCAAAAGCTCAAATGCTAGCATTTATATTTATATTGTTAATATGCTTCATTTATGGATGTATAATTACTAATAATAAAAAAGACATAAATATTATTCAAAATACTGCTACTAACTCACCTTTTCACAAAAATAGTATCGATAAAGCTACTCCTTTAGTCTCTAACGAAACACTTTTAATACATGTAAGTGGTGCAGTAGAAAAGCCTGGTTTAGTTTCCATTTCTGTTGGTTCACGAATCAATGATGCTATAAATGCTGCCGGTGGCTTAAAAAAGGATGCTGATTTAACTAATATCAATCTTGCGGAGCTCGTATATGATGGGTATAAAATTCACATTCCTGTAATTGGTGAAATTGTCTCTACCCCACATTCCTCTGAAAATAATAATAGCTCACAATCAAAAAAAATAAACATTAATACAGCATCACTATATGAATTAACTACATTAAAAGGAATTGGCGAAGCAACAGCAATGAAAATAATAGAATATCGCAATAAAAATGGTTTATTTAATTCTGTTAAGGATTTATTAAACGTTAGCGGAATAGGAGAATCAAAATACAAAAATATTAAAGATTACATTTGTATTCAATAACAAAAAATGCCGCTTATTTAAATTCTTAAGTGAATACTAAATAAGCGGCTGAAAGGTATAAAAGAAACACATAAATACCAAATTGTGTAAAATTATCCTTTAAAACTTGTATTTTCATCAATCGCAGTCATAATAATTGTAAGATTACCATTTCTGCAACGTAGCTCATCTATAAACTCCTGAACATTTGTATCTGAGGCAATTGTTATATGATATGTAATCTCAAACAAAGCACCCAAATCGATAGATTTTATTCGTTCCAGCTTATAGCTTTTTGTATATTTATCTAAAATATCATCAAATGCGTTAGAATAATTTAAATTTTCAGGAATTTTAATTCTAAGCTTTCTAACATCACCTCTATGCTTTCCATAGCCAAAGCGCGTCAACAAAATCAATATTAAACAAATAAATATAACGAAAGCAATTCCAAGAGTTATATATCCAAGACCGCACGCAAAACCACCACCTAAAGCCAAAAATACATATAAAATGTCTTTAGGATCTCCAGGTGCACTTCTAAATCTTATAAGTGAGAATGCTCCGGCAAGGGAAAATGCTCCAGCAATATTAGTACCCACAACCAATATAATCAAAGCAACTACAGGCGGAAGTGCAACCAATGTAAGCATGAAATTTTGTGTAAATTCACCTTTCTTTCCATTAGCTATCATGTATGCACCACTTGCAATAAATCCAACAGCCAAAGCTGCAATCAGCACAATTATTGCATCCTTAAAATCAATAAAAACCAACGTATTTGTGTCCAAAATACTAAAAAAATTATCCATTTTCTTCCTCCAAAATTATTATAATAATATACTTCTCAAATTTTCAGGATCATTATATCTATCTTTACCTATTAATTTAGCATATTCAGTTCCGTATTTTGAAAATGAACATCTATATATTTCATTTTCGCTTAAAATTCGCGCAAACCACAGCGGCAAATTTTTATTAATCTTTACCTCCATAAGCCATGTATCATCATTTAATAACTGTTTTCCATGGTCACCTGCCTCTAAATCTAAATCATAACGCCTGGTTCTCACATTAGTATCAAAGGAGACTCTAAAATCCGAGTCATTTTTATCAAAAAAAGCTAATCTGTCATATGCTAAATATACTGCCGGCTTAATATCATATATGCTTAAAAAATAATCAATTTCTTTTAAAACCTGCTTATTCATATATGGCTTAATTTCAGGCATACTTTTTGTTTTTATGTAATTCCTTGCCTCTTCCAGTTCCAATGACGTTCTACGCTTATTAACTACACCCTTAAATTTCTTTTTTATCTCAAGAAAAACCTTATCCCCGGGTTTTGGTATGCCATAGCCTCTCAAACGTAACTTTTCTTTATATACAGGCTTTGCAACTGATGCCTGTATAATATCATTATTATCAGTATCATAATATATGTTACAAATAGTATATACCTTACCACCAACATTATATTTGTCTTCATTCATATATTCTCTAATTGCACTAATCAGAGAATCCTTTTGTTTCCCATTAAGCTTGAATTTTACTTCAACCCTATTAAATATTTCCTTTGCCAAAAATATCACCGTTCTTAAATCGTATATTCTTATTATAACAGAATTTCAATTTAAAATATGTCATTTTATAGGTTTAATTGTTACATTTTTGTATCCATATTCTTCTTTTAATTTTGATATGTTTGCACGTTTTTGACCTATATAATCAGAAAGTTCATTTTGTGGTACATATGCAACGAAATCATTACCACTCACCTGACCTATTTTAGTCAATCTATCATATGCAATTTGTGACTTAACTAGCTGACCGAATGCAGGATGATATGGTCCTGCAACTACATCGCCATTGAAGCTAACTCCTTGCGTAGAATGAAGTCCCATTCTTATAACATGAATACCATGCTGCTCATATTTTGTCATTAATAAAGCACATAGATCTACAGTCTTTTCCAATGTTGGTGGAACATACTCGTTCTCTATATACATTTCATGAAGATGGGTATCTCGAATTACTACAGTTGGATATATCCTAACAATTGACGGCTTAAGCTTAATAATTTCATCTGAAGTAAATATATCACTTTCAAACGAAGCCCCGGGAAGCCCTGTCATCGTTTGTAATCCTAATTCAAAGCCTCGTCTTTTTATAAGCCCTGCAGAATTAATTGTATGTCTTGCTTCGTGTCCTCTTCCTGACTTGAGCAATACATAATCATCCATCGACTGTGCTCCAAGCTCTATAGTTTTTACATTATAACGCTCTAGCCTATCCAATATTTCATCGTCAATATAATCCGGTCTTGTAGAAATTCTAATTGAATTTATAGTACCATCTTTTATATATTCATTAGCAATTTCTAAATATTCTATCTGCTTTTCTACATTAATTGCAGTAAAGCTCCCACCAAAAAAGGCAATTTGAACATCGTCATAATTGCCTTTGATATCTAAATACTTTTCAATTTCTTGTCTTATTTCTTCCCTAGTCGGGGCCGAAGATTTTCCACTAATCTTTTTTTGATCACAAAAACAGCAATCATGCGGACAACCCTCATGAGGAACAAAAATAGGTATTATCAGCATTTATACTTCTCCATTAATAAGTCCTAATTTTTTTAATAATTCTCTTGCAGCACTCTGTTCTGCATCCTTCTTGCTTCTACCTTTACCTTTTGCAGAATTCTTATCTTTAGAATCCTTCGCAAAAATAGTAACAGATGCAAAATATGTACAATCATGTGCAGGACCTGTCATATCATATATTTCATAAACTATATCAGTCCTATTCATGTTTACAGACTCTTGAAGCTTTGTTTTATAATCTGTACTATCATATATGGAAGCATGCTTATTTATGAAATCTTCCATCTTTAAATTATCCATAAGAACAGTAGTAACAGTGTCAAAGCCACCATCCAAATAAATAGCAGCCAACATACTTTCAAATGCGTCCGCTTGAATTGAAGGTTTATTTTTTCCACCTGTCAATTCCTCTCCATGCCCTAAAAGCAAATATTCCTGCAAGCATATCCCTTGCGCAATTTCTGATAGCGATGCCTCACATACTACAGATGCTCTAAGCTTTGACATACTACCTTCATTCATCGACGGAAAATGCTTGTACAAATAAGTGCTTATAATAGTACTTAAAACAGAATCGCCTAAAAACTCTAACCTTTGATAGCTTTTGTCGCGTCTGTTCTTAATACCTCGCTCATTTGCATAAGATGTATGCGTCATAGCTTTCACAATCAAATCTCGATTGTGAAAGCTATAGCCAATTCGTTTTTCCAGTTCAGAAATATCCTTACTCATTTCTTTACTGTCTTGATGTATTCAACTGCATCGCCAACTGTTGTGATTTTTTCAGCATCTGCATCAGGAATTTCTACATCGAAAGCATCCTCAAAAGCCATTATAAGCTCAACTATGTCAAGTGAATCAGCTCCCAAATCATCTACAAAAGAAGATGTCATTGTAACTGAATCCTCCTCAACACCAAGCTGCTCTACAACAATATCCTTTACCTTATCAAACATTAAAACCAATTCCTTTCTGTTTATATAATCTATGTTATTATATACTATCATTAATAAAATATCAAATTTTTATATTTTTTTCATTGAATTGAAGGTTTTCCTAATATCATCCATAAACGAGGTAGACGCCAAATCACATGCCTTTAAAACCACATGCTTTATTGTTTTTTCATTTGAGCTTCCATGACTCTTAATAACCAATCCATCAACACCCAAAATCGGAGCACCACCATGTATGTCAGGATCTAATTCTTTTTTAAATCCCATTAAACCCTTTTTTAAAAATAAAGCACCTATTTTAGATGTGAAATTTTTGTACAATAAGCCCTTTAATTTTGAGAAGAAATATTTGGATGTACCTTCAATAAGCTTTAATATGACATTTCCGGTAAAGCCATCTGTAACAACAACATCAGCCTTACCCTCAAACAAATCCTTACCCTCTAGATATCCTATGTAATTCAAGTCCGATTCTTTTAAAAGCTCATTTGCTTCTTTTATCATTTCAGGTCCCTTTTCATCCTCAGAACCAACATTGACAAGACCAATCCTTGGATTTGAAACATCAAACAATGCTTTCATATATGCTGAACCCAGATACGCAAAATTTTTATATCTTTCAGGATTGCTCGAGAGATTCAAGCCTGAATCAACTAAAATCATTCTGCCACCCTTTGTAGGAATAATAGAACCGAGACATGGTCTATCGATATCCCCCATTCTTTTAATAATAGTTGTGGAACCAACTAACAAAGCCCCACTGCTTCCGGCAGAAATAAACACGTCACCCTCTCCTGCCTTTAGCATTCTAAAGCCAACTACCATAGATGAATCCTTCTTCAATCTTATTGCCTTTGTTGGGATATCATTATTTGTAATAATCTGCGTTGTATGTTTGATTATTACTCTTTCTTCATCATATTTTTCATTTTTTAAAACATTAGATATTTCCTCAGAGTCACCTATTAATACAACCTTAAAATCTTTACGTTCCTGCAATGCATCAATACAACCCTTTACAATTGCCCTTGGTGCATTATCCCCACCCATTGCATCTACTAATATTACCATTACTAGGTCACCTTTCAAATGTCATTTGCTTTCTAATACATTTTTATTTTTCCATACGTATTCTATACCAGAAACTATTGTCAAAATAACAGCTAAAACCATAATAACATTTCCTGTTACGTATATAATATCACAAATTATGTTTAATGATTCTGGTAATATTCCATATGCAATCTGTGCAACTAAAAGTGTAATTATAGCCACAGTTTGAACAATCATTTTTAATTTTCCAGACTTGCCTGCAGCAATAACTGTTCCCTTGCTAGCAGCAATCATTCTAATTCCGGATACAATAAATTCACGAGCTAAAATAATAAGACAAGCCCACAAATATAAGTCATTATTAACGCAAAGTGCAAGAAGTGCAGCAGTAACTAAAAGCTTATCGGCAATTGGATCAAGAAATTTACCAAAATCTGTAACCAAATTATTCTTTCTAGCCAAATGACCATCTACAGCATCAGTTACAGAAGCAACTATGTATACAATCAATGCAACAAAGGGTTTAATTATACCAAAAACACCTTCATTCATAAAGCTCATGCACTCAGGATATGGGAATGCAAAAAAAGCAAAAACAAGCACAAGAATCAATCTTGTTATAGTCAATTTATTTGGAAGATTCAAAAATTACACTCCTCTCAAGATTCAAATAATCATACCAAGCAATTATACACCATTTTGACAGCCTGTCAAATCATATTCTTCAGCTATCAATATCTTAACACTTACAATATCCCCTATTTTCAACGGATCATTTGCTGTGAAATATATCTTGCCATCAACATCTGGGCCTTCTGCATAGCTTCTTCCAAAATAAAAAATTCCATCATCAGAAACACCCTCTACAATCACATCATAGCTCTTTCCAACACGCTTATCGTTTATTTCCCGGGAAATATTTTGTTGTATTTCCATTATTTTATTATATCTTTCGTTTTTTAATTCTTCGGAAATTTGGTCTTCCATATCTGCGGCAATGGTACCCTCTTCAGGTGAATAGCAAAACACACCAAGTCTATCAAATCTTGTTTCTTCAACAAAGCTTACAAGCTTTTCAAAATCCTCATTTGTTTCACCCGGAAATCCTACTATTAAAGAAGTTCTAATCACACAGTCATTAAGTTTTTCTCTAAATCCATTTATGACATTTTTAATATCTTCTGAAGAACCTCTTCTATTCATATCTTTTAAAATCTTGTCACTTATGTGTTGAAGCGGTAAATCAACATATGGAATAACCTTGTCACATTTTTGCATAGCCTCAATAAGCTCCTCTGCTATTTCATCTGGATAAAAATACATAACTCTTATCCACTCAATACCGCTAATTTTATTTAATTCATAAAGAAGCTCAGACAAAACAGGCTTTCCATACAAGTCTTTACCATATCTGGATGTATCTTGAGCTACTACAACCAATTCCTTAATGCCACTATTTGCTAGTCTTTTTGCTTCAGAAATTATATCGTCCTTAGTTCTGCTTCTAAAAGGGCCTCTTATATCCGGAATTGCACAATAGGCACAACGATTATCACAGCCCTCTGAAATTTTTAAATACGCACTTCCCTTTGGACCTGAAATAATTCTTGTTCGATCAAGATATGTCAAATCACCTGTGTACTCATAAAAATCATATCTTTTTCCATTAAGACACGATTCTATAGCTTCAACAATATTGGCATAACCATTAATGCCAAGTACGGCATCTACCTCTGGCATTTCTGAAATTATATCCTCTGCATATCTTTGAGTAAGGCACCCTGTAGCTATGATAGCTTTACATTTTTGTTTTTTATACTCAGCTGCCTCCAATATAGCTTCAATAGCTTCTGTCTTCGCTGCCTCTATGAATCCGCATGTATTAATAATTATTACATCTGCTTCATCGTTATCATTTGTAATAATATATCCTGCTTCTTTTAAAATACCAAGCATTATTTCTGCATCTACATGATTTTTTGCACAACCCAATGAAATTACAGAAACGCTACAATTTTCATTCATAGACCTCTTCTACCTCACTTTTTATAATATCTAAAGCGTCTTCTATTTCGCGACGTGAAAATCCCTTTCCCATTGCATACCTATATAGCTTATCTATCTCCTTTTGCTCTGTGGGGAAATTACTCTTTGTTTTCTTTTTTAAAAGCTTATAGGCATTTTCAGATTCCAATTCCTCATTTTGCTCACAAACCCTAAAAATCTCTTCTTCGGCAATTTCCTTAGCTATACCCTTTTTATAAACTAAATCATTCAAAACAGAGTTCTTAGAAGCACCTTTACATAATAATGCATTTGCTGCATACTTCTGAGCATATAAAGAATCATTTATATATTCCAGCTCTTCAAGCCTTTTTAAAGCACTCTTTATTGCATCATCAGTATATGGAATCCATTCATCACTTATATTTCCATCAGAGACATAAGCTTGCATCTTCCTTTGAACCTGAAATCTTGTTTTATTTGAAAACAAAACGTACGAGGCATGAGCTGCCATCATACGCTTTGATAAAATCATAACACAAAAATCATAAAGACTATCTAATTGTTTTTCCTCACTGTAAAGTCCATGCTCTATAACCTCATCAGATGAAAATAATAATATATCACCGCAGCTAAACTCAACCTTATATTCACCATTCGACTCTTTATGACATTGCTTTATATAAACACTCTGATTCATTTTTAATTATCTGTATCACCCAAGTTTCCTTTGCCGAGCTTTTCTTTTACAACCTCACGAACCTTAGCATCGATTTCCTCCATCATTTCAGGATGCTCTTTAAGATATATCTTTGCATTTTCTCTTCCCTGGCCAATTCGCTGTTCTCCATATGAGAACCATGCTCCACTCTTATTTATAATGTTATACATAACAGCAACATCAACCAATGAGCCAACTTTTGATATACCCTCTCCGTAAATAATGTCAAATTCCGTTTCCTTAAATGGAGGCGCAACCTTATTTTTTACAACCTTTGCACGAGTTCTGTTTCCTATAACATCTGCTCCATTTTTTATAGCTTCTACTCTTCTTATATCAAGTCTTACAGAAGCATAAAATTTAAGTGCACGTCCACCTGTTGTAACCTCCGGATTACCATACATAACACCAACTTTTTCTCTAAGCTGGTTAATAAAAATCGCAGTAGTTTTTGATTTATTAATTACACCAGAAAGCTTTCTCAGGGCTTGTGACATAAGTCTTGCATGAAGTCCTACATGAGAATCTCCCATTTCACCATCAATTTCTGCTTTGGGTACTAACGCTGCAACAGAGTCAATAACTATGACATCAATAGCACCACTTCTTACAAGTGCTTCTGCTATTTCCAAGGCTTGCTCTCCCGTATCAGGCTGTGACACAACAAGATTATCTATATCAACACCCAATGCTTTTGCATAAACAGGGTCTAATGCATGCTCAGCATCAATAAATGCTGCCTCTCCACCCTTCTTTTGAGCTTCAGCTATAACATGCAAAGCTACGGTTGTTTTACCGGAAGATTCAGGTCCAAAAATTTCAATAATTCTTCCTCTGGGAAGACCTCCTACTCCAAGAGCAAGATCAAGTCCTAATGCACCAGTTGAAATAACATCCACATTCATTCCAACATTATCACCAAGCTTCATTACGGCACCCTTACCAAATTGTTTATCTATATTTGCTATAGCAATCTCCAACGCTTTTTTCTTTTCTTCAATACGCTTCTCATCTAACTTATCAGACATATTAATCCTCCCGTTTAATTATTTAATGCTACAATTATATGCGCATAACATATAAAACAAGCATCCTCAAATATAATACTTTTTAATATACAGCACGTTCATTTTACATTAATTCGATAAACTTTGCAACGCAACAAACGAATTATTATTCACATACATGCAATTAGCGAGCAAGCCTTCGCAAATAATTAATTATTCACCAGACAAATACTCCTCTTCTGAAATTTCTTCCTGTCCTACAAGTCTTGTCATATTAAGCTGAGCCAAGACAAGATTGTAATATATGCCCTTAGCTTTTAAAAGCTCATCATGAGTTCCCAGCTCAGCAATGTGTCCATGATCTAAAACAACAAGTCGATCTGCAAACTTTAATGTTGACAGTCTGTGAGCTATAGCAAAGGTTGTTCGGTTTTTAACAAGCCTTTTCAATGCCTCTTGGACCATTTTCTCACTTTCAGTATCTAAAGAAGCAGTAGCCTCATCTAGTATTAAAATCTTAGGATCATGTATTACAGCTCGTGCAATTGCAATTCGCTGCTTTTCACCGCCAGAGAGATTTTGACCATTTTGACCTACTCTCGTATCATAGCCATCAGGAAACTTCATTATAAATTCATGGGCGTTAGCCATTTTACAAGCTCTTATAACCTCTTCGTATGTGGCATCGGGCTTAGAATATTTAACGTTTTCATAGATACTGCCACTAAACAAGAATGTTTCTTGCAAAACAACACCTATTTGCTTTCTCATATATTCTTGTGAAATATCCTTTAAATTAACGTCGTCTACAAAAACATCTCCTATATCTGGATCATAAAATCTCATCAAAAGATTAATCATAGTACTCTTACCCGAGCCTGAATGTCCAACAAGACCTATCATTTCACCTGGTTTTACGTTCAAATTAATTTCTTCTAATACCGCATCATACGATTTATAACCAAAATACATATTTTTGTATTCGATTTTGCCTTTTATATCCAGCTTTATCGGTTCTTTTATATCCTTAACATCCGGCTCATTATCAAGTATATCAAAAACTCTGGCTGCAGCGGCTACTGCATCAGCAATAGATCTGGGAAGTGAAATCATGTAATTTATAGGTCTATAGATCATCGATGCATATGTAGTAAATTGAACAAGCGTACCAGCATCCATTTTACCATTCAAAATATTTATACCACCTACTAGCATCAATGCCAGATGACTCAATTGTGTTAAAATTCTTATCAGAGGCTGAACTGTTGTCCAAAAGACTTCATTTTTTACACATAAATCTCTATAGGATCTGCAAACTGATTTATATCTTTCAATTTCCTTCTCTTCTGTACCAAATGTTTTTACAACCCTTATTCCACTTAAAATATCTTGCAAAACAGAATTACTTTTACCAGATAGCTTCCATAATCTCCTGTAAATTTTATGAGTCTTTCTTCTAAAGCCCTGCATAAACATAACTATCATTGGTGCAGGAATTATAACTATCAATGCCATTTTCCAATCTATGAAAACCAAATATGTACCAACTGCTATAAGCGTGAGAAGCTGATTAATGCACTCAATAGCTTCATTTTGTATAAAATCCTTCACTCTATTGGTATCATTCGTTACACGACTAATCAAATCTCCTGTTTTGTGCTCATTTGTAAAGCTTATTGACATTGCGTTAATATGTTCAAAAACTTTTAATCTTAAGTCATGAATTATATTACTGCTTAAATTTGCCATAACTCGGCCTCTTATAATAGTAACACCTGTAACAGCTAATCTGCAGAGGAAATATATGAATATCAAAAAACCAAAGAGAATCATAAATTCAGTCATTTCACTCTGCTCCGGTACCGGTGCAGTATATACCTCGTTAACAATCATTGAGTAAATTTTAGGCATAACAATATTCAGCAATGATATTACTATAAGCAAGACGCCTGTCAAAATCAACATCGGCAGATAATTTGTTGTCATTTTAAATAATCTTGTAAGAATTGTTGATTTTTTTACACACTTAGGACACACTGACGTACCTCTTGGAAAAGGTCGACCGCATTTTATGCATTTTTTATCCGGTTCTTCTTTTGTATTACTGTCCTTACCTGCCTTTTCCATATTAATTTTCTGAACAATTGTAGAAAAACGTGCAACGTGCTCCATCGAAAAGCGGCCTAGATATATATCCTCATCTGTTAAAAACGACTTTGCTTCTAATATTCCGGCACCGTTTAATGGTGTAACCTTATAATCTTTAAATGCATCTATAATGATTTCCTTTACAATTTCATTGTTGTTGAGAAAAAGCATATTTTTGTCGGTTACAATAAAATACCCCTCAATAAATTCATCTTTGTCATTCAAATCCCATGGAATTGCATATCTAATATTTTCACCCTTATACTTGTCTGCCAAAATATCAGCAGCCCATGAAGGTAATTCAAAAAAAAGTGTCATTAAACTACAACCTCCAAATTTCGTAAGCTCTTCTTATCAAGTGAAAACATATCCGGTATATCGAATCTGTTACCATCAATATCTATTATTAATATTCTTTTTGATGATAATCTTACAAATCCCGAGGAACTGTTATTAGCAGTTATTTTTTTATTCCCGGAGGTAGTTTCTGCTTCAATATAAATATATCCTCTTTCATCTTTAAGCTTATTAATTTTTGTTATCACCGGTGTAAAATATCTGATATTTAGCTCAGCTTCAACATTTTCATAATTTTTACCCTTCAAATCCTCAAGACTTTTTATTATTCCTATTTCTTCTCCCGGTTCTCTGTTTTCGCATATCTCCCTTACAGAAATATATTCAGTTGGCTTAGAAAGAGGAAATACTCTTTGAAGCGAAACCCTTTTATATTCTTTCTCTTTATAAGTCAAAGACATAAAGCCGCCTTCTGTTTTTTCAAAACGTACCTCATCATTATTAATATAATTTACCACGGTTATACTATTCATTACATTATCCATATTAAGATTCCTCCTTTAAGCCACGCATTTTAAGAGCGTCCTTTTGAATTTGGTAAAGCTTAAAATAAACGCCTTCTAGTGCATATATTTCAGAATGTGTTCCCATTTCAACCAAATTACCATTTTCTATAACAATCAATCTATCAGCATTTCTTAATGTAGACAAACGATGTGCAATATTAAATGTTGTTCTCCCCTTTGAAAGCTGTTCTAAAGCTCGCTGAATATGTAATTCTGTTTGTGTATCTACAGCAGATGTAGCCTCATCCAGTATTAAGATTTTGGGATTCTTCAATATAGCTCTTGCCAAAGCAATTCTTTGTCTTTCACCTCCGGAAAGACCTTTTCCACCCGTTCCAATCCATGTATCATAGCCGTCATCCATTTTCATTATGAAATCATGAGCATCTGCCATACGTGCAGCGTCAAGAACTTCTTCCGGTGTAGCATCCGGTCTTGTATACGCGATATTATCGAAAACCGTTCCCATAAAAAGATATGTATCTTGTAGAACTGTTCCAACATTATCATGTAACCATTTTAAAGACAAATTTCTAATATCTACACCATCGAACATTATTTTTCCAGAATCAACATCATATAATCTTGCAATTAGATTAATAAGCGTTGATTTTCCGGCTCCTGATGGTCCAACTATTCCTATATGCTCTCCAGGTTTTATATCGAATGAAATATCCTTTAATACAGGTCTATTGGGCATATAACTAAAATTGACATTTTCAAAGGTTACCCTACCTTCAAAATTCTTAATTTCAACAGGATCCTCATCTTCTACAATCACAGATTTCGCATCTACAATCTCAAAAATTCTATTTGCAGAATTTGTAGCAGAGGCCAATTTTTGAACGGTATTTGCAAGCCATTCTAAAGGTCCGTATATCATTCCTACATAAGCCACGAATGAGGTTAATATACCAAAGCCCATTTTGCCATTTATTATTAGCAATCCACCGGCAACATAAATCACCAAGGAGCCTAACCACATTAATTGATGTACAATTGGAAAGACAGTCCCCGATTTCTTTTGTACTACTGCTTGTACATCACTAAATTCACGACTAAGCTTTGAAAATGCATTATTTTCTGTTTTCTCTTTTCCAAATGCTTTCACGACACGCATTGCTGTAAAAGAGTCATTCATTCTTGAAGTCATATCACTTCTTTTTCTGAAAATTTTAGAATGAAGCTTTTGGAATTTTGGTAAATATCTTCTAAAAAACAAGGCTAAAAAAGGCACCGGTATTAATATTACAGTTGTTAGCCACGGCTGTATCGAAAGCATAAGAACAGCGATTCCGATAATTTTTATTACGTTTACAACCAAATACGGAACACCATCCAGCATAAACCATTGAACCTCTTCTGCATCAGAATTGACTCTTGTCATTAAAGAGCCGGTTTCTTTATCCGTAAAATATTTGATAGACAAATGCTGCATTGCTGAAAACACATCATTCCTCATGCTAAAAATAACTTCGTTTGCAAACCTCGAATTTATGCGACCATATAAAATAGTTACAAAGGTAGAGATAAATTGCATAATCACAAGAAAACCTACAAGTTCAAAAATTTTACCATAATTAGGGCTATCGGTATTTAAAACCTGATCAAACAAAGCTGAGCCTTGATAATATGGCGAAATGACCTCCAATATTGCACTAATTAGCATAAAAACAATAATCAAAATAAGCGACACCTTATATTTAAATGTATAAGACAATAATCTTTTTATTACACTTTTTTTGTTTATGCAATAAGGGCATATCATTGTAGCATCATTAAAGGCACGTCCACATTTTGGACAATGCCCCAGCATACCATGTGAATGTTCATTTTTTTCACCCTTCTTTATGTTGTTTTTATCATGAAATTCATCATTATCGCCACTATTTATAGATGCATTTACTTTTTCTGCAAATTCTCCAAAGGTTCTATTTACCGCGTTACTTCCGCGACAAAGTATTATATTTTCCGTACCTCGCTTTAATGCTATTAAAATTGATGTATTCATGACATCAATAAACAGTTCATCACCACTTTTAAATTTGATAAATTCTTCCATCAAATCAGTATTTTCTGAATATTTGTATAAAATATTCTCTTTTACTGCAAGCCAAATATTCTCAAACTTAAAATCGTCAGTCAAATCTGTCTTAACAATAATAGCTGGAGCCGTTTTTGAATCTATATCAAGCGCCTCAAGCTTCTCCGGAATTTTAGACAAATCTCTTTTTACATTATTCTTTTTCCAAAACATAATTTTATTAAAATTCAACAAAACTCACCGCTTTTCAAGCATACCCTTTAAATCCTCAGGGTTCAAATAACACCATTTTCCAGGCTTTAAATCACCAAGCTCTAAAGAACCAAATGATATCCTTTTAAGTGAATTAACAGGATGGCCTATTCTTTCTAGCATTCTTCTTACCTGCCTATTTCTGCCTTCTCTTATACTTACCTCAACGATAGCATTTTTACCCTTATATCCTACAACATCTAATACCGCCGGAAGTGTTTTTCCGTCATCTAGCATTAATCCCTCAGCAAATCTTCGCACATCAGTTTCAGTTGGAACACCTTTTACTACTGCTTCATACGTTTTCCATATTTCAAATGACGGATGTGTAACTCTTTGCATAAAATCACCGTCGTTTGTAAGCAAAAGAAGTCCCGTAGTATCATAATCTAATCTTCCAACCGGATATAATCTCGCATCAACGCCTTCAATAATGTCAACAACACATTCTCTACCTCTGTCATCTTTTACGGTAGAAAGAACTCCTGCTGGTTTATTTAACATAATATAATATTTTCTTTTTTCAAGCTTTGCCACTTTCCCATCTACTGTTACTTTATCACCCTCTCTGACTTTTACACCCATTTCGGTAACAGTCTTACCATTAACAGTAACACGGCCCTCTGAAATGATTACCTCTGCACCTCGTCTAGAGGAAATTCCGCACATTGCTAAATATTTTTGTAATCTCATTTCTTCCATTTATAATAACACCTCTTTATCATGCTTTATAAAATAAACTATCTTTTCAGGTTCATTGCCAAACACATTTTTTATACAATTCCCATAGTAATAAAGCTGCTGTCTATGCTTTTCAGCATCTACCTTTTCATCTGTTTTAAAATCAATCACAGTATAAGATTCATCTTCTCTAATCAACAAATCTATTACACCCTGCACAGCTGTTTCCTGACCGTTAATAGTTTCTAGCTGTGTAAAAGGAATTTCCTTCATAATTTCATCAGCATTTGCTATTTTCCTTGCAAGCCTGCTTTCGTAAAAACGGGCTATATTGCTAACATCTATTAATTTTGCTTCCTCATTATCTAAAAAGCCCTTATCCACTGCATTTAATAGCACTTCCTCAGCATAATTCAATGCTTCTCCTTGCTTTAAGGTCTTGATTCTAGAATAATCCGTAATTTGAAGGCACGTATGAATGGCTGTACCGTATTGTGCTGCTGATAATTTTGTTTTATTATCCCTTATTTTTTCATTAAAGCTTGGTAAGTCATTCATTTTGACCTCTTTATTAGGTATAAGCTCATGTTCCTCGTCAAATAATCTTTTTAAATCGGATACCGAAATTTTTGCAGGAATTGCAGTACAATTCGTTTCTTGTATTTCTTTAAAGAAGGTCATTTCAGGCTGAGGTAAAATACCTATGCTTGTCTCTTGAATAAAATCACCTTCATTTAGAATATCAGAAACAGCTTCGTTTTCATCATGTAGAAATATGTGCTTTTCATCTACAGTTGGGCACATCATTAACCAATCAATATATTTTTGAGAATTAAGTACATGATATTCCAATGGTTTGCGAGTTATTGCAGAACATTTATCCTTACATTCTTCGATATATTCTTCAAATTCCTTTGATATTGCACCAGTTATAATAAGCTTTTCAGATGCACGCGTCATTGCAACGTATAAAACTCTCATTTCCTCTGCTATATTATCTGACTTTATCCTTTTTGAAACACAATAGCGCATCACGGAAGGATATTTTAATTTTTCTTCTTCAATATAACAGGTAGGTCCCAAACCTACAAGCCTGTGCTTCATAAGAAGCTGCTTGCTATCCATTTCATTAAACTTTTTCCCCGTTTCCGCCAAAATGACAACAGGAAATTCAAGTCCCTTACTTTTATGAATTGTCATAATTCTAACTACATTCATATTTTCAGAAAAAGCCGCAGCCTCACTTAAATCATTTTTTCTTTTTCTTAAATTATCAAAGTAGTACAAAAATCTAAAAAGACCTTTGTTAGTTCCCTCATCATATCCAATTGCCTTTGAATACAGCACATTAATATTTGCCATATGAAGCTGACTTAACGGTCCATTTAATAAATTTTCACAAAAATGATTTTCGTGCATCATAATCCACAAAAGCTCTGAAACAGACAAGTGCATTGATAATGATTTAAGCTCATTTAGCCTTTTTAAAAAAACATCAAGTTTATTTCTTAGTTCTTCATCTCCATCAAATTCATTACAATGCTGATAAAAATATTTGCCTGAAGATTTTCTTGTATTTGCATTATTTTTTATCTGAGCAAGCTGTGTATCTGTAAAACCGTAAATATTACGCATGGTAGCTACCAAGGGTATATCCTGAAGAGGGTTATCTACTACCTTCATAAAAGAAAGCATTATATTAATTTCAGCATTTTCAAAAAAGCCACCACTTTCGTTAAAATATGCAGGAATACCCAATTCCTCCATTTTTTGCGTATATAATTTTGCATTTTTTCCTGCTCGAACTAATATTACTATATCCTTAAATGTAATATCGCGCATTTTTCCAATATCTTTGTCATATACCTGATATTTATCTTTAATTAATTTATCAATTATCTGTGCAACGATTTTTGCCTCATAATCCTTTTCTTTATTTTCACCGTCTACCCTGCACAAATGAATTTCTGTACTCGTATCAGATTCTGTCTTCGGATAATATGAAGCACCAAAATTCAGATATTCATCCTCATTATATTCTACCGAGCATGTATTTACTGTCATAATATTTGAAAAAACATTATTGACTGATTGCAAAACAGAATCTCTACTTCTAAAGTTTTTATTTAAAATAATTAATTTATCGCGCTTACCATCAGCTCCATATTTTTTAAATTTATCTATAAAAATATCAGGTCTTGCC
>JAZNOJ010000070.1:0-15157 GCA_045580735.1 Candidatus Egerieisoma sp. | reverse complement strand
ATCAACGGAGATGGAATGATTTCAACCAAGGATGTAACACTTCAACGTCGTTATATTGCAAATTGGGAAAGTGATATAATCGTATCAGCTGCAGATGTAGATGATAATGGTGTTGTAAACGCAAAGGATACAGCTTTAATCAGAAGATATATCGCAGGCTGGGACATTGAACTTTGATTAAATTAAATTAGTACGATAGTTTTTTTGGGGAAAATATCTGAAAAATAGTACGAAATTTATGAAAGTCAATTAATAAAAAAGTGTTGCAATTATAATTTCTATGTGATAGAATAGCCAAAGCGCGAAAAAGTTTGGCGCACATATGAGTTTTGGAGGTGAATAATATGCCGAACATTAAATCAGCTAAAAAGAGAGTAATTGTTTCAGAGAAGAAAGCGGCAGCAAATGCATCAGCTAAATCATCTCTCAGAACATCAATTAAAAAAGCAAGGCTTGCTATAGCTAACAATGAAAATGCAGAAGCTACAGTAAAGGCAGCTAGCATTAAGCTTGATCAAGCAGCAGGTAAGGGTCTTATTCATAAGAATGCAGCTGCTCGTAAGAAATCAAGAATGGCTAAAGCTATGAATGCAGCAAAAGCTTAATTTATTAGTTAAGTTTAATATTTTCCGCAGTTAGATTATTGATCAACTGCGGATTTTTGCTGTTTGCAAATTATTGTGATTTTTATTTTGATATATATTATTTTTTATGAAAGGGAGTTTTTTATGTATACGGAAACATTTTATGTGAATTCAAAAAAAGAATATAAATTTGATGCTTATATACAAGAAAAGTCAAATGAAATAGCACTTTCTAAGGACAGACCATTTGTGCTGGTTTGTCCGGGAGGTGGATATACGTTTACCTCTGACAGGGAGGGAGATCCAGTTGCTTTAGCCTATTTAGCAAATGGATTTAATGTAGGCGTACTTAGATATAGTGTGGGCGAGGATGCTGCTTATCCAAATCCTATGATAGATTTATCTATTGCAATGAAGATAGTTAGAGAAAATGCAGCAAAATGGAACACAAACCCTGACAAGATTGCAATATGCGGTTTTTCAGCAGGTGGACATTTAGTTGCAATGCAGGGTGTTCACTGGAATGATGAGGAAATTATGAAGGCGTCTGGCTGTATGAATGGGGAGAATAAGCCAAATGCTCTTATTTTAGGATATCCTGTTATATTTTTCAGAAAAAATACACATAGTGGAACAAGAGGTACTTTGCTTAGAGAATTTTATGAAAAATATGAAAATTCTGATGGTGATGACAAAATAAAAGCAAAAGAAGAGCTCGATAATATGATAGATTTTGCATCATGTGAAAAGCATGTGGGTAAGCATACACCACCGACATTTATTTTCCACACTTGCAAGGATAATTTAGTTCCGGTAATGCATTCTATTAAGTTTGCTGAAGCTTTAGCTGAAAATGAAATAGACTTTGCAATGCATATTTTCGAAGAAGGTGTTCACGGCCTTGCTACATGTGACCATACAACGGATTGGAATGAAATATCGTTTGTTAAAAAAGCAGCAGCGGAATGGATACCAATGAGCTGTGAGTGGCTTTGGAAGCATTTTGGAAATAATTGATCTTTTTGGAGGTAAGAAATGCAGGCCTTATTAAGTATTTCTATTGCTATATTTGCAGGATTGATGCTTTCTCGTGTTGCTAAGCTTTTAAAGCTTCCGGCTGTAACAGCTTATTTGGTAGCTGGTATCCTTGTTGGACCGTATTGCCTTGGTGCTTTGGGAATTAAAGGACTTGGCTTTACAAGCATGGAGGATATAGATACGTATTCTATATTATCAGATATCGCCTTGGGCTTTATTGCTTTTTCGATAGGAAATGAATTTAGATTATCTCAGCTAAAAAATACAGGTAAGCAAGCTGCTATAATAGGAGTAGCTCAAGCTGTTGTGACAACAATTATGGTTGATGGTGTTCTTATCTTAGTACATTTAGCAATACCGGATAAATTTCCTTTGACTGCAGCAATAATTCTCGGCGCAATTGCTTCTGCAACAGCTCCGGCCGCTACGTTAATGGTAGTTAGGCAGTATAAGGCAAAGGGTCCTGTTACAGATATTTTACTACCAATAGTTGCCCTAGACGATGCAGTAGGATTAGTTTTGTTTGCTATATCGTTTGGTGTGGCAAAAGCTCTGATTTCTGGAAATGTAGATGTTTTATCAGTTATTGTAGAGCCTATTTTAGAGGTTGTTCTTTCACTAGCTTTGGGATTAGTAATGGGACTTTTGTTTACATTTTTTGAAAAATTTTTCCATTCCAGATCTAAAAGACTTTCTATGTCAGTAACGTTCGTTTTATTGACAGTTGCACTTTCTATGTTGAAATTTGAAATTGGAGGTATTCATGTTGCTTTTTCATCTCTTCTTGTATGCATGATGCTTGGAACGGTATTTTGTAATGCCTGCGATTTCTCAGAAGAGCTTATGGAAAGGGTTGACAGATGGACTGCTCCACTATTCATAATTTTCTTTGTTTTAAGTGGTGCAGAATTAGAGCTTTCGGTATTTAAAGATTATATAATAGTTGTAATTGGTCTTATATATATATTAGTCCGTTCGATAGGAAAATATACAGGCGCGGCTGTATCTTCGAAAGCGGCAAAATGCGATCCGAATATTGTAAAATATTTGGGAATAACACTTTTGCCACAAGCAGGTGTTGCATTGGGAATGGCAATAAAATCAGAACAATTAGGTGATGTGGGTATTGTAATAGCAAATATTACTTTGTTTGCTGTACTAGTTTATGAATTAATTGGACCATTACTTACAAAAATTGCACTTACAAAGGCTGGGGAGATTAAACCCGAGGGCAAAGTAAGTGCAAGACAAAAGGTGTCAAAATAGATTAGTTTCTCTCTACATCAGAAAAACCTTCAGATTTCAGCTGTCCTTCAAGGGCAGCTGAAGCTTTTTCACGACAATTATAAGCTTTGATGCTTACGCTGTAGAGATAAGGCTTTGCAACGCCGTCTACAGTTACAGTGTAGCTTTCAGGCATATTTTTGTTATTTGGATGCTTCATGTACATTGATGAAATATCCTTTGTGATGGAATCGCTAGAACCAGAGCCCTCCACAATTGTTATATCTAACACATAGTGTGTAACAGGATATCCATCCTCAGTAGTAGCTGCGGGGAATGTGATTTCTACAGGTGCAAATGGATCATTCTCGTCGACAGCAATGGAAATTTCAGCATCCTTTGGAAATTCTGGCTTTGCTACTTTATTTATTTTTTTGTTTGTATAGTAATCAAGATGCGAGCCATCATCCTTTGGTGAGGGTATTACCCAGCTTTCATCTAGAACTTCTTCATTATAGAAGTCGAATCTTAATACACGGGTATTTGCGTTTTTATCAACTTCAATTAAGTAACCTTGACCATATTCGTAATTGTTGTTATTGTCATGATTACTTAAGCTGTCTACAGAGGCTTCTCTATAATATGCAAGTCCACCTATTGATAGCGAAGTGTATTTTGCTTGAAAAATGGAAGCAGGAGTATTGAAAGGAATGTGTTCGTGCCCAGAAAAATATATAACCTGAGGGAAATCATTTAAAATCTTTGAAAGACTATCATATGCGGGTATGTGAGTCATAACAAAAACAGGCTTGTTTGGCTCTTTTGTTGTTATTTTCTTTAGCTCACTTCTAATCCAATTAAGAGCTTTTGTAGAATAATCAGCTTTTTCAACATCTAGTGAAAGAAAATGATAATCATTAATTATAGCATGTTTCATACCTTTTTTCATTTCATTTTCATCTTCAATGTCAGCAACATGAAAACGATCTCCTAATACATTTATAAAAGCTTCTCTGGCCTTATCTCCGTCCGGGCTTGATACTTTATCATATCCTCCACAGTCGTGTGATGGTCCTAAGGAATAAAAAAATACAGTATTTTCAGGTAAATTATTAACTAAAACATCTCTCGCTGAAATAATTTGTTCTTCGTTAGAAGAAGCGTCAAAGCTGTTTGTTATATCTCCGTTTAATAAGACGGCATCAAGACCATTAGGCGTTCTTTTTGATAAAAATTTCATGCTGTTTTCTACTTTTTGAACTTGTTCGTGTAGACCGATATGAAGGTCACTTAAAACAGCAAATGTGAGTGAAATGTTATCTACATCAAAATTGTCATTCGAGTATGAATTGTAAAATTTGTCTGTGAAATTTTGAAGCTTTTTTTCTTCTTCTTCTTGCTTCATAAGTGTTAGCTGCTCGGGAGATAAAGTACTGCTGGTAGGCTCATCATTTGTAGCATTACATGCAGAGAAGAATGTAGTTATCAAGGCAAGACATAATACATATAAAACAAATTTGTTTTTTGTGTGATTCATAACAATACTCCTTTATATGAATTGTGAAATATTTATATCAGTATACCCAATTTTTGATATTTTTACAAGAAAATCATACCTCTCATGAGAATAAATTTATTTAAATGCATATAATGAATTTGTAAACAGTTTGGAGGTAGATTCTTTATGAAAAGTATACTTCATTATTTTATAGAAACGTATTTTCCTGATAACATTTCCTTTGAGAAGGAAAATTTTGATAATCTTAGATTGTTTTTAAAGCTTAATAAATATTCAAAAAGAACGACTGAACTGGTGTTGAAAGATATAATAAATGAGGCAATCACTAAAGAACTTGAAATAAATATTATACATGATTGTATAGATAACAGTGTTAAAGGATTGATTTTGCCGGAAATATCAGCAGGTATTTTATTTGAAAATATGTCATTTGATAACGAAAATTATATAAAAGCTAAAGAGCTTTTTGCTTCAGCAAAAAAAATACACGATGAGATTGAAAAAATATATATACCAAATACAGATTTCGAAAAGCTTGATGTGATGAATAGAAAGATGGCGCAACAACTTTTTGATAGTTTGAGCATAGAAAACATTTATAATAATAGAATTCCTTTAGAGGTTAATCGCTTTTTTGGTGCTATGACAGTAAAGAGCAGTAAAAATTATATTGAAAATCTTACAGAAAATATGAGTAAAAGATATTTTATAAAAGGACGTGCGGGTACAGGAAAGTCAACATTTATGAAAAAATTGGCTGCGACAGCACTTGAAAAAGGTTGCAATGTAGAAAAGTACCATTGCTCATTTGATGCTTCTAGTGTTGATATGATTATTATACGAGAGCTAAAGGTTTGTATTTTTGACAGCACAGCGCCACATGAGTTGTTTCCAAATAAGGATAGTGATTATATAATCGATATTTATTCTGAATGTGTAAAAGCGGGAACAGATGAAAAATATGAGGAGGAAATATCATATCTTCAGTCAATGTATGATACTGTTTTAATAGAAGCTAAGGGTTATTTATCTGACTTTTATAAGAAAATTGAAGAGGATAATAAAAAAATGTTAGAAAATGAAAAATTTAATTATTATGAAATAACTAACGCTTTTTTAAGATTGATGAAAAGTGTTTAAAAAAGTTTAATAATATTATGGGTGTAATATAACAAAAAATGCTTGACTTGCCACATGATAATAATATAAAATCGTCCTATAAATAAATTTTTTTAGGAGAACGATATGAACAAATTTAGAGGAAAAAGATTATTTTTATTTCTTTTTATGGCAATAATGGTTTTTACTCTTGTTTTCCAAACGAGCTGTAGTGGTATTGAAAAGAGACCTGACTACTATCTTGAAACTCCTGATTATGGCGAGATAAGAGATACAATGAGTGACACATGGGTGGCTATTGACGATTTAGGTCGTGAGGTATCTATTGCTGGAGATGAAGGCGTTGGGAAAGTAAACGAGGATAAGCATATATTAATGTTTTATTATACATGGTGTCTACCTCAGCACGTTAAGAGAATTTACAATAATACTGAAATTATTGAAAATTATAACGAGACTGGAAGATGGAAATGGGGTGGAGTCCATGAATTCCATTATTCTATGGAGCCATACTATGGATATTATAGAAGTGATGACCCATGGGTAATTAGAAAAGACATTCAGATGCTTTGCGATGCAGGCGTTGAAGGTGTATTCTTTGATGCAGGTAATGGATATTTATATCATGAATCATATAAGGCTTTCTTCAAAGAAAATCTAGCGAGAAAAGAAGAAGGTCAGTCATATTTAAAGGTTACATGGATGCTAAAAGCAAAAGGTCCTAAACCACATGTTTCTCAAGTTTTGAAGGAATTATACGATGAATATTATACTTCAGGTGAATATGATGATATATTCTATACAATTAATGGAAAGCCTTTGATGCTTTGTCCGAAGGATGCTATACTTGACGAATTTGCTGATTATTTTGAGGTTCGTGAATGTTGGGCTTGGGACACAGGAGAAGGTCAGTGGCCATGGGTTGAAAACTCTCCACAGGTTGGAGGCTGGAATTGGGGTAATACAGAAGCAGAACGTGAAATGGTTTCTGTAGCTGCTGCACAGCATTCAAACTCCAATATGGGTAAAAGTTACTCGGATGGTCAACAGCCACTTCAATCAGAATTGAAAACAAATGAAGGTATTTATTTTTCAGAACAGTGGGAGTACGCTTTGGAAATGGATCCTCAATTTGTTCTTGTTACACAATGGAATGAATGGATAGCACAACGCTTTGTTGCTTCAAAGGGTGGAGAAGCATTATTCTTAGGAAAGGGCGTTAAGAAAGGCGAAACATATTTTGTTGATACCTGTAATGCGGAATATTCAAGAGACATTGCACCAATGAAGGGTGGCTATGGAGATAATTATTATTATCAATTGGTTAGCTACGCTAGAAAGTTCCAGGGAGCAAGAGAGATTCCTGTGTACAATGAGAAGCTGACAGTGGAATTGACTGATTTTGATGCTATTAAGAATAATGAGAGTGCATATTATGATGATATGTATGATACAATGCACAGAGATCATCCCGGTTCTACAGAAAGTAAAAAATATTATTACAAGGATGATTCGGGACGAAATGACTTTGAGGAGGTTCATGTAGCTTCTGATGACGATAATTTATATTTCTATGCAAGAACAGTAGAGGATATTACAGCCCCAGAGGGTACTAATTGGATGAACCTTTTATTAAACTCCGATGCTGATTACTCAACAGGCTGGCATGGATATGATTATATTATCAATCGTTCACCTAATGGAGATGTAACATCAATTGAAAGCTATGGTGCTGATGGAACATATGAATTCACACCAGTTGGTGAAGCAGGAATTCATTACAGCGGAAAAGAAATGACTATTAGCGTACCTAAAAATTTAATCAATGTTACAGGTGATGAGTTTACAGTAGACTTTAAATTCGCTGACAATGTTCCTGAAGAGGATGACATAATGCTCTTCATTGATAAAGGTGATGTTGCACCTAATAACAGATTTAATTACAGATATAATTTTGCACCTAGCAATATTATGATGATAGTATTAATTGTTGGTGCTGCAGTAATTGTTTTAGCGGCTATAATTGCAGTTATAGTTGTTGCTATGGGAGGAAAAAAGAAGGCTCCTGCAGAAAGCACACAAAGCTTTGATAATTCAAATAATGCAAACAATTAATTAGTCGGTTAGTTAATTTGATTTTTACGAGCTACCTTTTCGTTAAAGAAAGGGTAGCTTTTTTTGTGATAAAAAAATAACAAATTGTTAACTAATTAAGCTTGACTATAAGTGTGTATGTAATATAGAATTATGTAAAATATTAAAAATATAAAGGTGAGCGTTGTGAGAAAATGCAGTTTTAAAAGAATTTTTTCTTTATTATTGATGATGGTATTGTGCACATTTTTTGTTTTGCAAACTGCTTGTGATAAAAATAATAAGTATATCAAAACAGCAGATTATGGTGAAATAAGAGATACAATGAGTGACACCTGGGTTGCAATTGATGATTTAAATCGTCAGGTTCCTGTTTTGGGAGATGAAGGTGTTGAAAAGCTTAATGAGGATAAGCATATATTAATGTTCTATTATACATGGTGTCTTCCAGAACATGTATTTAGAATTTATAATAATACAGAAATAATTGAAAAGTATGAAGAAACAGGAAGATGGAGATGGGGTGGAATTCATGAATTCCATTATTCTATGGAGCCATATTATGGATATTATAGAAGTGACGATCCGTGGGTAATTAGAAAAGACATACAAATGCTCTGCGATGCTGGTGTTGATGGTGTATTTTTTGATGCAGGTAATGGATATCTTTACCACGAATCATACGAGGCCTTCTTTAAAGAAAATCAAAAAAGAAAAGATGAAGGACAGTCTTATCTCAAAGTAACATGGATGCTTAAGGCTGGTGGACCGTTGAATCATGTTTCATTAGTTTTAAAGGAATTGTATGAAACATATTACACATCAGAAAAGTATGAC
Source organism: Candidatus Egerieisoma sp. (assembly GCA_045580735.1). Classification (GTDB taxonomy): domain Bacteria; phylum Bacillota; class Clostridia; order UBA1212; family UBA1255; genus Egerieisoma. The sequence goes on along the minus strand of JAZNOJ010000070.1, from coordinate 6,742 downwards.
GGCTTATTCTACGAATTGAATGGCAAACCATTGATTCTTTGTCCACAAAAAGCTATTTTGGATGAATTTAATGACTTTTTTGAGGTTCGTGAGTGTTGGGCTTGGGATTCGGGAGAAGGTCAATGGCCATGGCTCGAAAATTATCCACAAGAAGGTGGATGGGATTGGGGCTCCTCATCTGATAGAAGAGAAATGGTGTCAGTTTCTGCAGCACAGCACGCTACTACAAATATTGGCAAAAGTTTTCATAATGGCAGTCAGCCGCGAAAAGAGGACTGGAAAACAAATGAAGGATTGTATTTTTCAGAGCAGTGGGAATATGCTTTAAAGTTGGACCCTCAATTTGTATTAGTTACTCAGTGGAATGAATGGATAGCACAGAGATTCGTGAGTCAGTCAGGCAGTACTGAATATTTCCTTGGTGAGCCCATTAAGGCAGGCAGTACATTTTTCGTAGATACATTAAATGCGGAATATTCAAGAGATATTGCACCAATGAAGGGTGGTTACGGAGATAACTATTATTATCAATTAGTTAGTTATGCTAGAAAATTCCGTGGAGCAAGAGAAATTCCTGTATACAATGAAAAAACAACTGTTGAATTGACAGATTTTGAGACTATCAAAGACAACGATAGCGCATATTATGACGATTTGCATGATACAATGCACAGAGATCATCCTGGCTCAGTAGACAGCAAAAAGTATTATTATAAGGATGATTCTGGTAGAAATGATTTTGAAGAGGTTCATGTAGCTACCGATAATGATAATCTATATTTCTATGCAAGAACTGTAGAGGATATTACAGCACCCGAAGGCACTAACTGGATGAATCTTTTATTGAATTCAGATGCAGATTATTCAACAGGCTGGCATGGTTATGATTATATTATTAATCGCTCACCTAACGGAGCTGTAACATCAATTGAAAGCTATGCCGCAGATGGGGAATACGAATTCACATCGGTTGGTGAGGCCGGAATTCATTACAGTGGAAAAGAAATGACTATCAGTGTACCTAAAAATTTAATCAATATTACTGGTGATAGCTTCACTATCGATTTCAAATTTGCCGATAATATTCCAGAAGAGGATGACATAATGCTCTTTATCGACAAAGGAGATGTTGCTCCAAATAACAGATTTAATTATAGGTATAATTTTAATCATACAGAACCTAGTACATCTATAGCTTTATATGTGACCATTTTTGGTGGAGGAATCGTTATTATATTGGCTATTTTAGCAGTAGTTTTGGTTTATATTTTTACAGACAAAAAATCAAAAACACAAAATGTGGCTGAAGAAAATTTCAACGAAAAAATATAAACAAAGTTTTAGGAAAGTACGAGAAATATTTGAGGTGGCATTTATGGAAGGAATAAGAAGCAGACATATTAGTGTAGTAATTCTTTTTATGACAATAATTTTTATGTTAATAATGCAAACTGTATTTTCGCCGATAGCTTCAGTATGTGCTGAAGAAAAAGACGGATATTTAGAAACATCTGATTATGGCGATATAAGAGATACAATGAGTGATACCTGGGTAGGTGTAGATGATTTGGGAAGACTTGTTCCAACTAGCGATGATGAAGCGGTGGGAGAACTAAATGAGGATAAACATATTTTAATGTTTTATTATACATGGTGTTTGCCGGAGCATGTTACGCAGATAAAAAACAATACAGAAATTATTGAAGAATATAAAAAGACAGGAAAATGGAACTGGGGACCATTACATTCGTTCCATTATGCTATGGAGCCATATTATGGATATTACAGAAGTGATGATCCGTGGGTAATTAGAAAAGATATTCAAATGCTTTGTGATGCTGGCGTTGATGGTGTATTTTTTGATGCCGGAAATGGATATTTATATCATGATGTATATGAGGCTTTCTTGGAAGAAAACATGAAAAGAAAAGAAGAAGGTCAATCATATCTCAAAATTACCTGGATGTTAAAGGCTGGTGGCCCAAGAAGAGATGTTTCAAGAGTTTTAACTGAAATTTACAGAAGGTATTATAAAAAAGGCAAGTATGATGATTTTGTTTACAAAATTAATGGCAAACCGCTGATGCTTTGTCCTATGAAAGCAGTTTCTGAAGAAACAGAAGGTTTCTTTGAAATCAGAGAATGTTGGGCATGGGACCAGGGCGAAGGACAATGGCCGTGGCTTGAAAATACACCGCAAATAGGTGGATGGGATTGGGATTCGTCAGAACGAAAAAGAGAAATGGTATCAGTAGCTGCAGCACAGCATCCTACATCAAATATGGGAAAAAGCTTTTCACAAGGTTGGCAGCCTCCCGAAAGCAAATGGAAAACAGATGAGGGTGTGTATTTTTCGGAACAATGGGAGCGTGCATTGGAATTAGATCCACAGTTTGTACTTGTAACACAATGGAATGAATGGATTGCACAAAGATTTGAAGATCAGTCAGGTAATTACGTCTATTTCTTGGGTGAAAGAACCAAAGCCGGTGGTACATATTTTGTCGATACATTAAATGCAGAATATTCAAGAGATATTGCACCGATGAAGGGTGGCTATGGAGATAATTATTATTATCAATTTGTAAGCTACGCAAGAAAATTTCTTGGCGCAAGAGAAATACCGGTCTATAAAGATTTGCAAAAAGTAGATATTAATGATTTTGCAACTATAAGTAATTCTGAGAGTGTTTATTATGATGATTTGTATGATACACTTCATAGAGATCATCCTGGCTCTGTTGATAGTGAAGAATATTATTATAAGGATGATTCAGGCAGAAATGATTTTGAAGAGGTTAGGACGGCCTCGGATGAGTATAATTTATACTTCTATGCCAGAACGGTAGAAGATATAACGTCACCGGAAGGTACTAATTGGATGAATTTATTATTAAATACTGATGCTGATTACACAACAGGCTGGCATGGCTATGATTATATTGTAAATCGCTCGCCTGAAGGTAATGTTACCTCTATTGAAAAATATGGTAAGAATGGTGAGTATGAGTTTGATAAGGTGGGCGAAGCGTCTATCAATTACAGCGGAAATGAAATGGTGATTTGTGTCCCTAAAAAGCATATCGATGTTTCTCTTGAGGATTATACAGTTGATTTCAAATTTGCTGATAATATACCGGAAAAAGATGATATTATGCTCTTTATTGATAAAGGTGATGTTGCCCCAAATAACCGATTTAATTATAGATATGATTTTGCTTATGAAGGTGTAATTAAACCTGAAAGCATTATTGATATGTCTAATATGGGAAATATGGAAATTATCCTATTGGTTGCCTCGGTGTTAATTATTGTAGCAAGTGTAGCAATAATACTCTTTGTACTTTTAAAAGATAAAAAGAAAAATAAATAATTTTTGATTTATGATGATTTGATAATAAAGCATTGTTTCGTACAGGAACAATGCTTTATCCAAAAACAGTAAAATTTTTATTTCAATAGTGTCATTTTAGAATTGCGTATATGAGCTAATTGTGATACAATATGTTGTGTATTTTAAATTGCAGGAGCTGTATTCGATGCTTAATAATATAAAAGATATAATTTTAAATAATAAATATGCTATATTGATTCTTTTTATTCTATCATTGTGGCTCAGATTGGCTAGGGATTGTAATGTATTTTTATCGTATTTGATTTTAATACTCCTTTACATAGCTTTAGGCATGGTAGTTAAGTATGTTTTAGCTAGATTTTTCCCGGCTTGGGCTGATGAAGCGGTATCATCAAATAGAAAAGATAATGTTAGTTCTTCTAAGCATAGAGATTCTTTTTATGACGAAGATGACGATTATGATGACGAAGAAGATTTTGACGATAATTATTCAAAAGCAGATGAACATGACGAAGAATATAAAAGGGAAGAAAGAAAACCTGTATTTTCAAATGTTAATTATGAAAGAGTTGATATTGAAGGTACAAGGAAGGTTGATAGAATTAAAAATGTAGATGCTTATTCACCTACTCGTAGTTCTTCAAGTATAAGGGAGGTTCCGCGTCCTAAATCTTATGGAGAACAAAACAACAGAGTTTATACAAAATTAGAAAGACCTCAATACGAAAAAACTGCTCCTGTGCTTAAAAAGACAAATCCTGAGCCAAGAGTACCATCTTCTTATGTAAGAAATGCTGGCGGTATACCATACGATATGGAAAAGAAGCTTGTTAGAACATCTGCGACCTTTAGCTCTATAAAGGAAAGCTCAGATCATTTTGCTAATGAGGAGCGTCAAAAGGAACGTGTTTATAATAATTCACGCAAAATGATAGTAGATGAAAAGCGAGATTTATATACAAACAAGAAAAATGTTCCTGATATTACAAATTCAAAGGATAATATTGTTAAAACTGAAACTCTTAGAGCAAAGGAAGATATTGTTAGTGATGTGGCTTCAAGCTTGTCTAATTATGATGCAGACGATTATTATAATACTTCTGTTGATTACGAAAAGGAATCTGAAGATTTAAAGCGTGAGGTTGAAAGCCGTATATCAGGCTCTAATCATTCTACTAGAAGGACAACTCGCTTTACTCAATATGAAGATTTATCATTTGGAAAAACAGAACCAGTTAGACAGCAGAATATTCAAATTCCACGTTCGACTGTTACACCGACAACAAAAAATATTAATAAGAACATTGTGTTGGGAAAACATCATGAGGAAAAGCCTATAAGCACAAGAAAGGTACATGTTCCAACTATTGATTCTGGTGATAAGGTAGACGCAGATATAGAAAAAATCAATTTATTATTTGATAAAGAAACAGATGACTATAGTGCACCCAAAAAAGGTGTTTTTAGTCGTTTCAAAAAAAAAAGAAGATGAAATAGGTACAAAGCCTTCTGATTATGTTATTGAAAAAAATGTCACAAGCACATTAGACTCTTATAGAGATAGCTCTGCTTTTGAAGGGGCTGTGGTGACAGACAATAAATCGAGAGGAAATACGGCTTCAAATTCTGTAGTTGTTAGAAAAACAAAAAAGAATTATACAAAGCCACCAATTTCTATTTTAAATACATCTCCTACAGCGAATTATGATTTTGAAGAAAGATCTTCAAATGAGCAGAACATAAGAGCCAAGAAACTGATTGATACTCTTGCAAGCTTTGGAGTAGGTGCAAAAATAACAGGAATTCTAAGAGGCCCTGCTGTAACGAGGTATGAGCTTCAACCAAATCCTGGTGTTAAGGTTAGTAAGATTGTTTCCCTTTCAGATGACATTGCGTTGAATTTGGCATCAACAGGCGTTAGAATAGAGGCTCCGATTCCAGGCAAGGAGGCTGTTGGAATTGAGGTTCCAAATAAAGAAGTTGAGGTTGTTTATCTTCACGATGTTATTGCTTCAAGAGAATATAAAGCATCGGAATCAAAGCTTACCTTTGCAATAGGAAAGGATATAGCTGGTAAAAATATTATCTGGGACATTGCTAAAATGCCACATCTTTTGATTGCTGGCGCAACAGGCTCAGGTAAAAGTGTTTGTATAAATACAATTATTGCTAGTATTTTATATAAAGCTTCTCCTGAAGATGTAAAAATGATTATGGTAGATCCTAAGATAGTAGAGCTTGGCATATATAATGGTATACCACATTTGTATGTTCCTGTAGTTACAAATCCAAAAAAAGCAGCAGGAGCTTTGTCATGGGCCGTTGCAGAAATGGAAAAGAGATATGCGGCCTTTTCAGTTTTTAATGTAAGAGATTTAAAATCCTATAATCAAATGGTGGAGAGAAATCCTTCTGAAAATTTGGAAAAAATGCCACAGGTTGTTATTATAATAGATGAGCTTGCAGACCTTATGATGGTTGCTGCAAAAGAAATTGAAGAGTCAATTATAAGACTTGCACAAAAAGCAAGAGCGGCAGGTATTCATTTGATTATTGCGACACAAAGACCATCTGTAGATGTCATCACAGGATTAATTAAAGCAAATATTCCTTCACGTATAGCTTTTGCCGTTACTTCTCAAGTTGACTCAAGGACCATTTTAGATGGTGGTGGAGCAGAAAAGCTGTTAGGTCGAGGAGACATGCTTTTCCATCCTATTGGTATGTCAAAGCCACTTAGAGTGCAAGGTGCATTTGTATCTGATAGCGAGATAGAAGCATTGGTTGAATATATAAAGAAATCATATGGAAAAGTAGAATATAGCAGTGAAATTGAAAATACTATTGAAATTGAGTCTAACAAGAAAAAAGGCTCATCAGTTTCAACAAAATATGGCGCAGATGATGCTCATGACGATGAGGATTCAGATGAGGCTTTAATTCGTGAGGCGGCAGAAATAGCTTTTGAATTTAACCAAATATCCACTTCATTTTTACAAAGAAAATTAAGACTAGGTTATTCTAGAGCATCTAGAATAGTAGATGCGTTGGAGGATAGAGGTCTTATTTCAGCTGCAGATGGAAGTAAACCTAGACGCCTAATAATGACAAAGGAAGAGTGGGATGCAACGTTATAATTCATCTGCAATTATTTCATTTTTATATTTGTAATGCTATCATAGCTTTTCTAAAATAAATTTAACATAAAACAAGGCTTTGAGTGTGTCAGTCAAAGCCTTGTTTTTATCTAGTGCGCTCGGCATGCGTTACAACTCGGCGGTGAAAGTCCGCTACAGGCTTGGCAGTAGGAACTGTTAGCCAAAGACAAGGGCGTCCATCGTGAGGCGGAGTCTGAAGGAAGTCGGAGGCAAAACCTCGGTCTGACGA
>JAZNOJ010000069.1:0-43443 GCA_045580735.1 Candidatus Egerieisoma sp. | reverse complement strand
AAACGAGAAATTTAAATTTAAACGCAAGAAATAATTCTTTGCAGGCTGCCTAAGGGCGCCACGTTGACCCGGGAGTCACCCGTGCCCCCGGTAATCAGCGTCATTAAGTCGGGCCTGCCTACGCGGCGGTTAGCGTAGGGTATGGGAAAGCCTAAGCTTTGCGGCTTTCCGGCACCTTATGAAGCTACTGACATTGAACTTTCGGTCATCTGAGTTCACAGTCGGGAAATTAAATCGGTGACATACACTCGTAGACGTTTGCGGAGATACGATTTCGGACAGGAGTTCGATTCTCCTCACCTCCACCAGTTTCTGTGGATAATTTTGCTAAATCAGCAGGATTATCCGCTATTTTTTTGCGTAAAATCAGCACCACCAACTCAGAGCCTTTGTCAGAAAGCCTTTTCTTCATCCCAAGCGGTACGGATTTTTTGATCTTCAAATAATTGAATTTTATTTTCATCCATAATTATAACCTCACTCTGCGAGATAGCATACTAGTTTACAGTCACCATATCCGGATTCGTCTTAAAATAAGTTGCTCTTGAAATCTTACTTGATTTCAAATATCCCTGTTTTTCCAGATTGCTAAGTACCTGCTTTCTGAAATAAGTTGAATCACTGATTCCCAAATACTCTGCAATTTCAGAAACCTTGTGTGCCTGATAGTAGCAAAAAGATAGAATCTTATCATCATATACCGTCCCATATGCTGCCGGTACAAATGTAAGAACCGGAATGTTGCTATCTTCAACACCATCCACGTATGTCAAATCCGGAAGTACAAGTGTAAAATGGTCAGAAGAAGAATATATATATGGTCGATGCGTTTCATTCTCCCCCTTATATTCCTCTACAATTTTATCAAATCCGGTTCCTGCAGCCTCCATAACATTACAGCTTACTAACACAGATGCAATCAATTCATTTCTTCTTTTGGAAATAATACCGGATAAATCGTACGTTTTACCCAATTTTTCTCCCCTATAAAAGCTGCCCGGAGATGAAATTTCCAATCTATCTTTAAACATGTCTATCTGGATCTGTGTGCCGTCCAAAAAGTAATCCCGGTGCGCAATTGCATTGATTATCCCCTCAAATACAGCTCTCTGCGGATATGCATCAATATTTTTCCTAGTATCCCCCAACTTAATAATCGAATGATTCATCCTCTGCATTACAAATTCTATAATATAATTGATTGCAGAAATAATATTTCCATTAAATCTGTTTATTGTAACAATCCTCTCACTACCTTTATTGAAACCGGAAAACACAGAACATTGTATCTCTGTTTTCTTCTCTCGATAATCATCAGCAAACAGCAAAGCACCATTGGCAAGCAATCCCTCTTCATTATAAAACCCCATAGATTGTAATGCCTTTTCTGTCAGATGCTTTCCATCGTTATGTGTTGCATAAAAATCGCGAAGCATTGTAAAGTTCGAAGCATCATATTTTACATCCGATGTAAGAATATCATACTGGGTATTTTTGCTTTTCACACTCATATCAATAATCTCTTCATATGTTGCTCCGTTTGTAAAGCCATCTCTTCTCATGTATATAGACGGAACATTTTTATATTTTAGTATTACAGGCTTTATAACCGAATCGCTAACTTGAACACGAATAACAAAACGTTCTTTTCCCTTTATTTCATAGTGAACAAAAGATATTGACATCTGCGGCCTAGGAACAAGGTGTTCATTCACCTGATTATTAAAAAAATTACGTTCATTATCTGCTTCAGTCCTATCAAAACCTATCAGTTTATTGGTTTTGTCCTCCACTCCTATATAAAAATCTCCTCCGGATGCATTTGCAAAACCAGCAATTGTTTTGAGCCATCCCACAATATCATCTCGATTTAATCTTGCTTTACACTCAAATTTATCACTTTCTAACTGTACATTTTCTATAATCTCTTCTAAATACATAAAATCATCTCCGACATTCTTGTTTGAAGTAATTTTATTTTACTTCAAATTTACTTCAAAGTCAACTTCAAACTAATTTCAAAATTACTTCAAATAAATTTTATCATTAAATTATAATAAATCACAGGTCCTTGTACCCTTTCTTCAACGTCTGCTTCCCCATTATCAGCAATCTAACGAGGCCGCAAAGCTCGTATTCTGTTCGCTCAAGGTTCAAATATACCACACTTGGTGTCGGCGGTTCACCTCCACCAAACAAGTTAAAGGCGAACCTATTTCCTTACGGAGCTAGATTCGCCTTTATCATTTATTTCAAAGCATGCATATTTATAAAATATCTATATGTTCTCCATTCAAAGCCTTGTTCATGCTCCTAACTGCACAAAACTTACCGCACATAGAGCATGTATCGACGGTACTTTCATTGTCCCAATCCAATTCGTATATCTCTTTCCCATTAAAAAATACAGGGAATCTAAACTTGAGACTACGAAGTATTCTTCCACATTGTATATCGTCTCTTCAAAAGGATTGACCTCGTCATACGAAATATTTTCTTTCTTTAGTTTGTCTTTCAATAACCTGTTCTCATATTCAAGGAGTCTGAAGAGCTTCCTTAAAGACTCCACGTCATACGCTTCTATATTCACAAATATCACCTACGCTTCTTATGTGCTTAATCTCCTTTGCTACCTGTGTAAAAGAAAATCTACACTATCTTTTAATCCATCACTAAAATCTCCTAAATCATCAACTGTAATTACTCCACTATTAATCAGTGCCACAATATCAAAGACCACATTCCCTTTGCTTAATTCGAGCATTACTCCCGGATGCTTTTTATCTTTTTTTATTCGTTCTTCCAGTTTCCAAAACTTATCTGAAGCATTTTCTTCTCCAACTAATAAATCCACATATTCCTTAACTAAGCGTTCTATATACGCTTCTTGCCAATCACCGACGCGAGTTCTAAATAATTTCCAATCGCTTTTCGAAACTTCCATGTAAACATCCTCCAATCTTATTCATTGATTTCATATGTTCTTTCGTTGTCCCAACGCAACTATACATCTGTTCCAACCATTTCTCAAGCCTTTCTTCATTCTTTATACAGATAATTTTTAATTCAACCAATTATTACATGTTTTGATAAATTTCAGATGGTAAATTTGTTTTAGCTAAATTGTTTTCGCAAATGCGAATTTAATATTGCCATTTAGCGACCTTTATGATATAAAATATTTGACAAATACTTAGGAGGAGTTCAAGTGAAAGCAACCATTAATGCTAAAGGAACGGAGATTAGCGTTATTTCAAAAGGTGATGAAAACGATTATATTTCTCTTACTGATATTGCAAGATACAAAAGCGATGAACCGAAAGATGTAATTAAAAACTGGATGCGATCCAAATCGACTATTGAATTTTTGGGTTTATGGGAGCAACTCAACAACCCAAACTTTAAAGGGGTCGAATTCGACTCCTTTAGGAACGAAGCTGGTGCAAACGCTTTTACCCTTTCTCCTCAAAAATGGATTGATGCAACAAACGCAATCGGAATTATTTCAAAATCCGGTCGCGGTGGCGGAACATTTGCACACAAAGATATTGCATTTGAATTTGCATCATGGGTTTCTGCTGAATTTAAACTGTACATAATCAAAGATTATCAGAGATTAAAAACTGATGAAAACAGTCGCCTTTCCCTTGAATGGAATGTAAATCGAACTATTTCAAAAATCAATTATCGAATACATACCGATGCTATAAAAGAAAACCTCATCCCTCTGTGCATTACAAACGCACAGCAAGGAATCACTTACGCAAGCGAAGCCGAGCTTCTTAATGTTGCATTGTTCGGCAAAACATCAAAAGATTGGCGTTTAGAGAACCCAAAAGCCAGTGGCAATATACGCGATTACGCCACCATACAGCAATTGATAGTACTATCAAACCTTGAAAGTATGAATGCGGAGTTGATAAAGCAAGGACTGTCTCAAAGCGAAAGGTTGTTGCGGTTAAACAAAATGGCAATCGATCAACTTACCTCTCTTTTGAACAATTCATCTTTAAAAAGACTTGAACCCAGCAAAGGCGGTAATGAGCAATGAGAATAAGTTATAAAAAATTATGGCATGTATTATTAGACAAAAATATGACCAAGCAAGATTTGCGAAAAGCCACCGGAATCAGCACAACCACCGTACAAAAACTTACAAAGAATGAATCGGTTGGAATTGATATCATTCTTCGTATCTGTAAAAAACTCAATTTACAAATAGACGATGTGGTTGAATTTGTGGAAGAGTAAAATGTTCAGATTTAAAAACAAAAAGACGAATGAAGTAAAAACTGCTTACGTCTTTCGCGAAGAGTTATTGACGAAAAAGAATTAATCAATATTTCTTTACAAGTTAAAGGCGAACCTATTTCCTTACGGAGCTAGATTCGCCTTTATCATTTATTTCAAAGCATGCATATTTATAAAATATCTATATATTCTCCATTCAAAGCCTTGTTCATGCTCCTAACTGCACAAAACTTACCGCACATAGAGCATGTATCGTCATGCTCGGGCTTACGCTCATCCCGGATACGCTTAGCCGTTTCCGGATCAAGAGAGCACACCCACTGTTCTTCCCAATCGAGCTTACGACGAGCCTCTCCCATTCGATCGTCAATATCCCTTGCATGAGGAATCTTCTTTGCAATATCCGCGGCATGAGCTGCAATCTTAGAAGCGATAATTCCTTGCTTCACGTCATCTACATTTGGAAGTGCCAAATGCTCAGCAGGCGTTACATAGCAAAGAAACGCAGCACCTGCTGCAGCCGCAATAGCCCCACCAATAGCAGAAGTAATATGATCATAGCCTGGTGCAATATCAGTAACAATAGGACCAAGCACGTAGAAGGGCGCACCCATGCAGATAGTCTGCTGTAGCTTCATATTAGCTTCAATCTGATCCATCGGCATATGACCAGGGCCTTCTACCATAACCTGCACATCCTTCTCCCAAGCACGCTTGGTAAGCTCACCAAGACGCACAAGCTCCTCAATCTGACACACATCGCTTCCATCTGCAAGACAGCCAGGACGACAAGCATCACCTAGAGAAATTGTCACATCATATTCACGACAAATATCAAGAATTTCATCGTAATATTCATAGAAAGGATTTTCCTCGCCTGTCATACACATCCATGCAAACACGAGAGAGCCCCCACGAGAAACGATGTTCATCTTTCTCTTGTGTTTTCTAATCTGATCAATAGTTTTACGAGTAATACCACAGTGAAGTGTTACAAAGTCCACGCCATCCTCTGCGTGAAGTCTGACTACATCAATAAAATCCTTTGCAGTTAGCGTAGCAAGGTCACGCTGATAATGAATAACACTGTCATATACAGGCACAGTGCCAATCATCGCAGGACACTCACTAGTAAGCTTTCTGCGAAAAGGCTGCGTATTGCCATGAGAGGAAAGATCCATAATTGCCTCAGCTCCCATATTCACTGCCGCCATTACCTTTTCCATCTCTATATCATAATCCTTACAATCACGAGAAACACCAAGGTTAACGTTGATTTTGGTTCGAAGCATTGATCCAACACCATTCGGTTCAATGCAACTATGTAATTTGTTTGCACAAATTGCAACCTGACCTTTAGCAACAAGCTCTCTGATTTCTTCCTCACTTCTATATTCTTTAGCTGCAACAGCCTTCATTTCGGGTGTAATAATGCCACGTCTTGCCGCATCCATTTGCGTTGTATAATTTCTCATTATCCTTACTTCCTTTCAAACAGATTTCTTTTCTTCAGCAAATGATGAATTTAGGTCAAAATTATGCATCATGGGACCAAAGCCTTGTCCCAAATCAAGCTGTGCTGACAACGCACCGGAGATATAATTCTTTGCCCTTTGCACAGATTCAGCAAGTGTAAATCCCTTGGCAAGATTAGATACAATAGCACTTGATAACGTACAGCCTGTACCATGTGTGTTCGGATTGTCGATTCTCTTTCCTTCAAACCAAACTGTTTCACCATTTGTATATAAAAGGTCATTCGCATCATTTATGCTGTGTCCGCCTTTTAGAAGAACGGCGCAGCCATATGTATCGCCAATAAATTTCGCCACCAAAAGCATATCTTCTTTATTTTCAATAGTCTTTCCCGAAAGAAGCTGTGCTTCCGGGATATTGGGCGTAATGAGAATTGCAATAGGCAAAAGCTTTTCTATCAAGGTTTGCACTGCATCATTCTTAACTAAAGAGTCTCCGCTTGTTGCCACCATAACCGGATCTACTACCACATTTTTGGCCTTATGGTATTTAAGTCTGTCTGCAATTACACAAATCAGTTCAGAAGAAGCTACCATACCGATTTTTACGGCATCAGGATAAATATCCTCAAACACCGCATCTAATTGTTCCCTCAGGAAATCCGGTGTAGACTCCTGAATCGCTCTTACGCCGGTCGTATTCTGTGCCGTCAGTGCCGTAATCGCACTCATAGCATAAACACCATTCATTGTCATTGTTTTTAAATCTGCTTGAATACCGGCGCCTCCACTGCAGTCACTTCCTGCAATAGTCAATGCTGTTTTCATTTTCATAAAAATACTCCTTTCGTTTTCAGCATTATTTTATATAGCGGCATAAGGTGGTGCCCCCAATCTACCGCTTTAAGTCTGCGGTTATAAACCACAAGCTGGCTTTTCAAAATTCACATAGTATTAAAAAGCTTTTTATCAAAAATCTAAGATTTTCTTTAACACAAACCGAGCTTCTGTGCTCTTGCCTTTAGCTCCTCTGCTGCAAGCTTAGGATCATCCGCCTTCATAATGGCAGACACAACGCAAATTCCGGCAATGGGGATTCCTGAAAGAACATCAATATTGTCCTTGTTTAGACCTCCAATGGCATTAGCAGGAATAGGAACAGCATTACATATATCACGAAGGGTATCGGTAGAGGTTAATACAGTTTTTACTTTTGTAGTGGTAGGATAGATTGCACCAACACCAAGATAATCAGCCCCCTGCTCATAAGCTTCCCTTGCCCAAGGAACTGTCTTTGCTGTTGCTCCTACAATTTTATCTTTACCCATCAAAAGTCTTGCAGTTGCAATGGGCATATCCTCTGATCCCACATGAACACCTTCTGCATCAATAGCCAAAGCAACATCCACACGATCATCAATGATAAGCGGCACATTATATCGCTTAGAAATGGTATGTACCTTCTCGGCAAGTCTTATATACTCTCGTGTACTCTTATTTTTTTCGCGAAGCTGAAGAAGTGTCACACCACCTTTGAGAGCCTGTTCAACACGATAAAGGAACTCCTCCTCGATATAGCTCGTGCTGTCCGTTATAAAATATAAACTTGGATTAAATTTTTGCATATTTTCACCTCACACATATAGATAATCATTTAAAACCGGTTGCAAACCTTCATCTGCAATATCCTTATACATACTTTCAAGGCTTCGATTGTCGTCTATTTCAAACTGCTCATCACCTTGAACATCTTTTGATTCTTTACCCGTATATTTACTTTCGTGGTCTCCGATTCCTGTAGAAACACCTGCTGAAACCTTAGTTGCCGCAATCTTAACAATACCATTTCTAAATTCAGCACTTTCACGAGAGGATACCGTGATGCCAACAAAGGGCAAGAAAATGCGATAAGCACAAATCACCTGGCAAAGCTGCTTTTCACGAACATCCAACGGATTAATCTTGTCATTATTAATAATTGGTCTAAGTCTAGGGCAAGATAAAGACATTTCTGCATGAGGATATTTTCTTTGCAAATAAAAAACATGTAATGCACTTGCCAAAGCATCCTTACGAAAGTCAGAAAGTCCAAGCAAGGCTGAAAAGGCAACACCACGCATACCGCCTCGTAGTGCACGCTCCTGTGCATCAAAGCGATACGGCCACACACGCTTATGACCGAGCAAATGAAGCTGTTCATATTTATCTGTATCATAAGTTTCCTGAAATACAGTTACGTAATCGGCACCACATTCGTGGAGATATTTATATTCATCTGTATTAACAGGATAAATCTCAAGTCCTACCATTCGAAAATATTTGCGAGCAAGCTTACATGCCTCCCCAATATATTCCACATTACTCTGTCCCCTGCTTTCTCCAGTTAATATTAAGATTTCCTCCATACCACTATCTGCAATAACTTTCATTTCTTTTTCAATTTTCTCTTTTGACAGCTTCATCCGTTTAATATGGTTATAACAGTTAAAGCCACAATACACACAATAATTTTCACAATAGTTTGCTATGTAAAGAGGTGTAAAAAGGTACACTGTATTTCCAAAATGCTTACTCGTTTCTACCCTTGCACGCTGTGCCATTTGTTCAAGAAACGGCTCTGCCGCAGGGGAAAGAAGTGCTTTAAAATCTTCTATAGTACAATTTTCATGTTCTAAAGCCTTTTTTACGTCAGCTTCGGTATATTTTAGGTAGTCATAGGCTTTCATGTGCGATATTACATTATCACAAACATCAGACTCAATCGCTTCCATACCTGGCAAATATTCCATATGATTTCTTCGCGAGGATGGTTCATTTTCAAGCTGATGCTTTTTAGCAAGTGCCTGAGAGGACAAATAATTTGAATCCACAAAAAATTGATTTTCCATAAATCCACCTCTAGTCACGTAGAAAACCAGTTAAAGGGTCAGATGCAGCCGCACCTCTTGTCAACACTCTGCCAAGACCTGAAAGATATGCCTTTCGGCCTGCTTCAATAGCATTTTTAAAAGCGGCTGCCATCATAGGGAGATTTCCAGCAGTTGCAAGTGCTGTATTTGCCATAATAGCTGCAGCACCCATTTCCATTGCTTCACATGCCTGAGATGGTCTGCCTATACCGGCATCTACGATAATAGGCAAATCAATTTCATCAACAAGAATTTGTATAAATTCTTTTGTAGCAAGTCCCTTATTTGAGCCTATAGGTGATGCAAGAGGCATAACACTTGATGCTCCTGCATTTACAAGGTCACGAGCCACATTTAAATCAGGATACATATAAGGCATTACCACAAAACCTTCCTTTGCAAGTATTTCAGTTGCTTTAATGGTTTCTTGATTATCTGGAAGCAGATATTTTGAATCGCGCATAATTTCGATTTTTACAAAATTACCACAGCCAAGCTCACGGGCAAGGCGAGCAATACGAACTGCTTCCTCGGCATTTCTTGCACCACTTGTATTAGGAAGTAAGGTTATCCCCTCAGGGATGTAATCCAAAATACTTTCCTGTTCTTTAGTGTTTGCACGTCGCACTGCAAGGGTTATAATTTCTGCTCCCGCATCTTTTATTGCTGCTTCAATAAGCTTCATGGAATATTTGCCAGAGCCAAGAATAAAACGCGAGTTAAACTCGTGTCCACCAATAACCAATTTATCATTATTCATTTTTTAATCCTTCTTTCTTTAAATTTCAAATCTTCCTATTAGTATTCTAAGTACAGTATGGGCTTGATGCGCAGCACAAAGCATAACGCGAGAAGAAACAAGGCTACCTTCTGTTTGCACATCGCTTTGCTCGTCGCCGCATAGATAAAACTTGCTTGTTATTTTTTTTGTTTTAATGATGTTAGCACTTGCAAAGCCTGCCATTCCTGAGGCCGCCACAAGATACTTATCCTGCATTTTTTCAAGTACAATATTTGCCAGTGTCGCTTTAGCCTCAGCATCATCAAAGGCTTCGCAAATAATATCTGCCTTTTGCAAAAGCTGAACAGCATTTTGATTTGTAATTCGAACAGTATGAATTTCAAGTTCAATATACGGTGTAATTTCTTTTAAATTTTCCGTAAGAGCCTCCGTCTTATATTGACCTATTTGATTTACTTTGTACTGTTGTCGATGCAAATTTGTAATATCCACACGGTCAAAATCAATAAGAATCAGCCTTCCGACACCAGCACGAGCAAGAGCTATAGCAATATTAGAGCCAAGTCCACCGAGTCCGCACACAGCAACTGTTGCAGACAAAAGCTTTTCCTGTATATATTCACCATGTCGTTCGTTCAAAGCTTTAATCCATTCTTCTTTCGTTGGAATCAGATTAACCACCTCCTACAAAGCTGACAATCTCAACATTATCACCATCCTGCAGTACTATTTCTGCGTACTGCGCCTTAGGAACAATATTTCCGTTTCGTTCAACCGCAATCCTCTTAGAATCATAGCTTGTATTTTCAAGATATTCTGCTAAAGTCTTACCGGCAATATTCTTTTCCTCTCCGTTTATCTTCACCATATAGACACCTCCAAAAACAAAAAAGGAAGCTACCGATTTGGTAACTTCCTTAGTATACTTTGTTCTTCCCGATATTCTTGCATCAGGCATCCCTACGTTGGCATTATCCAAATCAGGTTCTAGGTCGAAGGTCACACCTTCCTCTCAGCCTGTAACACAAGCTCCCATTTATTCAATTATCTCTCACATTCTACACCCATAAAAAGAAAAATGCAACAAAATTTAAGAAACATGCCTTAGTTTCTATTTTTTTATATCTTTTTGTAGGATACTATATTTCTTGCCTTATTAATTCGGATTTCTCCTCTCTGAAATCCACATCTTGCAAGGCAACAAGAATCACAATTAAATTCTAATTTCACAGAAAAAAATTCTTTATAATAATTTTGGAGCACAATATTTTTAAGTTCACTCTCATTATGAGCAACAAATCCATTTAATGAAAAATAGCCTAAGGATTGTGAATTACATTTTGGATATATTCCTTTATCAAACTCATGGTCTGCTGCTATTTCATCATCGGTAAGATTGAAATAATCATAAGCACCTACACCAAAAGCTGCATCCCAAGTTACATCTATATGAGCTGTTATACCATCAATACGAGTAATATTCCACGCATGGGGAACAGCTCTTCCATCGGGCAAATATCCAATCCCCGTCACTATAATGGATGCAAAACGTAAACGGTCACAAATAAGCTTGTATGCATGAGCAAAGCCCTCGCATACACACTCGCCCTTAACCAATGCTCCCACAAGAGAAAAGCAGGTTTTGTCATAAGGCTCATTTGCAATCCTTATATTCTTTTGCATCCATCGATGTGCTTCAATCTGCTTCGCAAGATTTTTCATATTCGGCTTAATATGCATCATAAATTCATCTATCCTGCTTTGCGCTGCCTGCCACATAGTAGCTGCTTCAGCTTTTGAATAATCATATCGAAACACAAGCTGTAAACCAATTGGACTTCTTGCAATCATTATACTTCTGCTATTTAGATAAAAAAACACAGGATTATCAAACAAAACCGCATTCAATATCTTCTGTATATCAAAGGATGATACCCTCTTAATAGTCAATAAGGGTTCAAAGTTCAAAAGCGCTTCACAAATGCGCTTGTAGACATCCTTTTCATCATCAGTCAAGCGTGAATAATAATATTTTGAACCTCTGTCATTCACCTGTCATCATCCTTAATCTACTTCATAAAACACTGTATAATCAATCGGTCATACTCTGCAATTCCATTGCCCACTTCCTGCGTAGTTATTTCTGCAAAATTCTTCGGAGTTACCGTATATTCTGTATCTGCAACTTTAAAGGTTACAAAATCATCACCAACCGATATCACCTCTAGCTGCATAACACCTTTACCAAAGCCATAACATCCAAGCGTCTCTAAATATATGATACCCTCTACAGCTTCAAGCTCCTTTTTCTGTACATAGTCATCTAACAACGTTTTCGTACCTAAATTGCCAATGCGCACTATTTTCAAATACGGTTCTTTTTTCTTTTCATAAAGTACTGCATTACTTTTTATATATTCTATATTGATAATGCCTCCGACAGACATATCATCCGCACTGCCCTGTGCTGATAGATTCGGCAAGTAGTTTTCAAGCGCCTTTAAGGCATTCTCCTGCGTATCATTTGTAAACGAGGACAATACAACACGATAGAAATTATGCAAATGTCGCTCGTTTTTGAAACTATCATCAATTCCATCACTACCAACAAATACAGCCGCAGGTAGCTCACGACTAAAGAAATAGCGCATTTCGCCACTTGCATTTTCATCACAAATCGAAGTGGTTACGTTTAAAAAACATTTCTCATCCCACGGAATGGGCTCTGAAACCTTACCTTCTAAATCAAAAGCAACGCATTTACCATCTCCAATTTGAATCCCAAACCAAAAAGCATTTGTAACTACAATACCAATTAAAGTAGCACCGTAGGCTGATTGCACTCGTTCACCTTTTTCATAACGTGCTTTAGCTTTATCTGACACATTTGTCATTTCTTCTTCCTTGAATGGATTCAATACAATATCTTCTTCCACCAGAATATTCCATCGGGTAATAACGCTACGCATAAACCAACGCATCTGTTCCTCGATTTGCTTATCTGTTTTGCATGCATTTAATGCATCAGCAAAATTCCTTGCTTTATTTTTTAAGAAAGTATCTTCTGAGATATCTTCCTTTAGTTGCGAAGAAATTTCAAAAGCCTCACGAGTACATCGGCAAAACGCCTCTACTGCAAATTCACTACCTCTTTCAGAACGAAAATAATCCTCTCCGCCATGACCATCTGAAATAACAGCTAATTTATATAAATCTGTATTTACACTACCGGAATAGTCCTGACAAACGCTTCCTTTTTTGATATGAGATGCACCAATGCTTCTAAAATCAAAGCTACGGTACATATACATCACCAATCCCATCCTTCTTGATCGTCTGCTGAAACCGGAGTATCTGCAATTTCAACACCATTGATAGGCTCGTCTGTAATATTCGTCTTAATTGCATCAATAGTATCTACCATCTTGTTTGTAGCTTGATCCACGCCGCCTTTACCAACACCGCTAGATTTAGAACCAATTTGAGAAGCTGTTACAGACACAAAACGAATCATCTTAGTAAGAGCTTCTGGAGTATGAACTGTGATAACAGCCTCTTTATTACCTGTAAATTCTGCTAAAACATCCTTATTGGCATCCTCGCCAATAGCAACTGCGACTTTAATAGCTTTCTTAAACCAATTGTTTTCTTTTAGATTTCCAAGTTCTTTTTTATAATCGTCTGTAGGTTCTCCATCTGACAAAAGGAATATTGCAGGAGCAAAAGAGCCTGCCACATCACTCATAAAGGCCTTACGAGATAGCTTTTCATTAAGCATTTTACACATTTCACCGAAATCTGTAAGTCCGTCCGCATTAAGATAATTCCATCTAAAGTCTTTTGCCTCCATAGGTGCCGGAGTAATCCAACGAGCACCATTAGAAAATCCAAGCACAGCAATTTTTATTGCTGCATCCGCATTTTCATCTGAAATTTTACAAATTTCTGGAATTACTTCTTCAATAGCAGAATTAAGCGTTCCAATTTTACTTCCTTCCATACTTCCTGATGTATCTACTAAAAAGAAAAGAGTCATTGTTCTACGTGCAACCTCTACTGCACCTTCATAAATACCAGCCATTTTAATTACCTCCAATACGATTTTATTTATTATATTCCACAATTCCCACACCATTAGGGAAATGAATTGCTTTAATTGCAGTTATAGGGGCAATCTGTCCCTTCACAATAGGCTTTAATGCTCCATCATGAGTTTCTACATTCCATACGATATCGCTTAGATTTCGAAGTCCCCACATAGCAGGATTTTTCGGATTACGATTAACCTCACCTATAACTTCGGTAAAATCATCACTACTTTTATCTACATGACAACGATAAAGCTTTACACCGGGGAACAAAGCCAAACCATATTTGTGATTATGGCAATTAAGTACAGGCGGTTTAGGAATTTTTTGTCCACAGTTTATACAAAAGGCTTCGCCAGCTACATTAATGAATGTTTCACCACCACATGGGCAAGTAATAATAGTATCACGAAGTCTTGTAAAAGCTATTTGCCAATCATTATCAGTCATTCTGGTTTTTTTATCGTTCATAGAATCTTTAGAAAGTGCATCAATAAACTTATTTTGAATGAATTTCGGATACATGGGCCAAAAACGCAAAGCATTAGAATGAACTCCATGCACAGGTCTGTTTGTATCATCCGTAGGATCATAAATAAAGATAGGATCCTTGCCATAGAATTTAAGCTCTAATTCTTCTGTAAGACATGGAGCTTCAACTACACGCTTACCCTCAAGAGGATGATCGAGGAAAAGCAATCTAAAAAGTACAACTGCAAGCGAAAAACGGTCTGTCATCACATCAGGACGTTTAATATTACGTACAACCTCAGGTGCCATATATCTAGCTTTTCCAGCGATACCAAGGCTTTCACCATAAGGAGCAACATTATCATTATCACAAATAAGCACATCACCATTTGAAGGATCGATAAAGAAGTTCCCGTCATTCAAATCTTGATATGAAAAACCATTTCGATGTAATTCACGAAATCCATTAGTGATATTCAATGCTGCGTTCACTGCGGCTGAAAGGGATTGAAAATGAACCTTTGCCAAAAGGAATTCTGAAAATTCACGATAATTTTTAGGTCTAAGCTCCATAACATAGCCAAAGCTGTCATCGATTTTCTGTGTTAGATATAACGGCCATAAGAACGCCTTTGTAGGCGCTCCCTTTGCAACATTATTTTCAAGATTTTGATAAAACTTTTTAGGATTATGTATGCTTCCCTTATGATACCATTTTAAAGCGTATTCTTTACCGCCAAGCTTCACGCGATATACAACACCTTGTCCTCCCTCTCCAAGCTTTTGTATAATTTCGGCACTAGAACCATTTGCAAGTGGTATTTTATGACCTTTAGGATAATACTCTGCCATATCAATTCCCCCTTCCTTCAAATTTTACGATTTTGCCTCTAATATTTTTAAATATTTTTCATGAGCTTCTGCTACTTTTTCGCTCATAGGCACTTTGCCATGAATTTTTTCTCTCATTTTCCAATATTTTCCTGCGAGCTCAAAATACGGATCATCACTCTCGCCTGTAGCACATTCTGAAAATGCTCTAGCCAGACATTCAATGCATTCAATATCACCATATTCATCAGCACCCTTTACAATCCATTTATCACACATTTCTATATCTAACAGATATGTGTAATACATTGCATATGAATAACCCTCCTTTGAAGCTTCAATAACATAAGGCTTTGCTGATTCATAATCAGATTTATCTATAAATTCCCTTGCTTTTCCCATAATAACATATGGATTTTTTGCTTTTTCACACATCGAAAGTGTTATACCAAAAGGTGGATAACTTGGTTCTACTGGCTGAATTTCATCCCAATATTCAGGTAAAACACAACCATATGATTCTAATTCTTCTTTTGTTAAACCGCCTTTTTCAAAGCAATATTTTGCATAAGAATATACTTGCGGAAAGAAACATCCGTTAAGATAAATCGTTGCCAGCTCGATACTCTCACTATTATCAAGTTCGTAAGCACGAGTAGCTAAATATGCACGAGCTTTTGTATTTCCATCAAAAACATTTCCTTCAGCGCATTCTGACGCAAGAAATTGACAGCATTTAGCATTATTATTTCTTGCTCCTTCAAGCAAATATTCTAAGGCATTTTCTAAATTCCCCTCTTCCTTTTCCAAAGAATAAAGGGTAAAGCATGCCCTATAATATCCTTGTTTAATGGACTGCTCATATGTTTCCTTTGCTTTTTCAATATCCTGTTCTACGCCTTCACCATTTCGATAACACCAAGCTACTGCATGAGTCGAATGGCCATGACCTTCTTCTGAAAGCTTAAGCCATGCTTTAAAGCCCGCTTCCTTGTCATTATCAAATTCAGCATCAATCTTTTTCCATCTCTTCTCAAATTCTTCATTTTTCTGTTCTGTTAAAAGCTCAAGAAGCCTTTCAACATCATATTTATATTTTAAATCCATATTATGTTGTTCAACTTGACCATCATCGACCCCTGCCATACGCTGACCTGCAATATAATCACAGTACCCCGCATGATGAGAACGCCAATATGAATTACTAAGAATATCTATTTTTTTATCAATGCTCATATCAGAACTTATAAAATATTCAAGAACTGTTTCAAGTTCCTGTATTTCTTTCGTTTCATTTTCACACATAATATTCTTCCCTTCTCAATAAACAATTTGTGTCACTAATTCTTTTTCCAATACAAGAAATAAAAATGCTCCACAATTTATTAATAGCAAAATTACATTCAAAACTTGAAGCCCGGTAGCAGCTTCGTTATAGCACATCACGATTCCGACAATAGCACCGATAGAAAGCATTACCATAAAACATTGTGATATAATCAAATAGTTTTCTCCCCATACATGAAGCAATAATATATTTACAATTGTCAAAATCAACAAAGCAACAGTTAAACTCACAAACATTTCTGGACCTATCACATCGAGAATGTCAATAACCGCAAAAACAATTGCTGCAAGAAATAATCCACCGCCAATGCCTATAATCCATTGCCATACCATCCACGAAATGTTTCCCGGCCATATGAAAAACAGAAAAATACTGAATATAACTACTAAAACATTCGGCCAAGTCCACTTATCCTCCACATCTATGCGAGTGTATATTGCATTCGCTATAGCCATAACAGCAATAAACACAGTTATGATTCGGAAAATCAAACTATAATTATCGGCACCAATAACAATTCTTAAAACAATATTTGATACAAAAAATACAATATTTGTTATCGTTATTGTTTGGCACATTTCATTAAATAAAATAAATTCTTGAAAAGCATATGAAATCCCAATAGAAAATCCAGTTATCACAATGCCACTGCTAATACCTAAAAGCCAATATTTTAAAATAGATAATTCAAGAAAAGCACCTACAAGCGCTGTAACTATTGCAAAAACAAAAGTCACAACAAATATAGAAAATAGTTTCAAACGTTTCTTGTTTCTTTTTCGATGCATCTCGTTGACATGATTTAAATTATATATATCAGTAGTTAATGATTTATTAGACGAATCTGTTTGCACATTTACTTTTTTTGCCTTCTTTATATCTGTCTGCAATTGCGGAACAGTCAAAGAAAAAGCAGTAGCTATAGATAAAATTGTCTCTCTAGCGACATTTTCCGCCATATCTGTCTTTAAAATCAAATGTGCAACAGATTCATTAATACATAACTCACAGTCTGTTTTATCATCAACCGCTTTGAACAAAATATCAACTGCTCCCGATTCCAACGCAGCCCTAATTCGACGTCTTTCTTTAACTCTGCTATCACCAGAAGCCATATCAGAAATTAAGGAATATACACGCTTATGTTCTTTAAAAATATCTATACCATATATATTTACAATTTCCGTTAATGTGTTGTCGATTTTTTGTTCATTTCTTTTCATATATTAGCTTCGCTCCTCAATATACGTAACGTCCTCCAGCTCGTCAGAGTCATCAGCATAAACAAAGTAAGCAAAGCCATCAATGCTGTCACGGAATCCCATATCAGATGCTAATGGATCGTATTGCATAAGTAATCTTACAGTTTCTTCGTATGGCCAATCTGCAGGTTCACCTAAAAGCTTTATTCCTTCTGCATCTTCTTCGACTTTAGAAAAACTCATAAGCCAGGCTTCACAACGATTTTCGGGAGCTGCTATTTCTTCATTAAAACCGTCAAGAGCAGTATCTGGCTCACCATCATAATGAAGTACCTGCGCCTTATATGGATATTCATTTACATCAAGGAAAATATAGAGATATCCTGTATGCGGTAATTTGTTTTCAACATCTAATTCAGCAACATCTGAAAGACGAATTTGACAGAAGAACATCTGCGTATCTTCAAATTTACTTTTCCATTCTGCAGGAACTGTAGGTGTTCCAAAAAACTTACTTGCACCAAGATCGTATTTTTCAGGTGCCTTTGTTACTGTAATACCAATTGCATTTTTCATTTTTTCTTCACTAATCCTTTCGTGATAAAGTTTTATTTTTCTATGATATTCATCATAAATATTGTTTATTTCACTTTGATGAGCGCCCTTTGGAAGATTATCTATTTTTTGCTGCATTTCATCATACAATTTCTGCTTTATTTTAATTTGATGATCATCACATCTAAGCTTTATATAATTTTTTCTATCATAATATAAATCAGATTTTTTTCTTGCAATATATTCTTCTTCATATTTTTTCAATCGATCTATAGCCTTTGACATTTTATTCACAATATGCTGAGGTTCTATAATCTGCTTATTTGAAATACATTCTTTCCAATGATGATGCAATTCATCATCAACAAGGCACTCAAAGTTTACAAATCCCAAAGCATCGGGATTGAATACAAGTTCACCATTTTTATCATATCGAAGTCCGCTTTGATCACGGTATTTATTTACTTCAATACCATACATATAACTTTTCAATTCTTCCTTGCTGTTATAAATATCATTTGCAAAAAAACGGCTAAGTCCTTCCGTTGCCTTTGCTACACCATTTATGCTTGCCTTATACATATGATATAAGCCTTTTGATAAATCTATTCCGGGATATCCATCAAGATAGCGATCGCTATTATCATAATTACCGAAAATATAAAGAGTGGCTAGTCCATAATGAGCATTTACATTTCCTGCATGTATTGCTTTTAGATAATAGTTTTCAGCTTTGCGGTAATGCATTAGTGCACATCCGGGAAGTCCGTAGTACCATGTTTTCAAAAAGATATATGGATGATATTGATAAAGCCATCCACACCAATATAACGCTGGAAGAAAACCCATATTATATGCTTTAGTTAGATTTTCTATAGCATCTTGAGGGCTCATTGTTCCAGGATTGTCACTCAAAGCGATGTTCATTGTTTTTAAGGCAATTTTTTCTGCTTCATTTTCCGGAGTTTTGTTTAAATCGCATCCAAGGGGTACTTTATCGTAAAAAAACAAATTATATACCATAACAACCTACCCCCTATTAAAAGAATCGGACTATTTCCATTCTATATTCGTGACCACCATCCATTGAAAAAGGACGCCAATAATTACCCTTGCCTTTTTCCACATCGAAAGTTTTAATAATTTCACCATCATGGCGAACAACAGAAACTTTAGCACTATTTTCATTTACTTCATCAATCTGCCATTTAGCACCTACATCAAAATTTTTAATAGGACCCACTTTAAGATTAGCTCGCACCGTTTTCACTCTGCGCGTTTTTTTGCCTACTGCCCAAAAGTAATATGTAATTTTCAGTTTCATAATTCACCTTCTTTAATATTTTTAAGATTCTACATTTCAACTTAACGATATAACGCTCTGTCACTTATTTCCGTTTAGCATAGCATCATATTTTTCTTTGAATGTCTTATAATATTCTAAAACATCATTATCCATTTCAATTTGTCCATGAAGCTTTTCCCTAAGATTCCAAAGTTTAATTGTTTCTTCAAGATATGAATTATCCTTGTAATAACTCCTTATCTTTTTCTGGTTAAAAATTGTAAGAGCTTCTATACATTCAAGATTGCCAAATTCTATTGCTCCTCTTTTAAGAAAATATTCGTATTCATTAACCTCGTATTCAAAAGCAAACATCATCGCACTGCAGCATCCACGCTCTGCTGCAAATTCAATTTTTTCACGGCCCTTTTTCTGGTCAGTTTCATCACCGTCCATCAATTCAATTCCCTCAATTAGTATCTTCTCAGGATCTTTTTCCTCTTGACATCGATCAAGCCTAATAGAAAATTTACCATAACGAGGTTTTATTATCTCTATTTCGTCCCAAAAATCAGGAAATTCATATCCACATTCTTCTAAATAGTCTTTATCAATAGCAGATTTTTCAATGCAGTATTTTGCATATGGATATACTTTAGGAAAAAAGAGTCCATTTAAGTATAAAATTCCAAGCATATATCCTTCTTTTTCGTCAATTTCAAATGCTCGTGACGCAAAAAAAGCTGCAATATACATATTCCCGTCATAGATTTGACCATGCATAGTTTTGTCCGAAAGTTTAGCATAACTATTGGCATCTTTTGATTTCGCACCTATTAAGAGTATTTCAAAAGCTTTTTGAGGTTCTTCTATCGCATCATAAATCATGCTAAGCTCACCATATGCTGGGTAACCACGCTTTATTGCAAGCTCATAATATTCAATTGCCTTTTGGTAATCCCTTTTTACCACAGTACCTGTATAATAGCAATATCCAACAGACTTTGCCGCATGGGGATTTCCATTTTCACATAGTTCTAACAATGCCTTAAAGCCTACTTCATTATCCCTTTCAAAAAACTCGTTTGCTTTCCGCCATAGAACCTCTGATTCTTCTTGTTCACGTTTCGTTTGTATTGCTAGATCTTTACCAACACCACGAAAAACATTCATTCCATAATAATTCGTGGGGTGTATGTAGTACCTACCATCATCATAAAAGCCTTCTTCCATTTCACACCATTCTGGGTGATGTTTTTCAATCCAATATTTAATACTGCCATACATACATTCTGGTTCTTTATCTGAAAACGTCTTACCTGAGGCAAAAGCAATTTTGCAATAATACTCTATTTTGTCGTGATACTTTTCCTCGTCCCAATTTGCATAATAATCTGCTAATTTCCAGCTTGCTGTTTCACGGCCTGCCTCGGAAGCAAAAGTCAGCATTTCTATTATCTCTTCACGGGTGGGATAATTCACATTATTGGTATGATACGCTAAATTCTCCACCGCTTCGGGGTCGCCGTTTTTTGCGGCTTCCTCATATTCTTTTATTTTTCTCAAGTGGTAATTTTCCCACTGTTCTCTCGCAGTATCAAAGCTTGACATAGCCACACCTCCTATAAAACATTCGGTTACGTTAATTCAACGTATTTCTTTCTCTTGGCGGCTTATTTCTTCCATTCCTCACTGTCGGGGTCACGAGAGGTTGACAGAGTGGAATTGTCCCTATAAGGAGCGAAGTCATCATCGTTTTGCCGTTCCAGAAGGCTGTCGCGGCACAGCTTTTTGAACTTATCAAAGTTATCGAGAATATACTTTACCTTTTCGCTGCCTGTCAGCTCATAATATTGTCTGTAAAGCTCCTCTGCCTTTTCCGGGTTAAAGCCACGGAAGTCGCCATCTCTGCGGATTCGATGATATTTACCGCAACCCATCTCAGCCATAAACAAAATTTCCTCTGCCGTGGGAGATGCGGACTTTTCTTTCAACAATTCAAGCGCCCTCTTTTGTTCAGGCTTAGGCGATGTATTGATGAAAGAGCTCCAAAGCGGCAAGTTTGAGAGAAGCTGTGCGATTTCTTCGCAGGAATCCGGCGCAGGACGGTTGACAACTTCCTCTGCCAAAGTTTGAAGATCGAATTGTTGGATATCTTGGTTACTCATTATATTACCTCTTTTCTTGTCTATAGCTTCAATGCCGAAGGGATATCCGGTTCAAATACCGGCATCAGCTTCAGCTTGAACAGGTTCTTTTTATGCATAGCATCAATGCGTGCCTTTTTCTGCTGATTCTCGATTTCGCCGGTGCGGATATAGCGGTCAAGCTCGGCGTATGTGAAGCTGAGATTATCTTCATCAGTCTTTCCGCAGAGACCGTCGGCAGGAACCTTCTCAACCAGCTCACGCGGCAGATCAAGAATTCGACCGATTGCCAAAACCTCTGCCACCGTAAGACGAGACAGAGGACTGAAATCGCCAACGGAATCGCCGTAGCGTGTAGAATAGCCCACCCAATCCTCGCTGAGATTACAGGTGTTTGCCACACGTCCGTTACAGCATTGGGACACCGCGTAAAGCGCCGTCATTCGAATTCTCGGCGGCATATTGGTACGGCTCTGTTCGGTCAGTTCCATCGGTATCGCACCGGTCAGACCTTTTACTGCATCGTGGATGTTTACCACATAATGTTTGATGCCAAGATGCTCTACAAGGCGATAGGACATATCAATATCTGCCTGCTCGCCGTTGGGCATCAGCACACCGATTACTCGGTCACATCCAAGCGCTTCTACGCAAAGCGCCGCCACGATAGAACTGTCCTTGCCACCGGAAACACCCAAGACCGCATTACAGTCGGGGCCGTTCTCGGCAAAGAACTGTCTGATCCAGTTTACACAATCATTTTTTACTTTCAAAGCATCAAACATCGCTTGTTTCTCCTTATTTGTCTGCGTTTTCGTAATTTTCTACATCGTCTATACGAAAAGTTTCTTTACAATCCTTGCAAAGCCACATATCAGGTGCTATGTCAATCATTACATCTCTGCCATATTTTGACACAGTACCATTACCATCCATACAAATAACATTTTCACTTTGACACTTAGGACATTTTATATTGTTCATTTTATTTATCCACCTACTTAATCTCTGCCTATTCCAGACATAAAACGGTACCTGTTTGCTTTTTCCTTATTTTTTTCTATGCCATCCTTACCTGTTCCAAAAATTTCAACCAGACGTATCATTGCTTCAAATATTCCTGCTTCTGCTGCACCTGTATAGAATAAAACAGCACTATTCATATCCTTATCACATCCAATTGCGTTTTCATAGAAATAGCCTATTTGATACATAGCATATGGATCTTTAATATCTGCAGCTCGTGACGCCCATAAAAATGCAGCTTCATCATTCTTATCACATGGATAACCAAAATGATATGCGGTAGTCACATTTGTCATTGCTTCAGCTGAACCACCCTCTGCCGCAAGCAAATGCCACGCAAATTGGCGTTTATGTCGTTCCCTAACTTCACTATTTACCACAAAATCAGGTTCATTTTTTCTAAAAGCAACCGTCCAAAAGCTTTCATCGCCTGATGAAAGTTCCATAGCAGCTAATTCAATAATTGCTGGAACGTGTCCCTTATCAGCAGCGCGGCGTAAAAATTGTTCAGCAAATTTAGGATTTGTTGATACATGCTTTTTTGCTTCTGCAAACAGTGCATCCACTTGGCCTGCTTCTATTGCTTTTTCATACCAAATTTTTGCTTCCTTGTTATCCTGTCTCTTGACAGCACTGTTATATAACCACCAAATCGCATCGATGTTGCCCTTTTCAACCTGCTCTTTCAAAATTTCTACAAGCGGACGGGTATCAAAGCCATCCTCCAATCGGATAATGGCTTTTGGATCGCCGGCATCGGCAGCCTTTTTGCAAAGTTTTTCGGCTTCTTCGCCCTCAATGTCGGCGGCACCGTTATCGTGTAACTCAACGATCTCCATACAAGCTCTCACGTTGCCGTACATTGCGGCTTTACGCAGAAGTGCCAAGCCTTCCTCGTAATCCGTACAAATCCCAAAGGTTCCGTAGATACAGCCAAGTCCCATATCCACCGTGGCATCTAAATTATCCATATCGACGGCTTTTTGAAGTGGAGAATATACCTTGCTCCATTCTCCATTTTCCATATATGTCTGTGCCGAACCGTATGCCAGCTCACCTTCAATTTCTTTTTTCCTACGACATTCAAATGCACGATTTTGAACACTTTTTGATGTCCACACACCACTGTAACAGGCTTCTGCCTGCGCCCATTCTTGTTGGAGCTCATGTATAAATCCCTTACGTATAAGTACATCATAGGCAGGCTCCACATAATGCCCCGTTGGAACAGAATATGTTTCGCCAAATTGTATACGCACTAAATTTTCTATAGAAAAAACTGGAGTTGCAAAATCTGCATCATAAGCATTGCCAAGTGGGAAATCTCCATCTAAAGATGCATTTTCTTCCTTATATTCGGGATTATAATCATCATAATCAAAATCACTGTCAGGGTCTTTCTTATTTTGCTCCGAAACTGGAATACTCGCATATCTTTTTACTAACATCTCTGCTGCACGATTAACACGGTCAATGAGAATTTCTCCAAGGTCTTTATTTTCAGGATTTTCTTCAACGTACTTTTCATACTCAGCAATCCATTGATCCCTTACATCGTAAATTTGTTTAGTATTTTTTCCTACAGGATCAATTTTTAACACTGTTTGCGGTTTCATAAAGCTGTCCTCCCTTATTTGTTTCTTGTTTAATCATTGTCTTGTTCTTCATAATAGGCTTCGTCATGACTTGAGAATTCCGTAAATCCTTGATTTCTTAAATCATTCATAACCTCATATATTTTCATATCGCAAAAATGATTCTTCATTTCTTCCTCATAGGCTTCCCAATCATCAAGAATTTCAGTTTTGGTGGTTTCGCACCCTGTTAATTCATAATATTTTTCAAATAAAGCTTTTCCTTCATCAGGGTATCTCGGAAACTTACCGAACAAACCGCATTTAATTTGCGCCATAAAATTTAAAGCCATCACATTTCCTTTTTTTATAGCATCATTAAGTAGTGAAAAAGCTTCATTTTGCAATTCATCATATCCTTGAAAGAAAATTTTCTTATATCTCACCGAACTATTCATTATCAAACCTAAAGCATACAGGCACACCACTTCAGAATCATCTAAATTAGCTTTTAATAAACTTGCTTCTTCTTCTGTCATTCTACTTCCTTGCTCCCAAAGCTTCCCATATATATTTTCTATCGCTTCTTTTAATTCCATAACTAATTCCTCTTGCATAAATAGTCTTTACCTTATTTTTGCCTATGTTTGAAAACGTAAATCATTATTTTATAATCTCGTAAATAGTAATAATAGTAGCCTTTGCAACACTTTCATCCATATCTGAATAGTCTACTAATCTTTTAACAGCCTCATTAATAGCAAAATTCTTATCTTTCTCATCTATTAGTGCACATATCGCATTAGCACTGTATGCCAATTTCACACGACGACGTTCCTTTTCTAACTTAGGAATAATATCTCCAAGTAAATTACAGACACGTTCTCCATTCAAGAAAGCTTCTCTGCCAATCAACTCATAAATTCTTGCAAGTGCATTTTCGAGCTCTGTTGGAATGTGTTCATCTGCTATTATTCTATTTCCTTCTACTTTCATCTCGACAATATTATTTTTTACTTTAGTTTCATCATCTAGTCCAGAAACAAAAACCACATTTCCGATTTTTTCAAATTCATTTTTTAGCATCATTGCACTTTTGCTATCAATTTCTGATGCTATAGTTACAGGAATTTTATCTACCATTTTTTTTGTTTCAGCCAAACCGGTACCCAAAATTTCTCGTATTAGCTTAATCGTTGCAAGAGGTTCATTACCCAACTTTTCGAGCACTACTGAAAAATCACCTTTTGATTTTATATCAACCTTGATTTTATTTCGATTAACGCGTTTTTCTGTTGATTTTGAAGAAATACTGGTATTTTTAGATTTAAGTACTGTTGATACCATAGTATCCATATACCAGCCATCTCCCATTTTTGTTGTCAAAATAGGTAAATCTTTTAAATAATCTTGCTGTGATTTTATAATGTCTTCAATTTCTAAAATGTCATTTAATACATCTTCTGACCAATTATTTGTATTATTCTTTCTGTGTCCTCCTGGAATAAAGCTATGATCTTTGGTAAAATACACCTGGTTGTATGTATAAGAATCCTCATCTTCTAAATTCATACAAACAAAATCACGTTTTCCATTTGGTCTAATTGTTATATATCGTAAGGCCTTACCTCTACTCCAATATCCCATAACTACCTTACCATTAGGATATGTCATTTTTCCATATCCTTCTATTCTTGGATCAGGGTTTACATTGTAGTAATTAGTTCTTCCTGCATATTCCTCTTTGATTTCGCCTTCATACAATTCTCCGCTTTCTTCAATATATTGAAGTCGACACAATATTGAATCCTTGTGATATTTCATATTTAATCCCGCCTTACAAAAATACAGAAAAATTATTTATAATTGTAATTTCAATCAGCTTTTCCTTTATTCAGTTACATAAAAACGATATTTATATCCACCATCAAACGAACGAGGTATATAAGCAACCTCGGTATTTACCTCAATATTCCATTTTTTGTTAGCGGATAAATTCTTCTCATAACGAACAGATAAAACAATCCCATTTTCAGTTACATCATCAATAAAAAATTTCCTATTGCCTTTTCCAAATTCAGGAATTTTTCCCACCTCACAAGGAAACGTAACATCTGCAGTTATCGTTTCAATTTTTTTACCATTGTTACGATTGATTCCCCAAAATATCTCTTCTATTCTAAGTTTCATTTTTCTTCCTCCCCTAACAATTCTGTCTTATTTTATTGCTAACAAGCAAAACACTTTTTGAATCATTTAATTACATAAAATTTATATTTATGTCCACCATCAAAAGACCAAGGCATATATTCTTTCTTTCCGCCAACTCGTATTCTCCACTTTTGGTCTGCAGATGGGTTGTTTTTATAATGAATAGAGAGAACTATGCTTTTTTCTGATACCTCATCAATCGAAAAGCTTTTACCATGACTTCCAAACTCAGGAATATCTCCAACCTCACAGGGAATTGTGATATCCGCAGTCACTTTTTCGCTTCTTCCACCATCACGGCGATTTATTCCCCAAAATATTTCTACAATTCTAAGCTTCATTTTCAGAGTCTCCTTTCTCATCTTTTTTTCTTAGAGTAATTTTGTAATTCTGTATCACATTTTCTTGATTGAGTCCAACTAGCATAGTGTCCAATATTCTATTGGTTTGCCCTGCATTATCAAGAGCTGTAATCGTTTTGCCATTGGTTTTAAATATCACGCCTCCCAAATGCCCATCGTCGATAAATGCCATATTGATGGTAGGAATGCGTTCTGCCTTTTCGATTTCCAATACATCTTCATCGCAGTATGGATAACTTACATAGTGCTGATACTCAACACGAAGGGAATAGTCTCCAAGAATGTTAAAAATCTCCTCCACTATCTTTCTGTCAGCATGCACTTGTTTGACCGCCATCTCATTGTCCGCAAATACAATATTATCGTCTTCTTTCACTTTCGTTGAACTGCATAGTTCATAAATCACTCTAGGTACATATGGATCTACTACGAGACTATCATTGTCCCTTACATCCTCACACATACCGTTTAAATACATAATTCTTCGCGCAAGAATCCTTCCATTATCAAAAAAACAAAGCTGTTTTGCGCCATCGCTCTGCTTTATTTCTCCATAGCCATGGAATTTGCCATTAATGTTTTTATATCCAAACATTTCGACATCACCTAGCTCTGTCGAAACAGTCTCTTCCGCATAGCCGTAATACCTCTCAAGTCCTAGCTCCTCTACATCGATTTCATTACTAAATTCTGAAAATCCCATAGCAAATTGAAGCGCACTATATGCATTTGAATTATTAATTCTCCCCCACATATCTGTATGAATATCATGTCCAACTAATGCATCTTTTACCTCAGCTGATTTTTCATCTTCTAAATGCATAAAGTAGCGATAGGAATCAATTCCAAAATCTAAATAACTGTTAAGATTTATTAAATGCCTAGAAATTTCTGGTTCTATATTAAGCACTCCTCGAAGCTTATTAATATTTACAAAATCCTCATAAGGCATACTCAAAAACTGTTTACGAAGATACGACATAGCTTTTGCTTTCAATTCGTAGTTTTCACTGTATTTAGATAAAACTGTATAATTTTTTATCATTTTTACATCCTCCTGCTTGTTGTTTGAAAATTTTTGTAAAAATGCATTTCTAAACATTTAACCAATACTAACTGTCACAGTAATTATTTCTTCCCACGGGACATATCCATACCCATACGCAACAAGTTTTCTTGCAATTGTTTTAGGCAATTCTTTTATTGTAAAAATTTCCCCTATAAGAGAGATTTCATTTCCTTTAATTGTTATTTGACAAAGAGAAAAAGGTGGATTTCTATCTATATCACGCCTGCCAAACGGGTAGTCATTTCCAAGTGAATGTATACCATCTACTACAGGTACTAATATTTCAGCATTTCGTTTAACGCCTCCGCCCTCTGCTATTGCTGTTACTTTTAACATAATATCGGTCGTATTAACAATATCGTCTATTGTCATCTCCTCTTTTGGCAAATCTATGCTTTCTTCATTCACACTTAATGTTGTTTCATTGATTATATCTGGATCTGTTAGTAATTCTTCTATAACATCCTCTGGAATTTTAAAGGAGTCCGTTTCTAATATAATTCGTCCACAAGAGTTACAAACTATCATTTCTTTGCGATTTTGGTTAAAAGGATTACCATCTGGCCCACCAGTTATTTCACAAGTGCCTCCACAATATGGACAAATAGTTTTTATCATAAAATACGCCTCCTTAAGCTTAAGCTTGGGCTTGGACCTCAGCATTATCATCAAAGTGGTAGTCTTTCATCCATTCAATTGCAAGAGCATAATCTGCTTCAGCTGCACTTTTTATCCACATTGCAGCCTCATTCATGTTTTGCATCCGTCCACGTCCTAATTGATAGCAAATGCCAAGTTGATACATTGCATATGGCTTACCCATTTTTGCCGCCTTAATTAATTTCCTCATTTTTTTCGATTTGCTCATGAGATCGCCTCCTTAAGTGAATTCATTATCTCATATTCTTTCTTCTTTTTGGTCAACGCAAGAGCGACATTTTTGTTATAATCTAGATGCTGTGTCTGTGCAATATTTTTGCAAGGAATAGATAATACATTTCAATTATTTATTTTATTATTTATTCGTGCATAATAATGTATGTAACGAGGTGCAATTATGTTAGAATTTGAAAAAGGTTTTGAATCAGTAAATAAAACATTCCGTATTCCTGTTCACATTGTTGAACAATTAGAAATACTCGCTGGTAAATACAATACATCAGTCAACAAAATAGTCATTCAATGCTTGGAATACGCGCTTGATAATACGTCAGAAAATGATACTAAATAAAGTAATATTGGTTTAAATAAAAAAACGCCAGAACGGATATCCTACTCTTTATAGGTTTCCTTTCTGACGGTATTTTAAAAAATCTCGAAGCCAAAATGTGCCATCACTTCATTTACTTCGTAGAAATCAAACACATTTTTGTCTATGCAAAAAGCTATTGCAAGGTCATAATCATTTGCTCGAGACAGGCTGTATCCTGCCGAGGAAAGAAGGGCATTCGTTTCCTCTCGATTTAATTCCAATGCTAAGCAAAGAGCAATTACAGTTTTTTTCGATGGAATATATTTTTGATTGGAACGAATTTTAGAAAAAAGACGTCTGTCGATATGTGCCTTTTTATATATGTCACTATCGCTTTGTCCTGTGCGGTCAATCAACAAAAAAAGTCGCTCTTTAAAAGAAAGATCACGGTTATATCGCAAATAAGCATCTGCTTCACTTATGCTAATATCCATCATCTTGGAGCTTTGTGTGTCTGTGATTTTATTATCCACTCCATCATTTTCTATATACGACTTACATTCTTTTAGAAGATCTGCCGTCACTTTTTTCACCATCCTTTTTTTGCTCATGATATCCCCTTTTACATGACTTACATTTTTAATTAATCAAAATGCCAGCCAGGATTAAGCGAAGTAATGGGCTCCCATTCTATGCCATATTGATGTAGTAACATTTGAAAACGTTCATTCCACACAAAATGATGAATATTTTTATTTTCAGGAATATCCATAAGACGTTCCACTTCGTCAATTACCGCTAAATAATCATCACTCAGCTCAACCGGATCATGCTTAAGTGGATGAAAATCTTCAAATATCTGCTTTTCAATACGCAAACGTTTATTATTACTTAAAATTTCTTTTGCAATTGTCACTAAATCGGTACATTCGTCCTTGCCATAATAATTTCTTGCTCTTATAGCAGCATAATAGTCATCAGCTAGCTCTGAATCCTTTTTACCATATCTACGATAAAGCTCAAGATGAAGCTCAAATAACCATTTATAATATTTATTAGTATACGCAATTCTCCACATACTCTCATAAGCTGATGCAATATATCTAATTGCAAATATGCTATCTGTCAATGTATCACAATCACAAGGCTGCTCAAATACAGTTTGCTGTTTAACAATGCCAGCTATTTCATTCAATGCAGGAACATCCTTATACGTACTTGCTGCATTAGAATGTTCTTTGCGAGAATCTATTTCTTTTATTAATTCAATTATGCGTTTAATATCAGCTTCTGTATATGCCATAGCTTACCTCCTTGCAACGATTTCCTTTCATACATAAAAGTATGGAAATTTATTATTACCTTTTCAATAGTCACATATTACATATCTTATTTAATTTCTATTGTTATAATAATATCTTCTTCAACAATATCTCTGTATTTCGTAACATGATTGCCTGTTTTTTTTATTGTAATAGGAAACATATTCCACTCATAATAATTATCATCAACTAATATGCCCTCATTATTAATTTCCACTTCAATCATTGACAACGGGTAATTTTTTAATACGATTTTTTTTGTGCTAATTTCTTTTTGCTCAAAACAGTGTATAGGCTCCCTATCATAGCTTGTCGCTCTACCTGTAAAAAATAAATATTTCATATACATTCGCCCTTTTTTAGGTATTAAGTAAATCATAACACAAAAAAATCAAGCTGTGGTCGCTTCAGCGAAGACATTTTTACCCACTAAGCAATAATTCTGCAAGAGATTTATCTTGCAGAATTATTGTAGCATACCACCAATATATTGACAATAAAAAGATTCTTATTACACGCTGTTTACTCTATCATTCCCAGTTTATCAAACCAATAAATAACATGAGATGCAAAGCCATGATTACAGCTTGCACTATCATACACATTTTCCCACAAGGTTCCCGTTTTTTCCGCCATATAGTAGAAGTAATCCTCAATATTTTTTAGTACAACAGCCTTATCAGAGTACATTGTAAGTAATTCTAATCTAAGATAATTACCTATAAATGCATTGGCAAAATATACCTCACTCCACTTATTTGTATTTCTTCTATTAAAACCAAAATCATTCACAAGTCTTTCCCAAAGCTCTGGATAACTATCAATTGTCGCTGTTTGAGTGAAAAAAGCATAATATTGACAGCTTTCAGAATATTGATTTGAAAGCTCCAGTCCATTTTCTTTTCTATAGGCATTATCACAGAAAAATCCCCTATCCGTATAAGACATTTTTCTTATTACTGCTTTAAGCTTATCTGCTTCAATCTTCAATTTTTTATCTGTATATAATTCAGAAATAGTTTCCTTCATTTTACTATAAAGCATATTCGTAGGAAAATTCACATCCTGAACGAGCTCATTAGATTTACTCCATTCAATAAATACAATTCCGTCAAGTCTTTCTAACAAACCATATTCATTTTCAAAACCCTCAAAATAATTGAGTAATTTATATACCTTTTCTTTTGCCCTACCAATTAATTCCCTATCTCCTGTTCTTTCTAGATATTCTTTAAGCTCAATAACAAACCACATTGCCCAATTGGGAATAAAAGCTTTGTCATAATGGTCGGCTGGATAACACATCGGGAGCATACCATCAGGAATACATTCAAAAGAATCTGGAAGAATATAATTCTCAATAAAATTTTTCTCAACAATCGATTTTCCGGTAAGTATTTTTTCCACCCTACCTGTAAAAAAGCTGTCGCACAACCAACCAGCTCTCTCTCTTGATGGGCAGTCCATAAAAATATCAAATGTGTTTTGTCTATATGTTTCGACTGCTGCATCAAAAACCTTTAATAATTTATTATTATCGCTTTTGAGCTTTTTATTTGTATTTGGTGCACATACACATCTTAAATGCAAATTTTTTATTAATATGCCCTTTCCCTTACAATATATCCTTATATATTTAAAAGTATAAGGTTCTACAGAAAGAAACTCTCTTTTTTCTTCAGTGGTCTTTAAAATAATAACATTTGCAGCGCCTTGCCTAATAAAGTTAAGATTTTCTCCTTGCATAACTTCATCAAAAACAATAATTATTTCATTTTCACCCTTGCTTTCAAGCGTAAAGCCTATTAATCCTGTAAAATTGTTCTTAAATTCGTAGGTAGCAAACGAGTTTCCTTCTATTACAGTATCTTCATATGGTTTTGTCTTCTTTTCAACAATAATGGGATCAATTTTTTGTGCTCTAGCAGCAGAAAACACTTCAAGTTCTTCTATTTTGTATCCCTTCAAAATGGGGGAAATAGCAACGACTGATCTATCAGAATATATTTTATCCTTATCTGATTCTGTAAAAGTTCCCTGCTGAATTATATTATTTGCATATTCTTTATTATATTCTCCATAATAAACATTCCTATCCAAATAATTTTTATGAGGGAATTTTTCCAAGCAAACATCCAAATATGCTTCTCTATTAAAATCATATACCTCTACAAATGGTCTTTGAAACGAATATCGTTGTACCTTTTGTAGCTTTTGATTCCATTCCTTTACATCAAAGCCATTAAATGATTCATCTGTGAACGCTATGACTTTTTCATTTGCTTCTATTTCTGCGCATATAAAAGAAGGCTGATCTAAGTGATAAAAACTGTTAACATTATATCCCATAACAATAATACACACTTCATTTTCATCTTTCTTCAGGTCTAAATTTAGTTTGTCTACTCGGTAAAACCCATGAGCAGCTCTTGCTGGGCCTAATGCTATGAATTCATTATTTACAAACACATTATAATACGATGAGCCTGTTATGGTAAGATGTGCAGTTTCCATTTTAGTACATTTCGCTTTAAGTACAAGTGTAATATTCATTAAATCCGACTTATTCTTTTGCCATATTGGCACTGCCTTTTTAAAAAATTTATTTAAATCCACCATTTTTTCCTCCAAATAATACTTTTTCATAATGAATGATATTTAGTTCATGGTATAGCTTTTTATTTATGGTGTCAAGATATTCATGAGGTTATTCTTTAAAATAGCGTAAGAAATAACTGCACCCAATTAACGCCATCTACACCGACTATAAGATACTCAAAATTTTCTGACATTATGTTTTTTCTGTGACCCGGAGAATTCATCCAGCCTTCAACCACATCTGCAGGTGTGCTGTATCCATATGCTATATTTTCTCCAGCCGTGCAATAATTAATGTTTAAATCATCTAAAGCTGTAAAGCAAGCTCTGCCGTCAGGTCTATCATGCGAGAAAAACTGATTTATTTCCTTAGCCCTTGTGTCACCCGCTTTTTGACCATCATAATAATACTTTAAAGGTGCAAG
This sequence comes from Candidatus Egerieisoma sp., assembly GCA_045580735.1. GTDB lineage: Bacteria > Bacillota > Clostridia > UBA1212 > UBA1255 > Egerieisoma. Next base: position 10,360 of record JAZNOJ010000069.1, on the reverse strand, counting down.
CCCTTCTTTTTTTCGTTCTACATTAACCAAACGTAAAACTTCCATCTTTTTGTCGTAGTCTGACATTTCTATCTTGTCTATGGAAGCTTTTTTTACCTGATTACAATTTTTACAAGACATTTCTTTTATTCCCTCAGAGGAGGATGTTGCCTCTTTAATAATAACCCATTCTCCCCATTTATGTCCAAGAGCAGAAACATATTTATCCTTGTAGTTTTTACCACAGCCTGTGCATTTATAAATTGTATAACCTTTTTCTGTGCAGGTAGGTTTTATAAGCGTTGTCATATATTTATGCCCAAGCGGCTCCACATTCTCCCCAACATAAGTATCTCCACACTCTGTGCAGATAAATGTTGTATATCCTTTTGAGCTACATGATGGCTTTGTAACTTTTGATTCATAAACATGTTTGTGTTCAGTTGGTCTTGCTGTCGCCGTAAGAGTCGGCCTTGCAGTCGCTAAAGCGGTTGGCTTTATTGTCGAAGTAGGAGTTGGCATTAAAGTTGGCTTTTCAGTCGGCTTTTGCGTTGAAATAAATGATTCATTACTTTCTGTAGCCATGCTAATGTCAGCTGTTGGGTCAGAGGGCTTTGATGTAGCTGTTTCTATAGAATTCACATCTGTGGGATTTTCTGACGAAACAATAGCATCATTTTCTCCTATAATATTTTCCTTTTCACCAATTGTACATTGTGTAAAAAAAGTCATAATAAATATCAATATAAAAATAACAATTCCTTTCATAAAAACACCTCATATGTAAATCATTAATTTATAAGCATTTTATTTCTATCAAAAACCAATATTGTCATATTGAAGCCAAGCTGCCTCATGTAATCAACTGAGCTTGCTAATTTTTTTGCTATAATTATTCCATCTGTTATGCATCTATCATCTTCAACTATATATTCAAGTGGATTAAAAGCATCTCCATTATCTCTTAATCTTACTCTAATTTCCTCATTTGAAATTCGTATTAAAATATCTATTCTACTCGTTTTATTTTTTCCAAATCTGCATACATTAATTGCCATTTCTTCTATTGCAACACCTATCCTATTAGATGTCATATTATCAATATTTTGTTCCCTGCAAAAATCTATTACCTTTTTTGATATATTGACTACGTCCTCCTTTGTTGCCTTCAATGACATTTCTTTAGCTATAGCATTTTCCTTTTCCTCCTTAAGAAGCAAAATACCGGTAACCTTTTCTTTTTTTCTTACTATGATACCTATAATTAAAATACATATTAGTGTCAAAGCACCTGAACACGAAAAGCATAGCCACAATAAATTCTCTTTAAGCTCAGCAAAAACAAATGCAAATCCACAAACAAAAACAAAGCCATCTAGTATAGATATTACAGATGCAATATTTCTCCTGCCAGTTGTTGCATAAAAATTCTGTAACAACATATTTATGCAATAAAAAGGCAGATATAATGAATATAATCTAATTGCGGGAACAAGCAGGTCAACTCCATTTGTAGCTGTAATACCAAACCATCTACCAATAAGTTCAGGCATTAGCTCGAAAAACAAAAGCAGGCTCACACAGGCAAAAGATAAAACCACCGTTGCGGCCTTTATAGCTTTTTTTACTCCGAAATAATCTCTGTCACCATACAATGTACCAACAATTGGAATCAATGCATCTGATGTGCCTCCTATAAATATATTTGAAATCATGTTTACATTTTGACATACAGTCATTATTGCCATACCTATTGGTCCTGCCACCATCATAATAATCCCATTTAAAATTATTGATCTGCCTAATGATGTAAGCTGTATCAACCCCTTTGGCAAGCCAGTCTTTACTATATCCAGGAATAATTTACCAATATCTTTTCCTATTTTAACAAATTTAAACAACCTCTTTGATGACAATATATATGGGATAATTACTATTGAGCCAACCACATAGCCTAATACCGTCGATAATCCTGCACCCATAATTCCAGTATTAAAATATTTAATTAATACATAGTCCAAAACAAGATTTACAAAATTTGCCAAAAGCACTATAGCAGCTGACATTCTAGGCTTTCCATCTGCTTTTATAAACATCGCCATACCTGACGCAAGCATTATAAATATGCCAACAAATACCAATGGTCTCAAATATTGCGAGATTAATTTAGCTGTTTCAATATCTCCAGAGGCTAACAAACTGCAAACCGGCTCCATTGTGAGCTGCATAACAATTGCAAAAAGTAATGATATTACTATACCAGCAAAAATTGTTATCGTGAAATATTTATTTGCTTTTTTACTATTGAATTTGCCAATTTCTATTGATGCACAGGTCAATCCGCCCGTTGCAAATAATAAATATAATAAATTTATACAAAAAATAATTGGGGAAGACAACCCTACAGCCGCTAATGCCTTATCCCCTAAAAGATTTCCTACTATCGCACTATCAACAACCGAAGCTAAAGATATAGCCAACGATGTAAAAATAGATGGAATCAAATATTCTTTAAATTTATATCGTACAAGCGAACCTGTTCTTTCGTACATTAAATCGCTCCTTTGAAATTTTATTTTAATTTTAACATAACACATTATGTAAAACAATTGTTTTTTAATTTTGAAATTTTGCTTACAGTCCCCCAAAATGCACTTTTACAAACATCAAACAATATCAAATTAATCTTTCTTTAAATAGTAAAATTTTAATTCTAATTTGCATAAAATATATAAAAAAGGAGTTTTACTTATAATGAATGACGGTTATTACTATTTTAAAACTGCAAAAAGCAATGTCAAAGCTGATAAAAGTCTCGGCTATATTGCCATAACGAAGCAAAACAGGCTCAATTCGTACTTAATGCAAATAAGTCTCAACAAAGAAAGATTGCTTTATCTTACAAGTACAAATGTTGTTGAAATTCTTTTAAGTCCTACACCATATATATCAAACGATAGCATTCCGATTACCAGAATTATGATATCCTCACGAAATCATATTTTTACTGATGTGAAAATACCATTTTCTTTAGTCGAAAACAGTAATAATAAATATATTATAATTACATGTAATGGTAAAACCATTATTTTTTCTGAAATCGTAATTACGAATTCCAATGACGTTTCTAACGGTGAATTAAGTGAAAAGGACGATACTGCTTGTAAAAATTTCTCTAATTTTCCTCCTGAAATCGCTATAGAATTTGATCCTTTTAACACTTCAAATCCTTCATACAGATGGAGCATCATCAAAAATTTTTCTAACAACTCATTCGTCTCATCTATTAATGAGCTGGAAAATTTTTACAATACATGCAGTATTCAGCATGAGTATTTTTCTAAAGTATCTAAATTCGATTTTTCTCATGATACATTTTTAAAAATATCCTTTTCAGCTTATCGCACATATTCACATCTTTTGTACGGCTTATATACAGATTCCCAATCAAATCGAGTTTTCAACATTATTGGTATACCTTTCTTTTATACATCAAAAAGAAGAATTAATAACAGAAATTATCTATCATATCTCAACAAAATTAATATGTATGGAAGATGGATTAAAACTATAAACAAACCCTCCAATTTAATAAATTATGGCTACAACGGCTATTGGCTTTTTTATTTTGATTCAGATAACGGAAAACCGGTAAAACCAATTGTAAAAAATAAATAATATTTCTCATAAAAAACTGCATAAAGCACAAGATGCTATTGCTGCAATAAAATTTGCTAATAATGCCGCGGGCAATACACCTGGCAAGCGTTTGATCTTTGTGTTATTTGTATAAATAGCCATTGTATAAAATATTGTTTCTGTCGAACCCATTAAAACACACGCTGCCCTAGCTGGAAACGAGTCAGCTCCATTAGCTTCAATTATTTCTCTTAATGTAGCCAATGATGCGCTTCCTGATATTGGCCTTATAAGCATTAAAGGAAAAATCTCACCACTTATTCCAACTTTATTTAAAATTGGTGAAAATAAATCTTCTATCAGCTCTAACATGCCAGATTTTCTGAACACACCTACTGCTACTATAAGACCTATCAACGATGGAACTAATGATATTATTGTTTTAGTTCCTTCTTTTGCTCCTTTTGCAAAACTCTCAAAACACGAAACTCCTTTTAAGTACCCAACAGTAACAATTATTAGAATAAAAACAGGTATTATATATGTCATAACAGCACCACCCTAATTTTTTTTATAAGCTTCGATATAATATAATAAAATAGCAAACCAAAAATTAAGGATATCAACGATACTATCCATGCTGGAATAATTATGTCTGTTGGATTGTTACTTCCCATTTCAGCTCTCAATGCTATTATAGTTGTAGGTAATAATTGTATTCCAGCAGAATTAATAATTAAGAATTTTGACACATCCCTTAAATCATTCTGCATTTCACTTACAGCCTCAATCCCTGATGGAGTAGCAGCATTACCTAAACCAAGAAAATTGGCAGTAACATTCGTGATTATTGATTTTTTTGCTCTTGTATTGTTTTTTATGCTTGGAAAAATCTTAGATATTATTGGTTCTAAAAATTTTGAAAGCATATATATTACACCTGAATCATCGAGTATTTGAATCATACCATTCCAAAAAGCTACTATTCCAACTAATCCAATAGCAAACATAACAGCGTTATTCGATGATTCTATTATGCAACTGCTTATAATGTCTATTTTTCCGTTTATTATTCCAGCAACAATTCCTACTATAAGTAATAATGTCCATATCTTATTAAGCAAGTAAAAATCCCCTTTTTATATATATATACGTGAAAATTTTCTTTATTATGATTATCAATATAATATCCTTTTGCTCAAAAGTTGGATTTGATTTCGAATTTCGTTGAAATTGCGGGAAATATTTCCCGAATATTTGACTATTTCCTACTTAAGTAGTACAATCTCTATCACATTCTAACGAATGGGAACGACAAGGAGGTGCAAACATGAGACCATCAGGAATAATTAGAAAAGTTGATACTTTAGGTCGCGTAGTAATACCAAAGGAAATAAGACAGCTTCTTGATATTTCACATGGTGATCCAATAGAAATATATACTGATAAAAGTACTATAGTGCTAAAGAAATATGAACCTTCATGTATCTTTTGTGGTACTGTAACTAACATCACTTCGTTTAATGGTCACACAATATGTCCGGAATGTATCGCTCGCATGTCCTGTGACATTAAGTGTGCGTTATAAAACTCTATACACACCCTTTTATCTGTTATGAAAATCGGGATGTATAATAATTAAGATTAATTATTATATCATCCCGATTTTCTATTAGCCTTATTTCGATAAAAAAAGAGACTCACCCAATAAGGCGAATCTCTTATTATTTAAATTATAGATTATAAATTATTCAATAATCTTAGCAACAGCACCAGCGCCTACTGTTCTACCACCCTCACGGATAGCGAAACGGAGACCTTCCTCCATAGCGATAGGAGTGATAAGCTTAACGTCCATTTCTACGTTATCACCAGGCATTACCATTTCTGTTCCCTCAGGAAGAGTGATAACACCAGTAACGTCTGTTGTTCTGAAATAGAACTGAGGTCTGTAATTGCTGAAGAAAGGTGAGTGACGTCCACCCTCGTCTTTAGTCAATACGTAAACTTGACCTTTGAAGTGTGTATGAGGTTGAATTGTGCCAGGTTTAACAAGAACTTGTCCTCTTTCGATTTCAGTTCTTTGAATACCTCTAAGGAGAACACCGATGTTGTCTCCAGCTTCAGCCTGATCGAGTTGCTTACGGAACATTTCTACACCAGTAACAACTGTGTTTAATTTTTCATCGCTAAGACCAACGATTTCAGCAGGATCGCCTACTTTGATTACGCCTCTCTCAAGACGACCAGTAGCAACAGTACCACGACCTGTGATTGTGAATACGTCCTCAACAGGCATAAGGAAAGGCTTGTCGATTGGTCTCTCAGGTGTAGGAATGTAGCTATCTACAGCAGCCATGAGTTCGTTGATGCATGCATAAGCAGGATCACTTGAATCTGTGCTTTCGCATTGGAGAGCTGTGAGAGCTGAACCTCTGATAATCGGAATATCGTCTCCAGGGAATTCGTATGAATTGAGGAGTTCTCTGATTTCCATTTCAGCGAGGTCGAGGAGCTCTTCGTCGCCAGCATCGATCATATCACATTTGTTCATGAATACTACGATGTAAGGAACGCCTACCTGACGAGCAAGAAGGATGTGCTCTCTTGTCTGAGCTTGCGGGCCATCAGGACCAGAAACGAGAAGAATAGCACCGTCCATCTGAGCAGCACCAGTGATCATGTTCTTAACGTAGTCAGCATGTCCTGGGCAGTCAACGTGTGCGTAGTGTCTTGTAGCTGTCTCGTACTCAACGTGAGCTGTATTAATTGTAATACCTCTTTCTCTCTCCTCTGGAGCGCCGTCGATTTCGTCATATGCCTTAGCTTCAGCAGCACCATCTAAAGAAAGTGTCTTTGTGATAGCAGCTGTAAGAGTTGTCTTACCATGGTCAACGTGACCAATTGTACCAATATTAACGTGGGGTTTTGTTCTCACGAACTTAGCTTTTGCCATTTTTTATTCCTCCTAAATATAGTTTTCTTTTAAATAAAAAGTGTCTTTTTGTATATTACACTTTTTCATGTTTTTTTGCAAGCATAAATTAGATTATGCTATATATTATAATCCAAAGCATCAATTTTCTGCATTTCTCTGCTTGAGAACTGCTTCTTGAACACTCCTTGGAACTTCTTCATAGTGGCTAGGTTCCATAATAAATGAACCTCTACCCTGTGTGCTTGAACGAAGTGTTGTTGTGTATCCGAACATTTCAGCGAGTGGACATTGTGCAGAAATAACCTTATTGCCTGCAACATCCTCCATGCTGTCAATTCTACCACGCTTTGCACTTACTGAACCAATAACGTCACCCAAATATTCCTCAGGAACATTTACGCTTACCTTCATGATAGGTTCGAGAAGTACAGGATCTGCCTTCTTACAAGCTTCTTTGATAGCCATTGAACCAGCAATCTTAAATGCCATTTCAGAAGAGTCAACCTCGTGGTATGATCCATCAACGAGAGTAACTTTAACGTCAACCATTGGATATCCTGCAATGATACCGCTTTGGAGAGCTTCCTGGATACCTTGGTCAACAGGTCCGATATATTCCTTAGGAATTACACCGCCCACGATCTTATTAACGAATTCATAGCCTTTACCTCTTTCGAGTGGCTCAACTTCGATAACACAGTGACCGTACTGACCACGTCCACCTGACTGACGAACGAATTTACCTTCTTGATGAACAGCCTTACGAATACCTTCTTTATAAGCAACCTGTGGATTACCAACATTAGCTTCAACCTTAAACTCACGAAGCAATCTATCAACGATGATATCAAGGTGAAGCTCACCCATACCTGAAATGATTGTTTGTCCTGTTTCATGGTCTGTACGAACTCTAAATGTTGGGTCCTCTTCTGACAATTTTTGAAGAGCTATGCTCATCTTTTCTTGTCCTGCTTTTGTCTTAGGCTCAACAGCAACTGAAATAACTGGATCTGGGAATTCCATTGTTTCAAGAACAATAGGATTTGCCTCGTCACAAAGTGTATCACCTGTTGTTGTATCCTTAAGACCAACTGCTGCAGCAATATCACCTGCATAAACGCGATCGATTTCTTCTCTGTGGTTAGCGTGCATCTGAACGATACGTCCGATACGCTCTTTTTTACCCTTTGTTGCATTGTATACATAAGAACCTGCTTCTAATGATCCTGAATAAACACGGAAGAAGCAAAGCTTTCCAACAAATGGGTCAGTTACAATCTTAAATGCTAAAGCTGAGAAAGGCTCTTCGTCGCTTGAGTGACGAGCATCCTCTTCATCAGTATCAGGTGAAACACCCTTAATAGCTTCAATATCTGTAGGTGCAGGCATATAATCTACAACAGCATCAAGAAGTTGCTGTACACCCTTGTTTCTGTAAGATGAACCACAAAGAATAGGAATCATTTTAACAGCAATTGTAGCCTTACGAATAGCTCTCTTGATTTCCTCTACTGTAACCTCTTCGCCTTCGAGATACTTCATCATAACTTCTTCGTCTTGATCTGCAACAGCTTCAAGAAGCTCCATACGATACTGCTCAGCGAGCTCTTTCATATCATCTGGAATTTCCTCTACTTCCATTACTTTTCCAAGATCGTCCTTGTATACAATAGCATTCATGTTTACAAGGTCAACGATTCCTATGAATGAATCCTCTTTACCTATTGGGAGTTGAAGGGGAACTGCATTTGCTCCCAATCTATTACGGATCATATCTACACAACGATAGAAGTCCGCACCCATAATGTCCATTTTATTAACATAACCCATACGGGGTACTCCGTACTTATCAGCCTGTCTCCAAACTGTTTCAGACTGAGGCTCAACTCCGCCCTTTGCACAGAACAATGTTACACTTCCGTCAAGTACACGAAGTGAACGCTCAACTTCTACTGTGAAGTCAACGTGTCCAGGTGTGTCGATGATATTAATACGTGTATTTTTCCATTGAGCTGTAGTAGCAGCAGAAGTAATTGTAATACCTCTTTCTTGCTCCTGTGCCATGTAGTCCATGGTAGCAGCACCGTCATGAGTTTCGCCGATTTTGTGAGTACGTCCGGTATAGAACAATATTCTTTCTGTTGTTGTTGTCTTACCGGCGTCGATATGGGCCATAATTCCTATGTTTCTGGTATTTTCCAAACTAAATTGTCTAGGCATTATTTTCTCCATTTCTTAGTTAAAAACTAACTTACAACACTGCTCGTAATTAATGCTGTTTGATAATCAAGCAACATTATAATTACCAACGGTAATGAGCAAACGCACGGTTTGCTTCTGCCATTTTGTGCATATCTTCTTTTCTTCTAACTGCGCCACCTGTGTTGTTGAGTGCATCTAACAACTCACTTGACAAGCGTTCAGCCATTGTTCTTTCACTTCTCTTACGAGCAAACATAACAACCCATCTGAGTCCAAGTGCTTGACGACGCTCAGGTCTAACCTCGATCGGTACCTGATATGTGGCACCACCAACACGTCTAGCCTTAACTTCTAACTGAGGCATTATATTATCGAGAGCTTCTTTAAATACTTCTAAAGGCTCTCTTCCTGTCTTTTCACGGATAATATCGAAAGCATCGTAGCAAATTCTTTGAGCTACACCCTTCTTTCCGTCTAACATGATATTATTTATGAGTTTAGTTACAACCTGATCATTATAAATTGGATCCGGAAGAACCTCTCTCTTCGCAATATATCCTTTTCTAGGCATTTTACTTCCCTCCTTTAAATGATAAATTGATCATTTGGTACTCTGCGTAATCGCAGTACATGCCGGTATCTCTTCATATGATATATCACGATAAAATGAAATCTATATGAATTACCGGCGTTCCGGTTAAAATTATTTCTTAGCAGCTTTTGGTACCTTAGCACCATATTTTGATCTACCCTGCATACGGTTATTAACACCTGCAGTATCGAGTGTACCTCTAATAATGTGGTATCTTACACCAGGGAGATCTTTAACTCTTCCGCCTCTGATAAGAACAACGCTGTGCTCCTGAAGGTTATGTCCGATACCTGGAATATAAGCAGTAACTTCCATACCGTTAGTGAGTCTTACTCTGGCAATCTTACGCATAGCAGAATTAGGCTTCTTAGGTGTAGTTGTTCTAACAACTGAGCATACACCTCTCTTTTGAGGGCTGCTGATATCTGTGCTTCTCTTTGTTAAGCTATTAAATCCTTTTTGGAGAGCTGGAGAAGTAGATTTCTTTTCAATTGTTTGTCTACCCTTACGAACCAATTGGTTAAATGTTGGCATTCATTTTCACCTCCATACTTAATTATTGATTATCAAATAGACATAGTAATACCTACTTGCAAAATCCTAAATATTTTACATTAGTAAAAAAACATTGTCAATATATTTTTTGTGATTATTATTTGTATTTTGTAATTACTATATCAAAAAACTTAAAAATCAAATACAACAGATAAAAAAATCCGAAAAATCATTAAATGACTTTTCGGACAAAATGTGGCCAGAGTGTCCGAAAAGTAGTGCGTTTAGATGTAAAAAATGGTATAATAAAGACAAGAAAACAACGGCGGTGAAAAAATGAAATACATACAAGGAACAGACGGAAGGCAATTGTGGATATTACCGGAATGTATAGAAGACTATATAAACGAAGATAATCAAGTCAGAGTAATAGATGCATTTGTAAATAGCCTAGATATGGAGAAACTAGGGTTTGAAAGAGCAGTGCCAAATCATATGGGAAGACCATCATATGA
>JAZNOJ010000068.1:0-3139 GCA_045580735.1 Candidatus Egerieisoma sp. | reverse complement strand
TAAAAAAAGTTTTCTTTTTTTACATGATAAAGCATTTTTTTAAAGGCATCATTGTTATCTGAATACTTTCCCTCTTTTAGTCTTTCATATTCACAATAAATTTTAGAAATTTCAGAAATCTTCTTATATAAATACTCATCATCAATATCTGAATTCATTAAATCCTGATATGACACGCCATATTTTTTAAACTCATCAATAAGCTTAAGTAATGTAGAAATCTCGCCATTCTTTTTATTTATACCTTTGTAATAAACTAATTTATCTTTTATGTTCTCAATAGCAGCAGTCAATAGCATGAATTTACCTGATTCGTTAAGTTGCTTAACACCATCAAAACCATAAATAGATAAAATTCTATGTGCAAATCGTTTAAAATTTACAACCTCATGCCCAATCAAGCCACGAATCGGAAAAGCTTCATTTTTTTGAAATTCTAAAAGTCTTCTCTCTGTAAGCATTGAATACTGCTCAGGCACAAACAAATATGCATACGAATCAACACCTATATTTTTTTGAATATAGGCGTTAAATTCTTCAATACATTTTTGACTTTTTCCACTTCCGCTGCGGCCGATTATAATTTTAAGCATGCCCTAAATCCTTTTTAAATATCTTCATAAATTGCCGAACTTTTATATACTGCTCTGTTTTCTAATGACCAAATTCTTTCACTGAATTTACCAACCTCAGTGTTTGAAATAGCTTGCTCCATATCATACATTCTAGCATCCAATATATCTAGATAATGAAGCATTTCTGCTTCAGGAAACGCAGGAGCCTTTGGACTTCCATGCTCTGGAATATAGTGGTGTGAAAGAATCATGTGCTTAACCAGAAGTATTTTTTCCGGATTAATACCAAGCTTCTTGCCAACCTCATCAACATAATTTATACCTTGAATTATATGACCTAACAACAGTCCTTGTGTTGTATATTCAGACACAATACCCGTTTCAGTTTGCTGCATTTCAAATAATTTTCCCATATCATGTAAAATCACGCCAGTATAAAGTAAATCTTTATTTAAAAATGAATAGATTCCGGACAAAACTATTGCAGATCTTAGCATTGAGGTTGTATGAAACAAAAGACCTGATCTAATAGCATGATGATTTTTCTTCGCAGCAGGAGCTATTAATAATTTATCTTTATTTTCCTCAATAATATATGATACAAGCCTTTTAAACTCTTCGTCCTTCATTCTTTCATCTAAAACAGTAAATATATATTTATACATAGCATCGCTAGAATACGGAGCAGATGGTATAAATTCATTAATATTAACGCAATCAGAATCGCTTAATGTGTCCATAGCATCAACTTTAAATTGTTGCTGGCCTTGCCAATCTACAACATTACCCTTAGCACGAACGAGCACACCAGAACAATACCTTGTAGCACTATACTGATCCAAATTCCATAATTTAGCATTAATTTCACCTGTTTTATCTGAAAAAGTAAAATTCATGTATTTATTGTTATTAGCAGATGTTTTAAGTTCAGAATCTTTAATAAAAAAAATTCCTTGAACATACTCACCTGTTTTAAATTCACCAATCTTTTTTTCTAAATATGTCGCCATATGATTAACCTCCTAAATTATAATTCTTTTAAAAGCATATTAGACAATCCGGATAATTCATCTAATACATCATCAGATACATTAAAAGAAAAAAGTGATTCAATTTCCGAATCAAAAATATGCTCCAAGGAATATTTACTTCCATTTAATAATCTTTTGTTCCACAGAATCTCAATAGCATTAATTTCTGGAACAATGCCCTCATATTGTAAAAGCTTCAGACTAAAAACACATCTTATAAATTCAGGTTCTCTTTTTCCTTTACTTAAAAGGTACAAGCTATTTAAAAGTAATCTTAATATATCTTCTTCTGGCAAATCCTCTTGAATAACCTTTAGCAAAATTTTTGAAATAAATCCAGCGACTTCAAGCCTTTCATATGAAGCACCAAGCCCTGAAAATTCATCAATCAATTCGCCGCCTGTTAATGTAAAAAGAGAAGAGTTCCCCTTATATAGCTCTAATTTACTATATGAAAAAAGCTGTGATATATGAACTAATGAGCTACCGGGCTTTTTAACGCCTTTAGCAGCAGCTGTTACTTTACCGTAATCCCTCGTAAAAATCGTTAATAATTTACCATTTTCGCCCAATGGAGATTCTTTTAGAATTATACCATCAGTTTTAAAATATCTACTCATTGAAAACCAAGCTCTCTAAGCATGCTAGGGCTGTTTCTCCAATCATTTTTAACCTTTACCCACAACTTCAAGTTAACCTGTTCACCTAATATCCTTTCAATGTCTCTTCTGGCTGATGTACCTATTCTTTTTAGTTTTTCACCATTTTTACCGATAATTATGCCTTTATGAGATGATTTTTCACAATAAATATTTGCTTCTATAGATGTAATTTGATTTTTACCTCTTGCCTCTTTATATTGTATGATTTCAATTCCTGTTCCATGAGGAACCTCATCATTGGTATTTAATAGTATCTTTTCTCTAATAATTTCACATACCAAAGAGCGCATTGTTGTATCTGCTGTAATATTGTCCGGAAAATATTTAGGGCCCTTTGACAAACAGCTCAAAATCGCATCCTTTAATATTTCTATTCCTTCATTTTTCAAAGCTGATATAGGTATTATTTCCTTAAAAGGATATAATTCACTATATTGTGCTATTTTGGAAAGTAATGATTCTTTAACAACTGCATCAGTTTTATTTATTACTAAATAAACAGGCTTGTTTTTAATTTCCTTTAGCTTTTCAATAATATTGGTATCAATCTGTGAAATAGATTTATCTGTCGCGTCACAAACCATTATAATAACGTCAACTTCACTAAAAGTGGATGAGGCAGATGAAACCATATATTCACCAAGCTTATTTTTGGGTGAATGAATTCCAGGCGTATCAATAAAAACAATTTGATAATTACTTTCAGTTATTACTGCTCTTAAATTACTTCTTGTAGTTTGAGGCTTTGGTGATGTAATAGCAACCTTCTCGCCAACCATTTTATTTATTATTGTTGATTTACCAACATTAGGTTTACCAATGATGGCTACTATTGGCTTTGACATTTTATTTTCCTCTTTCTGAATACTTT
>JAZNOJ010000067.1:0-59541 GCA_045580735.1 Candidatus Egerieisoma sp. | reverse complement strand
GAATAATAATCTGTAATATTTTTCTCTATTTCTTCCAAAGTTGTTCCCGTTCCCTCTAAATATTCATTTGTAGATGATTTATTATCAAGCACATCATTTATTTCATTCTCAATTGCTTTTAATAATTCTTTTGGATATTTTTTTACTTTTGAATTTTTTAAAATATAGTCCCACATATAGTTATATACTATTTCTTCATATGCACGGACTTTCAAATAATTCTCGACTTCCTGCATATTTTTCATATTATAAAATTTTGTAACCACTTTTTCATCTGTTGCATCTGGTAACATAAATATTCCTTCAATATTAACTTTTACCACAACATTATCTAAACTAATTTCAAAACAATCTTTAGGTTGTTTTTCTATCAAATACATATCAAATTCCTCGGAAAATTCTTTACAACCTACTTCATAATAATAATTTGTAAAATTATATTCATTAGACTTACTTTCAAGTGACAATAAAACAAAATCGCCTAATTCAATTATATCCTTATTGATTTTTAAAAAATAATTGTTTGAAGAAAAATCCAAGTTAATTATTGTATTTATCTCCTCTTCATTAATTTCAGTAAAGCTTTTTTCTATTACGATATTTGTATAATCACAAAGAGTTACATATTCATTAAAATCATATTTATTATTAACATTTTTTTTATCTCGGCAGCTATATGAAGCTAACATTAAACAAATAAATACTATTAAGCATAAACATTTCTTGACATTTTTCATATTCTACTCCTTTAAATAGTAAAGAGGATGTAAAACATCCCCTTTACTAAATTTGTTATTTAATTGTACATTTGCTAGGATTTCTCACATAAAGCGCAGATAAGTTTTTTCCAGAGAATTGTAACTTATATGACTTGTGGTCAGAACCCAAATAATATGTTCGTCCACCTTGATAGAAAGCATACATATATATTTTTGAACATTTGAATGAATTCTTTTCTGACCAAATAACTTTATTATTAGTAGGATTAATCATACGAATATTTATAGATGTATTTTTTTTGTTTGAATACGCCCATACATATACGCTAGCTTTCTTTTTACTTGTTAACGTGCAAGTACAGGATTCAGATGTATTGCTTGCACTAGGATAAGAGCTTCTTGGAAAAATGCATGTTGCAGCAGAAGCAGATATACTAAAAGTCGAAAGTACACTAAACAATGTAATAACCACTAGCAATGAAGAAATTATCTTTTTCACAGTTATACCTCCTTTCTCTACTAATCATTTGCAAATCATTAAATATTATAAATTTGCAATTTTAGACAATGATAGAACAAGTCCTCACGAACTTTTCTTCCCATAATATACATCTATTGTTCCTATTTGTCAATACTAACAGGAAGTATAATTCTTATATAGAGCTACAATGGAGGAAGAGAAATGCTTATTTTTGATCTTAAAGTTATTGGTAATAGACTATACGACATACGAAACAAAAAGCTAATGAGTAGAGTAGAAGTAGCTGAAAATGCAGAACTTTCTGACCGAACATATGCTGACATTGAACGCGGCAGCACTAATATGAGAATTGAAACATTACTTAAAATATGCGAGGCGTTAAATATCACGCCAAACGATATTTTAGTAACAGAAAAGAACATATCTGTTTCAGAAGAAGATATTACAAACGCGTTAAAACTTTGTTCAAGTAACGAAAAAAAAACAGCATTAAAACTTTTAAGTGTTTATATTGACTCTTTACAATAATACTAGTATAAAACTCCTTTCTTAACAAATAATAACAATGTTATAAAATTCACAAAGGAGATTTATATATTATGAAAGCAACTGGTATAGTTCGTAGAATAGATGAATTAGGAAGAATAGTAATACCAAAAGAAATCAGACGCACATTTAGGCTTCGTGAAGGCGATCCTGTAGAAATATTCACAGGTGAAAATGGAGAAATAATACTTCACAAGCACTCTGTTATAAGCGATTTAAATGATTTTGCATTGCATTTTGCTGATAGTCTTTCTAAAACAGCCGGATACCCAACATGTATTACTGATAGAGATGCAGTAGTAGCTGTTTCTGGAATTTCAAAAAAAGAATTTAACGGAAAGCGCATTACAAAACAACTAGAAGAAGCAATGGAAGATAGAGCAACGTATATTTCCAGAGATTCCAGAACAGACTTTTTTCCGATATTAGAAGATGTAAATGGTGATAAAATGACCTCATTTGTTGTTACCCCTATAATATCACACGGAGATCCTATTGGTTCTGTAATAATGTTTTCTCCTGATACAAGAAAGTCCATGGGTGATACTGAAGCCAAGCTCACACAATCTGCAGCTGCAATAATAGGAAAACAATTAGAACATTAAAAAAAAGGCTTAGCACTATTTAAAATAGTAACTAAGCCTTTATAAATTACTTAATTAAAAGTCAACCTCACATACCAAATGAATACATGAAATCTTCAAAATCTTTAGCATCCATAGAAGTAGCAGGTGCTTTGATTTCATCTACCTTATTAGCTTTCATCGAAGTAGTAAATTCAATACTCAAGCCCTTAAATCCCATAGACATTTCTGCAGAAGGATTCATGCTTGCTGATGCTTTTACATCAAGACCATTATCCTCTACCTTAACTGTAACCTTTAAATTTGGATTACCACAAGACTCTGCAAATTCATCAATCGCCTTACCAATTTCTTCTTTATCAAATGAATCCTTAATATTTGATTGAAGCTCTTCTTTTTCAACATCTGTTATCGAATCCTTAATATCCTGTTCGATTTTATCTGAAGCTTTTAAAGCATCAATACCTGCAATTATAGCATTTGCTCCATCTGCGTTAATAATATCAATTATTGAATTTGTAGCATTCTTTATTGAAGCAGCATTAATATCCAACACAACTGAATCACTTGTTATAGTTACTACTTTAGCATTCTTTACTGCTTCTACAATATCTTTAGCAAATGCTTCTACTACATCATCAGAAAGAACAACTATTACAATATTAGTAACAAGCTCAATTGTTGATTGAATCTCTTTTACAGTTTCCTCGTCATTCATTAGAGACATAATATCACTAATACTGAAATCACTGTAAGAATCCTCCTCAATATATTCATCAGAATCGTATTCAGCATATGGGTCAGATTTCTCATCATAGAAATCCTCTTCAAGGATTTCATTAATTTCTACATCAACAAAGTCCTCTTCTATAAATTCTTCCTCTACTGGCATAAAACCATCAAGAAGACCACTTTCTACCATTGCATCAAGTGTAACATATTCAGTTTCCATTTCGAAATCTGCAGGAAGCCCAATAACCTCATAAACAAAAGAAATAATATCCTTAAAGTTTATATACATATCCATATTCTCTGTAACTATCACATCAGAAAGCTCTTTATCTCCAAGCTTAATTGTTACACTCACACCTTTTTCATTAGCCTTACCTATCAAGCTAACATTTATTCCATAAGAACCATCTTCATTTTTCTTAATAAAGAAAGACATAGAATCCTCAAGCTCACTAAGGTCTGTCTCTTCTTCTGGAACAACATTTATGTTTAATGAAGTTGAAAATTCTGTTCCTTCATTAAGCTTTTCTGTAACCTCCATTACATCATTGATTGATAACAAAGAAGTCTCAGTTGACTTATCTACCGAACCAGAAACCTCATTATTATCAGCTTTTTCGGGATTATCTCCACAGCCAGCAAAGCAAGCCATAGCCATAACTACAGCTAAAAAAACAGCTAAAAATCTTTTCATTTTTATACCTCCTATAAAATATATCACCATCATTATATACAAAGGAATAATAAAATCAAGTGTATTTTCTCAATGTATAATCTTTCCATTTTTTATTGGTTTGTTTAATTGTTATATTTAATCATATGTTATACAAGTTTGAATAAATTCCGCCTTGCTTTATAAGCTCCTCATGGGTACCGCGTTCTTCGATTCCCTTTGACGTCAAAACCAGTATTTCAGAAGCATTACGAACTGTAGAAAGCCTATGTGCAATAGTAAAAGTTGTTCTCCCCTTTGCAAGTCTTTCAAGTGACTCTTGAACAATCTTTTCACTTTCATTGTCGAGCGCTGACGTAGCCTCATCTAAAATTAAAATTGGAGGATTCTTTAAAAATACGCGAGCAATACTTATTCTCTGCTTCTGTCCACCCGAAAGCTTAACTCCACGTTCTCCAACATACGTGTCATAACCATTTGGTAATTTTTCGATAAATTCCTGTGCTCCGGCAAGCTTAGCAGCATTTTTAATTTCATCTAAAGTAGCTCCAGGCTTACCATATGCTATGTTTTCCATAACAGTTCCCGAAAAAAGATATACATCCTGTTGAACGATACCAATATTTTCTCTCAATGAAGATGTGGTTACTGAACAAATATTTTTTCCATCGATTAAAATTTCACCCTCATCTAGCTCATAAAATCTCGGTATAAGACTGCATAAGGTTGTCTTTCCACCACCTGAAGGTCCAACAAGAGCAATGCTTTCACCTTTTTTTACCTTTAAATTGATGTTTGAAAGCACTGTATCATTATCATAACCAAATGTAACATTCCTAAGCTCTATTTCTCCTTCCACATTTTGAAGCTCATAGGCATCTTTTGCATCCTTAATATCTGGATCTACATCCATTATTTCGGCAAATCTTTCTATTCCAGTCATGCCTCTTTGGAATTGTTCAGTAAATTCTATTATTCTTCTAACACTTGCAAGTAATGTAGAAACATACAATAAATACGCAACATAATCTCCTGGAAGTATTTTGCCCTTAATCATAAAAATAGCGCCAAGCATCACTACGAGTATATACATTATTCCATCAAAAATTCTCGTTGATGTACTAAAGGCACCCATGTACTTATATGCTTTTGCCTTTACGTCAAAAAACTTTTTATTTCCTTCAGCAAATTTTTGAATTTCAACCTGCTCGTTAGCAAACGATTTTACAACTCTAATACCCAAAAGACTATCCTCAACAGCCGCATTTAGTTCACCACAGCATTTACGCTGTTCCTTAAATGCGTCCCTCATTTTATGCCTAATTTTATATGTGACAATAAGCATAAGAGGAAGAACTGCAAACATAGCTAATGTCAGCCATATATTTACTCCAACAAGAATTATAAAAGAAACAGATATCTTAATGACTGCAATAAAAACCTCTTCAGGAAAATGATGTGAAAATTCTGTAACATCAAAGAGATCCGTCGTAATCCTTGACATAAGCTTACCAACCTTTGCACTGTCATAATACTTAAATGAGAGCTTTTGCAGGTGATTAAACATATCCCTTCTCATATCCGTTTCAATTTTTGTACCCATAATATGTCCATACGTTGCCATATAGTAATTTGCAAAGGCGTCTATAATTCTAAGTACTATATAAATACCACCAGCAATTAATATAGCTCTTATTGTAAGACTTCCTATATCTTCAATAGCAGTATTAGTAAAATATTTGATAATTAGCGGAAGTACAAGCTCACAAATAGTTGTTAAGCCTGCACAAAACAAATCAAATACCATAGATTTCCAATACTTTTTGTAATATGGCATAGTTCTTTTTAAAAGATTTTTACTTTTCATGTATTATTTTTTCAGCCTCTCAATTCTTTACAAAATTTTTCACGCCATAAATCGCTTTAACTCAAACAAAACAAGCTGTTTAAGCTCTTCGACACTGCCCTCGTTCACTATTGCAACATCTGCTATATCCTCATATTCCCTATTAGACATCTGTGCATTTACTCTAGCCTCTGCTTCACTCTCTGTAATTCCCATTCGTTTCATAATTCTGGAAATTCTGATGTCATTATTGGCGATAACTGCCCAAATACAATTTGCTGTATCAAAAAAGCCTTCCTCTACAGGTATAGGGACATCAAGAACAACAAAAGGCACATCGCCCTGTGCTTCATATTTTTCAATTCTTTTTTTTATTTCAGTTGAAACTCTTGTATGTACAATATTATTTAATATACCTCTTTGTGTCTTATCTGAAAAAATTATTGCACCTAGTTTTTTTCTATCTATATTACCATCCGGAAGAATAATCTCCTCTCCAAAATGCTGTTTAATTTCCTCATAAACAGCCTCTCCGGGCTCTTGAAGCCTTCTTGTAATTTTGTCTGCGTCTATAATTTTTCCACCCTGTTCTTTTAAAATACGGCATACAACTGTCTTTCCGCAGCCTGTACCACCAGTAACTCCTAATATTTTCATAATAAATTCCTCCAACCTACTATTTGTGATAAAAATTACTAATATCACTTACACTCATACCAGCTTTTTCCTGCATTAACATCTACCTTCAACGGAACAGATAGTTCAAATGCATCCTGCATACATTTTTCCAAAAGCTTTGTAACATTTTCTGCTTCTTCTAAAGGTGAATCAATTAAAAGCTCATCATGTACCTGCAAAATAAGCTTTGCCTTATATCCACCTCTTTTAAGCTCGTTATTAACCTTAATCATAGCAAGCTTAATAATATCTGCCGCCGTACCTTGAATTGGCATATTCATAGCAACTCTTTCACCAAACTTTCTTATCATATGCTTTGGTGACGTAAGCTCTGGCAGATAACGTCGTCTACCCATTAATGTTTCGGCATAT
Organism: Candidatus Egerieisoma sp.; assembly: GCA_045580735.1. Lineage (GTDB taxonomy): Bacteria > Bacillota > Clostridia > UBA1212 > UBA1255 > Egerieisoma. The sequence goes on along the minus strand of JAZNOJ010000067.1, from coordinate 52,910 downwards.
CCCTTATCCTTTGCTTCATCAATCATGTTTTTGAGTAGTGCTTCCACACCAGGATAATTGTCAAAGTAATCGGATATATATTTTTTAGCTTCGTATACAGAAATGCCTAAGTCCTTTGAAAGTCCAAAATCACTAATGCCATAAACGATACCAAAATTCACAGCCTTTGCTCTGCTTCTCATTTCAGAGTTAACCATATGAACTGGAATCTTATTCACTTGAGCCGCAGTAATAGTATGAATATCCGCATCATTATTAAAAGCCTCACACATAGCCTTGTCACCTGAAATGTGAGCAAGAACTCTCAATTCAATCTGTGAATAATCCGCATCAATCAAAACATTACCTTCCTTTGCTGGAATAAATGCTTTCCTTATGAGCCTTCCAATTTCAGTTCTAATAGGTATATTTTGTAAATTCGGTTCAGTACTTGACAACCTACCTGTCGCTGTTACAGTTTGGTTGAAACAAGAATGAACTCTAAGTGTTTTACTATCAATAACATTAATAAGTCCATCAATATATGTTGATTTAAGCTTTGTATTTTGTCTATATTCTATAATCAAAGGAATAATAGGATGCTCATCTACAAGTCCCTCCAAAACCTCCTGACTTGTTGAATAACCACTTTTAGTTTTCTTGCCAGATTTTAATTTTAACTCTTCAAAAAGCACAATTCCAAGCTGTTTAGGCGAATTTATGTTAAATTCATGACCGCAAATAGCAAAAATGTCCTTTTTATCGTTCTCAATAGTGGCCTCAATTTCCATACCCTGTTGTTTTAATATCTCAGCATCCACTTTAAATCCTTCTATTTCCATTTCGGCTAAAACATTAATTAAAGGAAGCTCGATTTCTGAATATAGATTTTCCATTGAAGCATCTTTTATTTTCTTTTCCGCTGCCTCTGCCATAGGCTTTAATATGTTTACATTTACCGGCAGCTGCTTTGATGTTAGGAAACGACATACATCTTCTATATTATCCGATTTTCTAGTAGAATCTAAAATGTAAGAGGCTACTGAAAGATCATGCTTTATGTTTTCTAGATATATTCCCTTTTTTATCAAAAAGGAAACAAAGGGTTTTGCGTTAAAAAAAATCTTTCCTATGCTTTTATTTTCAAATAATGCTTTGATTTCGGGTTCAATTTCTCCCTTGCCTCTATATACCTTATCTGGTTCGTCACATGCAAGATCAAATGAAAAACCATCTTCTCCTTCTTCTTTTGAAAACACATACAATTTTTCTTGAACAAATGTCACAAATTCTTCAGCACTTAATGATGGTAGGTCACTTTGAACATTTATAAATTCTTCATTAATTGAAAAAAGCGACAGCTCATCTTCTTGTGTTTCAAAATTCACTGTCTCTGTTAAAACATTCATGTCTATAAGCTTTTTCTTAATGGCTTTAAACTCTAGCTTATCTAAAAGATTCATCAATTCACTTGTATTGACTTTGCCCATCTTCATATCTTCAAATTTTAAATCATATGGTACAAAAAGCTCAATTTTACCAAGCATTTGACTTAAATATGCAAGCTCCTTGTTATTTATTAATTTTTCTTTTAATGATGCCTTTTTAACATTTTCAATGTTGTCGTAAATATTGTCTAAGCTTCCAAATTCTATTAGTAAAGCAGAAGCTGTCTTTTCACCAACACCTGGAACCCCTGGAATGTTATCAGACGAATCTCCCATAAGGGCTTTCATATCTATAAGCTTTGTTGGCAAAACACCATATTTTGCTTTTACAGCTTCGACATCATAAATCTCAGTATGTGGTCTGCCCTTTTGGGTTGAGCATAGAAGTACATTTACATTTTCACTTACCAATTGCAAAGAATCCCTATCACCTGTCATAATATAGCACTTTATATTATTTTCTGTCGCAATTCTTGAATACGTACCTAGCAAGTCATCGGCTTCATATCCTGGCATTTCAAGGCTCGCTATTCCCATTGCAATAATTAACTCTTTTGCTACCGGAAACTGTTCTAAAAGTTCAGTTGGTGTAGCATGACGTCCTGCTTTATATTCAGAATATTTTTCATGTCTAAATGTAGGAGCTTTAACATCAAATGCTACTGCCGCATATTCTGGATTTATATCCTCTAGCTGCTTTAGAAGCATATTCATAAATCCAAACAAGGCGCCTGTAGAAAATCCCTCTGCATTTTTTAAATAACTGCTTTGAGTTCCATAATAAGCTCTGTTCAATATGCTATTTCCATCTATTAGTAAAATTTTTTCCATATTTATAACCCTCACATTATTTATGCATTTCTGCAAACACGGCTCTTTAATGTACCTACAATGTAAAATAATAAGTATGCTATAAGATTAGCTAAAACTATACATGAGCTAGCTGGAACATCTAATACAAAAGAAGAAACAATACCTATCACTATGCAAATTATTGATACTATAATTGATGATATTATTACATTTTTATACGTTTTACATATTCGCATCGATGTAATTGGTGGAAATATAATAAGACTGGAAATCAAAAGCGAACCAACGAGCCTCATTCCAATCACTACTGTTACAGCTGTAAGACAGGCCATTATCATATTATACGCTGAAGCCTTTGCACCTGTTGCTCTTGCAAAATTTTCATCAAAGGTAATAGCAAACAATTTATTGTAAAAAACAACATATAACAGAATTACAATTACAGATAGTATTATACTTAAATACATATCCTCCTCACCTATTGCATATATGCTTCCAAAAAGATAACTATTTAAATCTACATTAGATGATGAAATCGAAACAATAAGAACTCCAAGAGCCAGTGAGCATGATGACACCATTGCAATAGCAGAATCACCTTTCATTTTTCCGGACTCACTCATCCTTAAAAGTAAAAAAGCTGTTACAATTACAATTGGAATTGCAATCTTTAAAGGAGCTAAATTCATCGCAGCAGCAATAGCTAGAGCCCCAAATCCTACATGCGAAAGTCCATCTCCTATCATTGCATATCTTTTTAAAACTAGATTAACGCCAAGCAATGAAGAACATAATGCAATAAGAATTCCAACTATAAAGGCTCTCACCATAAACGGTAATGAAAGCATATCACTTATAAGCTGAATAAAATCACTCATTACATCCGCACCTCTTTTCTATACAGCCACGTTTTTCTGAGGCTTCTCTTTCAGTAAACCTGCGACATTCAGGACATTCAAGATACTCTGCTTTTTCTCCAAAAAATATATTATCCTGATGAAGATGTAAAATATGAGTTGCATCCCTAAGTGCTCTATCTAAATCGTGAGAAATCATTATAACAGTTATACCTTGATTTCTATTTAAATCATAGATTATGTGATACATTTCTTCTGTTACTAATAAATCTAGGCCTGCAACCGGTTCATCTAAAAGAAGTAGTCTGCTGGTTGCACACAAAGCTCTTGCCAAAAGAACTCTTTGCTGTTGTCCTCCTGAAAGTTCTCTATAGCATTTATTCCTCAAATTACTTATATTTAGTAATTCAAGATTTTCTCTTGCTATTTGTTTGTCCTTTGATGTAAAAAACGGTTTAAATCCAAGTGAATTAATTCTTCCTGATAAAACGACCTCCCAAACAGAAGCTGGAAAATCCTTTTGAATTCCTGTCTGCTGCGGTAAATATCCTATTTGATTTTTTCTTAATCCATCTCCAAAAGCTATACTACCCTTATCTACAGACTTCAAGCCTAACAGAGCTTTCATCAATGTACTTTTACCGGAGCCGTTTTCTCCGATTATACATAAATAATCTCCATTACTTATTTCAAACGATAAATCCTTAACTACTATATTATTTTCATATGCCAAACTTATATTGTCGCATTTTAAAAGCATAACACTTATTCCTTACAAAACATTAACTATTCTTTATTGCTGCTCTTTCTACTGATGCTGCAATTTCACGACATGAGTCAAAGCAATTTTCCAAATCATGATAGAACTCGCGCCACTTTTGAATCTCAACAGGATTCTGTTCACTAACAAATAAATTTCTCACAGCATCTCGATACATATCGTCTCCTTGATGCTCAAGGCTATACATTTCTTTGATTAAATCAAATAAGATTTTTGATTTTTTATAATTTGGTAATTCAGACAGAATCTCCTCTGCTTTATCACAGCATTTACAAACTAGTTCAACAAAATCCACGACATCTTCTCTTGGCTGTTTTATATCGAACATCCAAAATCGAAATGCTACATCTTCAATTTCATTTGTAGTTTTATCTATATTTTCAGCAATCATAAAAATATCTTCTCTGTCTATTGGAGTGATAAATGCACAATTGAGCTCATAAACGATATTGCTTTGCACTTGATCTCCTTGGTGCTCTATATTATGGATGTTTTCTAAACATTCTCTTAAATCTCCACTATATCCATCTTTCTTAAAATTTAACAAAAGCTCCTTTAATGACTTGCTCAATTTTGATGTATATTTCATTTCTTCCTTCAAAAGTTCAAAAAAATCTGCTTCCTTCTTACGTGCCATTTAATTATCCTCCTTAAAATATTGCCAAAAATATTTTTGCCATTATGTATCCTATTAAACCACATCCCGGAAATGTGAGTACCCATGCAAGTACCATTTCCTTTACTACAGCCCAATTCACTGCCGAAATTCTTTTCGCTGCACCAACACCCATTATGGCTGTTGTTTTTGTATGAGTTGTACTAACAGGTATTCCTGTTAGTGAAGCTAGCAATAGGCAAAGTGCAGCTGCAATATCTGCACTAAATCCTTGATATTTTTCTAATGAAATCATATCCATGCCTACAGATTTGATTATTCTATATCCTCCTATGGAGGTTCCTAAACTCATAACAACGGAACATAAAACCATAAGCCATATTGACGTTTCAAAATTACCGCCAGCAACATAATTTCCACTTGCTAGCATACTTCCTAACATAAATACGCCCATAAACTTTTGACCATCCTGAGCTCCATGCATGAAAGCCATCGCAGCACCACCTGTAATTTGTGCTCCTTTGAAAAAACTGTCTGTTTTACGCCTGTCCATTCCTCTGAAAATAGCAACGACAAGCTTTACAATTATAAATCCAGCTGTAAAACCTAATATCGTTGATAAAAACAATCCTATTATTACTTTTACCCACTCATTCATATTTACGCCGTCTGCACCGCCTAATGCAATCGCTGCACCCGTTATACCTGCTATCAATGCATGACTTTCACTTGTAGGTATTCCGAACCACCATGCCGCTACCGCCCATAGTACAATTGCAAACAAGGACGCACACAAGGCAATAAGTGCCTTGCGTCCGTCCCCTTTGAAATCAACCATTTTATATATAGTATCGGCTACTTTACTACTAACAAGTGACATAATAAGAACTCCTGCAAAGTTCATAAATGCTGCCATCAAAATTGCTTTTTTAGGTTTCATTGAGCCCGTGGATACTACCGTAGCTATTGCGTTCGGAGCATCTGTCCAACCATTAACCAATATAACACCTAAAACCAAAACAATAGTTATTAAAAGCGCAGGACTTGAGGCGCATTGTGTCACAAATGAGAATAAATCTTGAAATTCTTCAACTATAGCACTCAATATTATACAATCCTTTCTCCCATATCGCCACCAGCCAAAATATGATAATGAATGTGAGGCACTGACTGTTTGGCATCCTTTCCACAATTGTTGATTACTCTAAATCCATTTTCTGTAAGATTCAATCGTCTTGCTATTTCAGCAATAGCAAGCTGTATACCACCTAAAAAGGCAGCATCCTCTTTACTAAATCCCAAAACACTTGAAATATGTCTTTTGGCTGCAACAACGATGTGTACAGGCATTTGCGGATTAATATCATTAAATGCAATACAATATTCATCCTCATAAACTACATTTGCTGGAATCTCGCCTTTAATAATTTTGCAAAAAATACAATTATCATCCATTATTTTACCTCCTCGTATAATATTTTCAGATAAATATTTTAATTTAACTTTTATAATCTTTACCTATAATCTGAATTAAAAAGCATTCGACATATTATGCTAACAGCTCTTCAATTTTTGAAAGCATCTCATCAATTTTACCTGGTTCCTTGCCGCCAGCCTGTGCCATATCAGGTCTGCCGCCACCACCACCGCCACATATAGCAGCTGCTTTTTTCACTATATTTCCACAATGAATCTTCTTGTCCAATGCAGATTTTGTTGCCATTGCAACAATAGAAACTTTACCTCCAAATGAAGAAGCTAGTATAACTACACCTGTATCGAGCTTATCTCGCAAATTATCAGCCATATCACGAAGACTATTTCCGTCAAGCTCATCGAATCTTCCTGATACTACTGTAATACCATTGATTTCCTTAGCCTTTGACAATACATCGTCGATTCCTGACGCAGCGCTTTCGCGTTTCATTTTATCTATTTCCCTTTGGAGTGCTTTATTTTGCTCTAAAAGATTTGAAACCTTGTTAGGTACATCTGAAAGATTTGCTTTAGTTACATCTGCAACCTGTTTAAGTACATCCTCCTGAGCCATAAATACTGCTCTTGCAGCACCACCAGTTACTGCCTCGATTCTTCTAATACCTGCAGCAACAGCACTTTCATGAATAATTTTAAAGAGTCCAATCGATGCAGTATTATTTACATGTGTACCACCACAAAATTCAAGGCTGTAGTCTCCCATTTCAACTACTCTTACATTATCTCCATACTTTTCCCCAAACAATGCCATAGCACCAAGCTTTTTAGCTTCTTCAATAGGAAGTACGTTTGTATTTACCTCGTAATCATATACTATTGCGTTATTTACAAGAGCCTCAACCTGTTCTAATTCCGCCTTTGTAAGAGCCTGCATATGATTAAAGTCAAAACGTAATCTATCAGCAGATACAGCAGAACCGGCCTGATGTACATGCTCTCCTAAAACTGTTCTCAATGCCTTTTGGAGAAGATGGGTAGCACTATGGTTTCTCTCTGTTGCAAGTCTAAGCTTTCTGTTTACAATCATCTTTGCTTTTGATTGTGTGCAAATATTTCCTTGTGCAACCTTACACATATGGCGCCATTTTCCATCATTCGTCTTGTTTACAGAATATACTAATAGTGTTCCACTTTCTGTTTCTATTGAGCCTTTATCTCCAACCTGTCCACCACTTTCCGCATAAAATGGTGTGCTGTCTGTTAATATTATAACCTCTGAGCCTTCATCTGCTTCTTGGATACTGCTTCCGTCTGGGAGAAGAATATATAAAATCTCAGCTTCTGATTCAAGCTTGTCATACCCCTCAAATATTGTTTGCGGACACTCTCCCGGCACTGCGATTTCACTGCTCGCCCATGAGCTATCTTTATTTTTCATATTTTCTCTTGCAGTTTGCTTTTGGTGACTCATTTCCTTTCTAAAGCCATCCTCATCAACACCAAAACCATAATCAGCTAATATATCTTTAGTTAAATCAATCGGGAATCCATAAGTGTCATGAAGCTTAAATGCAATCGCTCCTGCTAAAATACCTTTATCTGCATTTCCTTCCTGTTTCATTTTTTCTACATGCTCTGATAAAATAGCAAGTCCCTGTTCTATTGTAGCAGCAAAGCGTTCTTCTTCTATTCTGATTACTTTTTTAATATATGCCTGCTTTTCAACAAGATTTGGATACGCTCCACCGGAAAGCTCTATAACGACATCCGCTAAAGACTCAAGGAAGACACCTTTAATTCCCAAAAGCTTACCATGACGTGCTGCACCTCTTAAAAGACGTCTTAATACATAACCTCTAGCTTCGTTTGATGGAACAACTCCATCGCTAATCATCATTACTGTACTTCTAATATGGTCTGTTACAACTCTTATAGATACATCAGTTTTCCAATCTGCACCATATTCCTTGCCTGACATTTCACATACTGTATCAATAACCTTACGAACTGTATCAACTTCAAAGAGGTTGTCCACATCTTGCATAACACAAGCCAATCTTTCTAAGCCCATACCTGTATCAATATTTGGATTTGCAAGCTTTTTATAAGAGCCATCCTCTTGACGATCAAATTGTGTAAATACTAGATTCCACACCTCGATGTATCTGTCACAATCACAGCCAACAGTACAACCAGGTTTACCACAGCCATATTTTTCGCCTCTATCATAATGTATTTCAGAGCATGGTCCACATGGTCCGGTTCCATGCTCCCAGAAATTATCTTCTTTTCCCATTTTAATTACATGATCGGCTGCGACACCTATTTCCTTTGTCCATATATCGTATGCTTCGTCATCTTCTTTGTATACAGTTATATAAAGAAGCTCTGCAGGTATTTCCATTACTTCTGTAAAAAATTCCCATGCCCATGAAATAGCTTCTCTTTTAAAATAGTCTCCAAAAGAGAAATTTCCTAACATTTCAAAGAAAGTACCATGTCTGGCTGTCTTACCTACATTATCAATATCAGGTGTTCTTATACATTTTTGACAAGTTGTAACTCTCCTTCTTGGTGGAACTTCTGCTCCGGTAAAATATGGTTTAAGTGGTGCCATACCACTATTTATAAGTAATAAGCTAGCATCATTTTGAGGCACAAGTGAAAAACTTGGCAATCTTAAATGACCTTTGCTTTCAAAAAACGAAAGATATTTTTCTCTGATTGTATTAAGACTTAATTTTTCCATAAAAACTTACTCCCAAAAATAATTATTTCTAAAAATATATAACCTATATAAGTATATCACCTTGATAATTAATTGTCATCAAAATTTTGAAATATTTTTAAATATGATACAAAAAATAGGACCACCCTATAGGGCAGTCCTATTTCTTTTTGTCTAAAAGTCTGAATTAATTATCAGCCCTTTTTCTTTTTGATTAAAATGATTGCTACAACAGCAGCTGCAACTACAACTACTACTACAACTACTACAACAATAATTATAGTTGAATCATCTGATGAATTGTTTGATGAAGCTGGCTTTGATGTAGGAGCAGGCTTCTTTGTAGCTGTTTCCTCTTCAGGCTCTTCAGTAGGCTCCTCTGTAGGCTCCTCATCCTCTGCACCAGGCTGTGCACCCAATTCAACAAAGAACTTTTCAGGATTTGTATCAACATCAGGACCAACTATAAGATGAGCTATAGCTGTACGAGCAAATGGATCATAACCAGTAGCATCTGTCTCAGTATAGATGTAATCCTCTGTATATTCTTCATAAAGACCTAAACCTGTTTTGATGTGTATATCGCTGTGTCCTGTGCCTTGAACTTCTACCAATTTAACATATATTACATATTCACCTGCAGGAACTTCTTTTTCAAAATCCCAAACTAATATTGAGTCACCAGGTGTTGTAAGTGTTGTCTTAACAACTGGTTCAGCAGCAATAGCTCCTTCAAAATCACCTGTCCATGTATGTACAGATACATCAATTACTACATGGTTAGCTCCACCGCCTGGTGTCCATTGTGGAATCAAAAGACCTTTAAAAGCGGCTGCAGTATTAACCTGCCATGAATAGAATTCACCTGTATGAGCTGGGCCTGTGCTACCTAAAAGCAAAGCTTTAGTAGCATTGTTTGTAAGGCCATCATATTGAACAAGAGAAACTGTTTGATCAACAGGTGCTGCTTCAGGAATATTTCCTTCAAAATATGAAACCTCTGGAGCCTTTGCAGATGCACCAATTGATTCGAATGCAAGCTTTAATTCATAAGTACCAGCCTCTGCTGCATTAAAATAAAGCTCTGCAACGTTATCGAAGTTCTCTGCATTTCCATATCCATATGCTTTAAAGTTACCAGCTGTATATGTCTTTGTTCCATTTACATACAAGCCTATAACACCTTCACCGTCCATTGATGCAACAGGAATTGATACTTTGTAATTTCCTGCTTTTGAAATGTTGACATCCCAAATAACCGCATCTCCTGGTATTGTTGATCTAATGGTATCACTAATAACAAAATTAGTTTCTACCTCATAGCCATATTCAAGTTCTACTTGATCAAGTGGAAGAGCTACAGCCGTACCATTATCAGGTATTGCAACCGCGCTTCCTTCAGCATTTACGAAGCTACCCACAGAAAGTGCAGCTAACATACATACTGCTAAAAAAATACTGAAAAATTTCTTCAAAGAAAAAACCTCCTTTTTATTGATAATTGCTATTTTACTTTATAGTACTTTCTTTGTCAAACAAATAATATTAATAAAATTTTACAGATTTGGCCCATTTTATAAAAATATCTTCATACTTTGAATATAATGCTTCTTCACAGGCAAATTGAAATAGCCAATACGCATCATGACTCTTGTATACAACAGCATAATATTTATAAGGAATATATTTGCCATCAATATCCTGAAATTCCTTTTCAAAATTAAAATAAGTAAGACCATCTTCGTTCTTAATTTCTGCATCTATACTACCGGATTTCATCATTGATTGTGCATATTCCTCTAATGATGCATTCGTATCCTGATCATTTTCTTCAAGAAGCTTAAAATCCTCCTTCATTATATAAACCTGTGCTTCCTCAGTATCATAATAAGCATTAAAGTCGTAATACTCTTTTTCTTCAAATTCATCTGTAAGTGTAATACTCATACCATCCTTGGAAAAAACCTTTTCCTTTGGATCACAGGCAGAAGTACAAATAATTACCAAAATAAAAAATGTTAAAGGCAATATTTTTTTTAATTTTGACATTATTCGTCACCTCTTTGCTTCTATCTTATTGAAAATAAATTTTACTACAAAATATGATACTACAGCGCAAGCAGAACCAATTAATGCTCCTGCTAACACATCTGTTGGAAAATGAACATATAAATACAATCTTGTAAAGCCGATTAATGCGGCTAAAACAACAGCAGGAATTCCCCATTTTTTATTATAAATTAATATAGCAACCGCACCTGCAAAGGATGCAGATGTATGTCCTGAAGGAAAAGAATAGTCATGAGGAGTTTTTATAATTAAATCTATTCCGGCTTTAATGTCGTATGGTCGTACTCTTTCTACTAAAGGCTTCAATGTCACATTACATACTAGTAAGCTCAAAATTAATGCGCCAAGCATTGTGATTCCGATTTTTCTTGTTTTTTTAAAAAAGAGCAATACAACACCCGTCAAAATCCAGAACCATCCAGCTTCACCAATATATGTCACACACCTCATAAATGTATCCATAAAGCTACAGGACATAGTTTCTCTTATAAAATCTAGCAATTGAAATTCCCAATTCATAATTAATCCTTCTTTACGTCACCTTTAGAATTCGTTTTTGCCATAAATTTTTCCTTATCTATTATAAATCTTTCATGAATGCCCTCTCCAATAATCCCACACTCATCAAAAGCCTTAACATTAAATACAAGTCTTCTTCTATCAATTTCCACAAGCTCGCTTTCGCAAGTAACCTTCATTCCTAAGGGTGTTGCAGCAAGATGCTTTACGTTTACAACAGTTCCAACAGTACTTTGACCTTCAGGTAAATGTGCAAGTACACTATGCGAAGCAGTATACTCCATAAGTCCAATCATTGCCGGAGTAGCATAAACAGGTAAATCACCGCTTCCATAAACCTCCGCAGTATTTTTATCATTTACTATTTCCGTTTCGTTTCCCTTTAAACCTATTTCTAACATAACACAACCTCTTTCTATAAATTAATTTTATTTATCCATTTTAATCATATAAATAAAAACTTCTACCAAACACAGCAAGTATACCAATAATATTACTTTAAGTAAAGTTGAATAAGATCTTTTATTACCTCTCCTGCTAAAACAAGCCCCTCGGCTCCTGGCACAAAAGAAATACTTCCTATTGTTCTTTGCGTGTCATTAAAAACCTTATATGTTTCTTCACGGGAAAAAACAGTTTTCAATGAAGTAATATTTCTCTTTCTTAATTCTCTTCTCATTACCCTTGCAAGTGGACAATTTTCTGTTTTATAAATGTCTGTAACCTCAAATCCCGTAGAATTTAATCTGTTTCCTGCACCCATAGCACATATAGATGGTATATTTGCTTGATTTGCCATTTGTGCAATTAGAATTTTTGATGTCACCATATCAATTGCATCAACAACATAATCATAATCAGAAAAATTAAATTCCATTGAATTATCAATTGTAAAATATTCATTAATTGCATTTACATTTGCATTTGGATTTATATCCATAATTCTTTTTTTCATTACATCACATTTATTTTCACCGACAGTACTATGAAGCGCAACCAATTGCCTATTAATATTTGATAAGCTAACCTTGTCACCATCTACCAATGTCAATTTTCCGATTCCTGCTCTTGCAAGCGCTTCTGCACAATAAGAACCTACACCACCAACACCAAAGACAATCACATTTTTATCCATTAAAGCTTTAACTGCCTCTTTACCAATCAAAAGCTCTGTTCTCTCTGTAAAATCCCACATCATTAATCACTCCAAAACTAAAAAAGGGACTGCTTTAAGCAATCCCTTAAAATGGTATCCCGGACGGGAATCGAACCCATATCAACAGAGTCGGAGTCTATTATCTTATCCATTAAACCACCGGGACATTTTATCAAAAAAATAACATCTTCATGTAGCACAAAAACAAGCTGTTATGCACCGTTTATACTCAAAAAGCTTTTTAATCACAAAACCAAACGCAATAAATACGCGATAAAAGGAAGAGTAACTATAGAAAAAAGCGTCGATATAAATACACCATCAGCAGCCATCTCATAGTCTGAATCATATTCCGCTGCAATAGAAACAGTTAATGTGCCGACCGGCATTGCAAGCTGTAATACTGCAACCATCATTACTACACTTGAAATCCATCCCATATGCACCGCAAACAAAAGCATCAATCCGGTCAAAATTGGAACCACTAGCTGTTTTTGTATTGCCATAACTACAGTAATCATTTTCTTTCCAAAATTTTTGAAAAAGCCCTTTGAATTTGCTAAAACCAATCCAATAAATATCATAGAAAGAGGACTTGTAGCGCCGCCAATCATGCTTGATGCCTCATATAAAACAGTATCCTCAAGCTTAGCATTAAAACCTGTTACTACAAGAACTATTCCGATTATAAACATTATCATATTAGGATTAAATATATGTCTTAGCACGTTTCCGGCGTTACTTCCTTTGTGCTTTCCTGCCAAATATATGCCTAAAGTCCACAAAAGCAAGTCATTTCCTATATTAAAAAACAATGCATAGATAACACCTATATCGCCAAACAATGCCTGAAATAATGGAAAAGCAAAAAATATTACATTTCCAAAGAGTGTTTGAATTGAGTACACATTTCTGGATTTATCAGGAATTTTCATAATATGCGTAAAAGGTCTCGTTAAAGAAAAAACCAATAAAAAAAATACAACTGCAATTATTATGAGCTTGATTCCATCAAAATAATTGTCTGCTGAAAAATCAGCAGACAACATTTTACTTAAAATAAGCGCTGGCATAGTTACTCTCATAACAAGCTTGGATATTACCGTACCTGATGTATTAGGAAGGTATCCGGTCTTTCCAGCGATAAAGCCTATTGCAATCAAAACATACAATATTATTATTTGAGAAAGAATTGTGCTTGTATTTAAGCTCTCTATATTCATAAATAAAACCTTTCTTTAAAATATTTTGAATTGCTATACACTACAAATAATCAGTACAAAAAATAATTATTTAAAGAAATTAATATTTGATACCTTTGTAACTCCATCTATGTCAACTAAAGCTTTGATAGTATCCTCTCCTACAGGCTGGTCAACACTTACAAATGCCTCCGCCTTATCGCCAATATCCTTACGGCTCCATTGTACTGCAGCAATATTAACCTGAGCATTTCCTAAAACTGTTCCTATTTTACCGATAATTCCAGGAACATCTTTATTTTGAATTGCTAATACATTAGCTGTAGGTTCAAAATCAAGCTTATATCCAAAAAATTCCACTATACGAAGCTCACTCTTAGCAAATACTGTTCCAGAAACAGACAATGTGTCATCTTCATTTATAAATTTAACAGTTATAAGGTTAGTATACTTTTCTAATGTAGTTGTTTTACTTTCAATTACTTCTACACCCATTGACTCCAAAAGATTTTTTGCATTAACATAATTTACTCTGGTTGGAATAACTACACTTAATAAACCTTTTATAACAGACAGTGTATAAAGTCCTGTTGAAACATCCTCTTTTGCAAGATCACCACTGTAAATAATTTCTATTTTCTTTAAAGGTTTTTTGTTTGTTTGGAAATAAATGCCTCCCAATGCTTCGGCTAAATTAAGATATGGCTTTACATCCTCAATCTTACCGCTGCCAACCTGTGGCATATTTACTGCGGGAACCATCTGTCCCTCTAATGCCTCACCTACAAGCTTAGTTACTGCAGTTCCTACATTGTAGTTAGCTTCATCAGTAGATGCTCCTAAATGTGGCGTTACAATACAGTTATTAAGTGTAAGAAGTGGATTCTCATAATCCTGTTCCTCTGGTGCTTTATTGTAATTTGGTTCAGGATCTAAAACATCGAGTGCCGCTGCTGCAACCTTACCTGAAACTAAAGCATCGTATAATGCCTTTTCATTTACAAGACCACCTCTTGCTGCATTTACAATACGAACTCCGTCCTTACACATTGCAAGCTCTTTTTCACCTATAATACCATATGTTTCAGAAGTTTTAGGTGTATGCAATGTAATGAGATCAACCTGCTTTAGAAGTTCTTCTAAGGTTGCGCATCTTTTAACCCCGAGCTGATTAAAACGATCATCTCCGATGTAAGGGTCATAGGCAACAACATTCATATTTGAGCCAATTAATTTTTTAGCTACTATTGAACCAATTCTTCCAAGACCAATTATACCTGCAGTCTTGCCATCAAGCTCATTTCCTATAAACTTACCGCGTCTGAAATCTTTATTTCTTCCGGCAGAAACAGCTTGTATTAAATTTCTAAAAATTGCATATGCATGAGCTACAGCAAGCTCTGCTGCTGCCATAATATTACTTTCAGGTGTATTTACTACAATAATACCTTTTTCTGTGGCTACTTTTAAATCTATGTTATCTACACCATTTCCGGCTCTACCTACTACTTTAAGATTCTTACCGTTACTCATAAGTTCTTCGTTAACCTTTGTAACGCTTCTTACAATTAACGCATCATACTGGTCAATTATCTCTAATAGATCATCTCTGCTAATACCAAATCTAACATCTACGTCATATCCCTTAGCTTTTAAATGTTCTATACCTTCCATTGCTATACTTTCAGTAACTATAACCTTCATTTTCTTACTCCTTATTTATGCTCTGAAATATTAATTGCAAACTTTTATCAATACAAACACATTGTTTTATGCAATTAGCCTATTCTACCACTTTCAAATGATTTTGCCTAGCACTTTTTTATTAATTTATCTCTGATGTATTTCTAAAGAATTCTTATAATTCTAATTCTATTTTTTTATCATTTGATTCATATTGTCTATAAAACACACCTGAAGAATCCATCATTTTTTTTGAAGCTTTTACAGAATCTGTATCTGCATATTTATCTTCCATATAAATTACTTCTTTAATTCCTTTTTGGATAATTGACTTTGTGCATTCATTACACGGAAATAGTGTCGTATAAATTCTTGCTCCCTCTAGAGAACCTCCATTATAATTCAATATAGCATTAAGCTCTGCATGGCAAACATAAATATATTTTGTATTTAATGGTTCTCCTTCTCTTTCCCAAGGAAAAATATCATCTGAGCAACCATATGGCATGCCATTATATCCAAGTGATAGAATTCTATTGTCCTTTCCAACAATACATGCTCCTACGCCTGTATTAGGGTCTTTACTTCTCATTGCTGAAAGCAACGCAATTCCCATAAAATACTCATCCCATTTAAGATAATCTTCTCTCTTCATTTTGTATTTTTCTCCTTAATCTCTTCTATTTCCTCGCGTTATCAAAATCAATCTTAATAAGCTGGCAATCGATGTCGCAAGTGCAGCAACGTATGTCATAGCCGCAGCCGAAAGAACCTTTTGTGTTCCATTAATTTCGTCCTGAGCCATTATTCCGCTATTCTTCAGAGCTTTAACAGCACGTCTTGATGCATTAAACTCCACAGGTAATGTTATAAGCTGAAATACAGCTGCTGAAGCAAATAAAATAATACCTAAATTTATTAAAAGCTCGTGCCCCATAAACATTCCCAAAAACAATACAAACCAAGATATTCCCGAACAAAAATTAACAAGCGGGACTATCGAATTTCTTGCAAGCAATGGAAAATATGCCTGTGCATGCTGTACCGCATGTCCTGCCTCATGGCAAGCAACTCCAACTGAGGAAACCGAGCGTCCATCATAAACATTTCTAGATAATCTTATCATCTTTGCTTTTGGATCATAATGATCAGTAAGTTCACCGTCTATAACAGTAACTCCTACATCATATATCCCGTTTTCAGATAATACACGCTTTGCCATCTCGGCTCCCGAGACACCTGACCTAACAGGCACAGCAGAAAATTTTTTGTAGGTAGATTTCATTTTTGCTTGAATAATCATTGATATAATCATCACAGGTACAATTAAAACAACATACCAATAATCAATAAAAAAAAGTGGAAAAGGCATCCTAATATCCTCCTAAAAATATTTCGAATATTATACCACACAAAAACACTATTTATCAATTTTATTTTATGTGAAAATCTACACTGTAAAATTTTTTATTAAATAAAAATTGTTATTTAGCTATTTGCATGTTTCTTTTCTTAAAACTGTAAAAATTTTTTTAGATTTTTAAAGCTTCTTTATATTTTTGTAGATAATCGTGGTATTTTTTTACGCTAATAAGAGCTTATTTACAAATATTAAAAAAATTTTTACTTTTAATGCTTGAATTTTCATAATTATTTGTTATACTTCATCTAAATTTATAATTAACGATATTAACAATTTTTTGATTGAATAAAGAGGATACCTATGAAAAGAATTATTTTATCTATAAATGTATTTTTTCTTATTTTATATATAATCTCTACAACGACTTCCATTGCGAAGGATTCCAATATTATTAACAATGATATAAACCCCGGATCATGGACATACGTTGATGCCCTAGGAAGAACTGACGAATCATATGAGCAGATTTCCGATGATAGAAAAGAACACGATCGATATGTTGGTATTTTTTATCATACATGGCACACAGAATTTTCAAAATTAAGAGTACCTGTCAATATGACAGAAGTAGTAAATAATAATCCAGAAGCAGCTATTGATGTTAAAAACAATGATTTTTGGTATAAAAACTTTGAGCGAAAATATCAACCTGGATATTTTTGGAACGAACCTATTTTTGGATATTATGACACTTTGGATGAATATGTTTTAAGAAAGCATGCTGAGCTATTAGCTGATGCAGGTGTAGATTTTATATTCATTGATTGGACTAATGGTGAATTCACATGGGAAAAAGGAACTGATGCGATTCTAAAGGTTTTTAAAGAAGCCAGAGAAGACGGTGTAGATGCACCACAGATTGTTTTTTGGATTAGTTTATTTGAACCTCAAAATAGAATAAATCAAATTACTACCATGTATGAAAGATGGTATAGCAATCCTGAATACGATGATATGTGGTTTAAATTAGATGGTAAGCCTTTAGTTCTTGGATATTCTGATATTTTAGGTATGTCATATACCAATAGCACTGAGATAAAAAATATGTTTACATTTCGCTCCATTAATCCCTCTTATTTTAATTATGGAGGAATTGATGAAACACATTGGGGTTGGCTTAGTGTTTATCCTCAATGCAAATATGGTACAACAGAAGATGGCCGCCCTGAAGAAATGGCAGTAGGAGTAGCTCAAAATGCAAATTCTGACTCCTACACATTATCCTATATGGCCGAAGGTGATAGAATAATGGGAAGAAGCTTTGCGGCCTTAGACGAACAAACAAAAAAAACGTATTTCTATTCCTATAATTATGCTGGGAAAGAATATATTATAAAAGAAAGAAATGATCTTGCTACAAAGGCAGGAAGAAATTTCCAACAACAATGGGATTATGCTATCGAATGTGATCCTAATGTAGTTCTCGTAACTGGTTGGAATGAATGGACCTCATATAGAAATAGTGGATTTTGTGATGCTTTTACTGACGAATATAGTAGAGATATTGAACCTACAAAGGGTGATTTAAAGGATAATTATTATTATCAGCTTGTTTCAAATGTAAGACGCTATAAAGGCATAGAAGAATCAGAATGGAATAAAAATGACAAAAAAACAATAGATATATATTCGAATGATTTATCTCAATGGGACGATATTACATCATATAATCATTACACCAGAAGTACTCGCGACAGAGATTGTAAGGGATACAAACAATGCAAATTTGAAAATTTTACAATGAGAAACGATATCGTTACTTCTAAAGTCGCTTATGACAAAAATAATTTTTATTTTTACGTTTCTACCCTTGAAGACCTTACAGCTTATACGGATAAAGGCTGGATGCGCCTTTTTATAGATACAGATTATACTGGGTTAAGTGATAATTGGGAGGGATTTGAGTTTGTAATAAACAGAATTAATCCAACCGAAAACACTTGCACCTTGGAAAAATCCGAAGGTATCTCTGAAAATGGTGAATGGCTTTGGAAAAAAATAAGTGATAAGCTAAACTACAGTGTAAAAGGCAATATTCTTCAAATCGAAGTTCCAAAAAAGCTATTAGGTTTTGATAATAAATTTGATTTCAGCTTTAAATGGTCTGATAATATGCAATCAGATGGTGACATAATGGACTTTTACTCAAATGGAGATGTTGCACCAGGAGGTAGATTCTGTTTTAGATTTCAAAACATAAAAAACCATAACAATCCTCTTGTCATTTATATCACAATTATTGTCTCTTCCCTGCTATTTATTGCAATAACTATTTTATTGTTAAAGCATTTTCTTAAAAAGTCAAAACAAGAAAGTGCATAAATAATAAATTCAACACATATAATGATTAGTTTTTATAATAGAAAGGATTACAAGTGGAAAGTAAAACGATCTTAGAAAATTCAAATATGGATATTAATCCCCAAACCTGGAGCTATGTTGATGGACTTGGTCGCTGTGATAGCACCTATAAAAAAGCTCCTAAAAACAGACCTAACCACAAGCGTGAGGTTGGTATATTTTATCATGCATGGCATACAGAATTTGCTACTAAAAGAAAACCTGTAAATATTACAGATTTGTTAGAAAAATATCCCGAAGCCAAAATAGATGTTAAAAACAATCCTTTTTGGGAAGAAAATATCGAAGACAAATACACACCTGGATATTTTTGGAATGAGCCATTATATGGTTTTTACAATACTATGGATGAATATGTTATAAGAAAACATGTAGAGCTTTTGGCAGATGCAGGAGTGGATTTTATTTTCTTTGATTGGACTAATGGCCAACATTCATGGGAAAATGGAATTGACATTATTTTCAAGGTTTTTAGTGAAGCAAAAAAGGATGGCATAAAAGTTCCAAAAATTTCATTTTGGTTTAGTCTTTTTAAAACAGAAAACAGATTACACCATCTAACATTAATCTACGAAAGATGGTATTCTAATCCAGAATATCGTGATTTATTATATAAAATTGATGATAAATATTTAATTTTAGGATTTGATGATGTAAAAAATGTAGAATATAAATATCATAATGAAATAAACGAAATATTCGTTTTCAAACAAATTGACCCAACATACTTTAATCAAGGAGGGTCAAATCCAAACTTTTGGGGTTGGTTAAATGTTTATCCTCAATGCAAATTTGGTTTAACTGAGGATGGAAGACCTGAAGAAATATCTGTGGGAGTTTCTCAAAATGCTGACTCATTAAAATACGAGTTATCATTTATGGCTGCCGGAGAACACATTATGGGGCGCAGCTTTGCTGCTCCTTCACATGAAAATGGTGAAAATTATTCTTATTCATATACTTATAACAATAAAACATTTACTGCTGATAAAAGAGATTATTTTTCTATGCTAGCCGGAAGAAATTTCCAACAGCAATGGGATTATGCAATTGAATGTGACCCTGACTTTATACTTGTTACAGGTTGGAATGAATGGACAGCAGGCAGATGTTCAGGTTTTTGTGATGCCTTTACAGATGAATACAGTAGAGATATTGAACCCACAAAAGGCTGTTTGAAGGATCATTTTTATTACCAGCTTGTATCTAATATAAGAAGATATAAAGGAGCAGCTGATAAAAATACCACTTTAGACAATATAGTAAAAAAAGAAACTATCGACATTCATTCCGACGACCTTTCTCCATGGAATAAAATATACTCCTTTAATCACTATACAAGAAATACAAGAGAACGGGATTGCGATGGATATATAGGCTATCATTATGAGAATCACACAATGAGAAATGATATTGTAACTACCAAGGTTGCCTACGATAACACAAATATTTATTTTTATGTTTCAACAGTCAACAAATTGTCTTCTCCTAATGACAGAGCATGGATGCGTCTTTTCATTAGAACTAAAAATGCCTCTAATGGTAATAATTGGGAAGGATTTGATTATATTGTAAACAGACTTAATCCAACTGCTACAGGCTGTATACTTGAACACTCTAAAGGTATTTCAGAAGATGGTACATGGCTTTGGGAAAATATTAGCTCTGAGCTTAAATACAGCATCAAAAACAATATTCTCCAAATAGAAATTCCTCGAAGACTTTTAAAGCTTGATGAAAAAAACTTTGATTTTAGCTTTAAATGGTCTGACAATATGCAAAAAGAAGGAGACATTATGGATTTTTATATAAATGGAGATGTAGCTCCCGGTGGAAGATTCTGTTTTGATTTTAGCAGCTAAAATAATACATAATTATTGATATATATCATATAAAAGCAAATACCCAACAGATTTTTATTACTAATCTGTTGGGTAAATTTTTACATATAAAATTCGTTAAAAAGTGAACTATCAGGAATATCAAAATTATCTGCTGTTAAAAAAGGTTCTAGAGCCTCCGGTACTACAATTTGAGAAAATTGCAAATACTCTTCTCTGCTTATATCACTTGCAAGTTCACCAATTTTCTTTTTTAGATATGCTATTTCATATCCGAATGAAGAATTAAGAAAAACATCTGCGTACTTAACAAGTGGCTTCATATAGTTTGTTTCACCTCTACGAACACCTTCCCACATTTCCATTGTTTTTCCCAATGATGCTGCACGATGAACACTATCTCGTATTGCTCTCCTCATAAATCTTATTTGATGCGGCTCTATACTGTATTCTTTTCCATTAGAAACAGAATAATATGAGTCGTTTGGAGAAATATATATTCTTATACTGGTATCGAATTTTAATCCCTCTGTCAAAATCGGATGAAAGGCATGTATGCCTTCTAATATAATCATATCCTTCTTTGTAGACTCTATAATCCTATTACTATCTTTTCTTTTACCTACAGTAAAATCAAATTTAGGAAGTCGAATTGATTTACCCGAGGTATATTCTTTCATTTGTTTTTTGAAATATTCCACATCTATAGCTTCTATAGTTTCAAAATCAAAGTCATTACTTCCTTCTTCTACTAATCCCATTTCTATTTGTTTTCGTTTTGTAATTTCAGTATCGAAATAATAGTCATCTAATGAAACAACAGTGCAATTATATCCATCTGCAGCAAGAAACTCTGCAAGCAAATTTGAGGTCGTTGTTTTTCCAGAAGCTGAAGGTCCTGTAACCATCAATATATCTGTCAAACCATAGTCATTGCTTTCAGAATCTTTAGCTCTTATAAGCTTTAATAAATTTTCAAATTGCATTCTCACTCTATCCTCTGCAATAGAAATAAGCTCATCAAAACGATTCTCTTTAATATATTTGTTAATTTTCCTGTAATCGTATACCATATTCAATTCGCCTTTCAAAACAACTTTATAACATTATAATACATAAATTGATTTAGAGCAACCTTTGCATTAGCAAATCAAGCAACAAATCAATAATGATACCTCTTTCTCTTTATTATGATAAAGAGAAAGCTTAATGTCATTGCCATAAACTCACCAACTATAATAGAATACCATATTCCGTCGATACCATAAATCAAGGGTAATAACATAACTGACGCAATTTGAAATACTGTCGTTCTTAAAAAGGAGATGATTGCGGAAGTTACTCCATCGTTTAATGCTGTAAAAAGTCCCGAACCGAAAATAGCATAACCCATAAATAAAAATGAAACAGCAAAAATTCTAAAACCAGAAACTGTAATTTCCATAAGAGCATTATCATAACCTACGAATAGCTTTCCAAGAGGTACCGCTAATATCTGTCCTAAAAGTACCATTGCTACAGAAAATATACCAATTAATTTTATACTTTTCCTTAGTAATCCCTTTAATTCATCATAGTTTTGGGCTCCGTCGTGATATCCTATAATTGGTGCTGTACCTATTGAATAACCTATAAATGCGGCAGCAAATATCATGCTTACATACATCATAACACCATATGCAGCTACACCATTTTCACCTGCATACTTCATTAACTGAATATTATAAAGTATTCCCACAATACTCATTGAAACGTTGCTCATAAATTCTGATGAACCATTTGTACATGCTTTAAGTATTGCTTTCCCATGAAATTTAGTCTTGCCCAATCGTAGAATACTATTGTTTTTGCGAAAAAAATAAAATAGCGGAATTACACCTCCAATAACCTGACTCATAGCTGTTGCTATTGCAGCACCAATCAACTTATATTCTTCTGGTAAAGACAAAACAAGTATAGCATCCAAAAGCATATTGGTAACACCTGCAGATATGGTAACAATTAATCCTAATTGAGGTTTTTCCGCAGTTACAAAAAAGCTTTGAAATAAAAGCTGCATTATAAAAAACGGCAATGCGATAAGTATAATTCTCGCGTAAACTACACAATTTTCAAGAAGCTCTCCCTCTGCATTTAGCAGCATCGCAATAGGACGAATAAATACTATTCCTAAAACTGCAAAAATAATACCTAATACAAAGGATACATATACAAATAGCGAAAAATATTCATTCGCTTTTACTTTATTACCCTCCCCTAAGGTTTTTGCTACTATAGCAGTTCCTCCTGTTCCAAACATAAATCCTACCGTCGCCAAAATCATCAAAAAAGGCATAATAATATTTACTGCAGCGAATGGTGTTTTACCAGCAAAATTTGAAACAAAAAAACCATCTACAATGCCATATATAGAAGTAAATATCATCGTTGCAATAGATGGCAAAGTAAATTTAATTAATTTTCCATATGTGAAATGATCAGAAAGCTTTATCTTCATTGTTTCCTCCCAAACCAGTGTTTTGCAAACTCTGCAACTGCCAGTGAAAGCTCCTTAATATTCCAATCAGTTGTATTTATAATCAAATTGTACTTATCTCTTTGTCCCCATTCTGAACCTGACATAATTGCTCGTGTTTGCATACGCATTTTATCTATGTGACGAATTTTTCGTACTAACTCTTTTTCATTTAACGTTTCATCGACAGACTGATATTTCATGCATCTTTCAATCTTTGCATACATTTCTGCACAAACAAATATATTTAGAGGCTTATATTCTTGAAGAATAACATCAGCATTTCTACCAACTATAATGCAATCCTTGTTCATACAAGCAATTTCTTCAATAACTTTTTTCTGCTGAAGCAGAAGTGAAACGCTATTGGATTGAGTATAACTTGCTGAACTAATTGTACCACGATATGTTATTGGAAACGATTGCCAACCATGATTAGATAACTTTTCTTCAACATAGTCCTCTGCCATTCCGCTATTCTGTGCAACAGCACTTATTATTTCACTATCATAATAATCAAAACCCATCACATCTGCGAGACGTTTACCAAGCTCCCTACCACCGGAGCCAAATTCTCGGCTAATTGTAATTATTTTCATAATTTCTCCTTGTATTTCTAATATTTACATAGAACATAATATATAAAAGAGACTACCTTCCTAAATAAAATAGGTATGTAGTCTCTTGTTTTAGTATCTTTTAAACTTTATTCGATATTTCTGCAATCAAAAATTAAGCATTATATCAAAACTACAATAAGCTGTGAGGCAAGTACCACGAGCACTAGTGCAACGGGATAAGTTGAGGCATATGCTGCTGCAACATCGTCCGTACCTGCAACACCAATCAATGTACCAAGGGCAGGTGTACTTGTCATACCACCAGTAATTGAACCAAGTGCATTAAGCATACTCATTTTAAGAACCTTTCTTGCAAAGAAATAGCCAACTAACATCGGCACAGTTGTCATCAATACTCCTCCGATTAAGCCATAAACAAGTATCATAGCTCCACTTTCAGAAGCCTTAATTTGGTCTACTAATTCAACGCCACCTTCAACGCCTGCACCTAAAAGGAATAACATTAATCCAAATTCTCTAAATACCTTTAATGTTTTATCAGGGACCTTTAAGCTTAATTTTCCAATTCTTCCAAAGTGACCTAAAATTAAAGCCATTATCAATGGACCGCCTGTATTTCCGAGTGAAAATGTAGCTGCACCCTCTGCATATCCTGAGGCTGAAAGAGGAATCTTTATTGAACCAAGAAGTATTCCAAGTACAACTGCAAGACCAAATGCTCCAAGTCCAAATTCATCTAATTCAAAAGCTTTTTTTGATATACTCTTTTCTTCTTTTGGAGCCTCAATACCTACTTTCATAAGTTCACGCTCTTTAGACATATCTGCTTTTAATAATTTAGGAATTAATTGTACAAAGAGTACAACACCTACAACACCAAATGGATAAGCTACAGCGTGACCTAATGCTACAAGCCCTAGTTGACTTGGATTAGCTGCTTCAACTGCTTCTTGTGATGCTGAAAATCCCGGTGTACTTGTTAAAGCACCTGACATAACACCTGTTCCATATGCACTGCCGTAAAGAAGTGAGAATAAAACAGTAACAAGAACGCCTGAGCCTACTATTAATACACCTAAAAGAACGTATGATTTAGCATTTTTCTTTAAGTTTTTGAAGAAGCTTGGACCTGCAATAAATCCAACAGAAGTTACAAATAGCACTAGTCCAATTGAACTAAGCATTTTGTATTTACTAACAGCAGTGGCTTCTGCACTTTCTATGAAAAACTTTCCAATTACAGGAATATTTTCAATTACTGGAAGTGTGAACAAATATCCAAATAAAAGAGCCATTAAAAATACACCCGCTGTACCTAATGACAAGCCTTTAATTTTAATGCTACCTAAAGCATAACCTATAAATGCAATAAGCATTGCTCCGCATAATACAATAGTAGTTCCTCCAACAGAACCTAATGAAAAAATCTTATCAATAATCTCCATTATTAAATTTCCTCTTTTCTCATTTTATGATAGATTATTAAAGTTATTTTAACTCAAAAACTCGCTATACGTATACTTTGTTTGTAATTAAAATATACGTATAGCGCAATTAAACAAATAAATATATATAATCCTAATTATTTTGCCTCATACTTGGGGTTGCCATGAGTATATCTTGGGAGAAGCTGTGGTGAAACATTATCTGTAACGATACCAGCATCAGCAAGCTCTTTGTCAAATTTAGCAACGTGATCAAGCGTAAGCTTTCCTACCTCATCTATTGTCTTAGCCTTTGCAGCTGCATGAACACCAGCGTTACGACCAAATACAATGATATCGAGTAATGAGTTACCCATAAGTCTGTTTTCACCATGGATTCCTCCAACTGCCTCACCTGCAACGAAGAGGTTTTCAACTTCTGACTGACCATCAGCAGAAATTTTAATACCACCGTTTTGATAGTGAAGTGTAGGATAGATAAGAATTGGTTTCTCTCTCATATCGTAGCCATACTTCATAAACATACGGAGCATAGCAGGAATTCTCTTTTCAATAGCACCCTTTCCATGAATTTCTTCAATCATTGGAGTATCGAGCCAAATTCCGTAACCATCAGGAGTAGGAACACCTTTTCCTCTTTCGCTGCATTCACGAATAATTGAAGCAGCTGATACGTCACGTGTTTCTAACGGATGCATAAATGCTTCGCCTTCGACGTTAATAAGCATTGCACCTAATGAACGAACTTTTTCAGTAACCAATGCACCGAAAATCTGTGCTGGGAAAGCAACACCTGTAGGATGGTATTGAAGTGTATACGCATATAAAAGTGGAGCGCCTACACGGTAAGCAAGAACAAGTCCGTCTGCTGTAGCACCGTAGTGGTTAGATGTTGGGAAGCCTTGATAGTGAAGTCTTCCGGCACCACCTGTAGCTATAACAACTGTTTTAGCTCTTGCGATGAGAATTTCTTTTGTTTCCATGTTCATAAGTACAGCACCTGCTGCCTTGCCATTTTCATCAAGAATAAGCTCAACTGCAGCTGTATAATCAACAACCGGAATCTTTCTGTTAATAACTTCATCACGAAGAACTCTCATGATTTCAGCACCTGAGTAGTCTTTTGCAGCATGCATTCTCTTTCTTGAAGTTCCGCCGCCGTGTGTTGTTACCATTGTACCGTCTTCTTCTTTATCGAACATTACACCCAATTCATTGAGCCATTTTACAGCTCCAGGGCCGTCTGTAACGAGCTTATATAAAAGTTCAGGTACATTCTTGAAGTGTCCGCCTCCTAAAGCATCAACATAGTGAGTCATTGGTGAGTCGTTTTCTTTATCAGCAGCCTGAATTCCGCCCTCTGCCATCATTGTGTTAGCATCGCCGTGACGAAGCTTTGTTACAACCATAACATTTGCGCCATTTTCATGTGCCATAACTGCTGCTGCAGAACCTGCGCCGCCACCACCAATAATAAGAACATCTACATCATAATCTACTTGTGTAAGATCAATATCTGCAGGATTAATACGGCTGTGTGCTTGTAAAAGTGCAGCCAATTCTGTAGGAACCTGTTCTCCTTTATTTGGTCCCATTGCAAGTGTTGCAAAGTTTTCTTTCTTGTAATCAGGATGGAATTTAGCAAGTAAAGCATCCTTTTCCTCTGCTGTCATTCTTCTGGGTTCAAAGCCGATACGTGAAGCACGGCTAGCTTCTACCTTTTTAATTGAATCCAGCATCTCTTGTGTGTAAAATGCGTCGCTCATTGTTCCGTCCTCCTTATTTTTCTATATCTCTATGATTATACATATCTTTGAGCTCATCAATTGGTTTTGCCATAAGCTCCTTCATTGCAGCTTCAAAGTCACCGTTATCAATTTCTGCTGTTCTCTTTTCGAGATGATCTGCCTTAGGTGCTATATATTTACCTGTAAGTCTTCTTGCTAAAAGAGCTACCTGTGGGTGTGAGATTTGAGCAGGACAACGTGATGAACAAATTCCACACATTACGCAGTCAAATGATTCTTCTGCACATTTAGCATACTCACCTCTTTGTGCATATGCGATATACTGCATTGTATTAAGGCTCTGTGTACAGCTCTTTGTACAAGCGTTACATCCTATACAGCTATAAATTTCTGGATAAAGCTGCATCATGATGCTCTCATTAGGACGAACCTCATTTATATCATAAGTTTGCTTAACAACTGGGAAGAAAGGAATTTGTGCTACGTACATATTCTCTTCTACCTTAGTTTGACATGCAAGACATACCTTAAGTTCAGGATCGCCTTTTATTCTGTAAACTGAAGCACAAGCGCCGCAGAAACCGTTACGGCATCCGCATCCGCGAATAAGCTGATATCCGGCATATTCCATAGCGTCCATAATTGTAAGCTCTGACGGTACGGAATATTTTTTGCCCATTATAAATACATTTACCATATTTTCCATATCTTTTGCCTTCACTTTCTGTAAAAATAATTAATATTCATTAGGTAGTTCGTCTAACTGATCGCAACGGAAAACAGGTCCGTCTTTGCAAACATATTTAGAACCGATATTACATCTGCCACATTTACCAATGCCACACTTCATACGAAGCTCCATTGTTGTATAAACTTGAGTTTTGTCATAACCCATCTCTTGGAGTGATGCCAAAGTAAATTTAATCATTATCGGTGGTCCACAGAGAAGAGCTGTCTTATTTGTATCAAAATTCAATTCCTTAACATATGCAGGAACGAATCCTACGTGACCATCCCAACCTTCTTGAGGTCTATCGATTGTAAGGTGAACATTAACATTTTCAGCATTCATCCAATCATTGCAGATTTGATCGTAATCAACCAAATCATCAGCCGAACGTGAGCCATATACGATGTCAATTTTTCCGTAATTTGCTCTGTTAGCAAGACAGTAATCAATTACACTACGAAGAGGTGCAAGACCGATACCACCTGCTATGAAAAGAAGATCCTTACCCTTAAGCTCATCTTCTACTGGGAAGTTACGTCCATATGGTCCACGGATTGTAACAGTCTGACCTACCTCCATCTGATGAAGCCACTCTGTAAGCTGTCCGCAACGCTTGATACTAAATTCCATGAATTCTTTATTTGTAGGAGAAGATGTTATTGAAAACATTGCTTCACCAACTCCTGGTATAGAAAGCATTGCACATTGACCAGGCATATGCTCAAAGCATTTACCACCACCGGGAGCATTTACGCGAAATGTTTTTACGTCGGGAGTATCTTGACGAATGTCAGTTACTACTCCGAGCTGAGGTATTAATACATCAGGATTCATTTCGATTCACCTCCAAAGGATTTAATTACTTTTACAATATTCAATGATACAGGACACTTTGATAAGCATCTTCCGCAGCCTACACATGAATATTCTCCTCCATTATTTGCAGGATAATAAACTAATTTGTGCATAAATCTTTGACGGAAGCGCTCAAGCTGACTTGTACGTGGGTTTCCGTGTGCACACTTTGTAAAATCAGAGAACATACATGAATCCCAGCAACGAAATCTCTTTATACCATGACCTGTGTCAAAATCTCTAATATCATAGCATTGACAAGTAGGACATACAAATGTACAAGTTCCGCAACCGAGACAAGCCTTGTACAATTCCTGCCATTGTTCAGCATAAAATACATCATTTAGCTTTGTTGTTAAATTCTCACCACTAAAGTAAGAAAGGTCTAAATCCTTCAAAGGAAGCTTTGCAAGTATTTCTGCAATGGCAGCCTTAGTTTCCTCAACCTTCTTTTCGTCACTGTCGTCAGCAGAAACAAGAATTCCACTTAAGAACTCTGTAAGCTCCTCACCCTTTGCTGTCTCAGCCTTCCAGTAAAGTGTATCTCCCGAAAGCCATGTTGTAACGTCTCCACCTACTGGATTAGCTGCGTCTACACCGAATGCACCACAGAAACATGTTTCTTCAGGTTCGTTACAAGCCATTGTTACGATTACACCGTTTTCTCTTCTTCTTTTATAGAATGTGTCAACGGGTTCACTTAAAAATACAGTATCCAAAATGCTAAAGCTCTTGGCATCACAAGCACGAACGCCGAAGATTACAAAGGGCTCAGCAGGATCTCTGTCTTCTATAATATCTATATCCTTACCACTTACTTTAAATGAAATAAGATTTTCACTCTGTGGGAAGAATAATTCCTTTGCTGATTTTACTGTCTTAAGACAATCAATATTTACATTGCAACCATCTTCGTATTTTTCAAAAAGGCATTGATTTGCATTTTCAATAGGAAGATAGATGTTCTTAACAGCAGAAACAGCAGCATATAATTCAGGTAAACGGTCTTTAGCTATTTTATACATCATTTATTACCGCCTCTCTCATAAACTACACTTGGCTCTGCATCTTGCTTTGTATAAGATGTAAGTGGCATTCCAAGCTCAATATCCGCACCTGCTTGATATTCACCATAAAGTTCGTTAATATCTTTAATAAACTTACGATTAAGTAAATGAAGCGGAATATTTTGAGGACAAACTCTTGTACACTCACCACAGTCTGTACATCTTCCTGCTACGTGGAATGCTCTGATGATATGGAAGAGATTTTCTTCAAAATCATCTGTATTTGCCTTGCTGTCAACTCCTGATTTAGGATTGTCAAACACACATGTAAGACATGAACAAGCAGGACATACATTACGACAAGCGTTACAGCGTATACATCTTGAAAGCTCATTTCTCCAAAATTCAAAACGCTCATCCGGAGTCATATGTTCTATATTTTCAATGTATGCAAAGCGATTTCCAAAGAGGTCATTTGGCACTGCTTCTTCAGGCTCTTTATCTTCATTTGTCAACGCATCATAAACAACGTGTTTCTTTCCTTTGCAGGCCATACACTTTTCAAATAAAACATCGTTCTTTGCACAAGTCTTTTCTCCGTAGATTGTTTCAAAAACCACCTCGTCTCCAACAGACTTTACTCCGGTAATTCCCTTGATGCCTAAAGTAGCAGCTTTCTGAACATCAATTTTACCATCACATGGAATACCCAAAACATATACATTATCACGATTGACTCTGTTTTCTTTCAAAAGCTGATTAAAGCTGTATGTGTCACATGGCTTTAAAAGTGCTACTATTTTTCCTTCTTTTTTGGATTCTGCAATGAAATACTTGCTCTGGTTTGATGCACAGAAATCATCGTAAATCATATTATCCAAATTATCTTTAGTGAAAACAGCAGGTGTTACATCATAATAAAACTCACCATTTTCCCAGCCCATTACTCTGTCAGCTGTACCGTCTTCTAATAAACTACGGCATTTTGATAAAATTTCTTCACTTATTCTTTGCATCTCAAATCCTCCAATTTCTTATTAGGTCCTAAATTGTGGATAGTTTCTACAAATTCGTTCATTGTTGCAGAGAACTTAGCACCCTCAGCAGCGGAAATCCATTCCACTCTTGTTCTGCCTTTTTCTATTCCTAAATAATCAAGCATACTGAATAATAGTGTCATTCTTCTTCTTGCAAAATAGTTACCCGATGTGTAATGGCAATCTCCAGGGTGACATCCGGCAATAATAACTCCGTCGGCACCTCTTTGGAATGCACGTAAAATGAACATTGGGTTAACGCGGCATGAACAAGGAACACGAATTACCTTTACATTTGCAGGGTATGAAAGTCTGCTTGAGCCTGCTAGGTCTGCACCTGCGTAACTACACCAGTTACAGCAAAATGCAACAATCAACGGTTTAAATTCTTTGTCGTTTTCATTTATTTGCATATTGCGTCAACCTCCGCCATAATTTGTCTTGTTGTAAAGCCCTTAAGATCCATAGCGCCTGAAGGACATGTTACTGTACAAGCACCACAGCCCTGACACACTGCTTCATTAACCTGTGCAATGCGACGAACTTCTCTCTTTCCATGGTCATTTACTTCTTTATTTATATAATCAATAGCTCCATAAGGACAAACATTAGCACACTGTGAGCATCCATTACAGAGAAGCTCATTAGAATTTGCAACACATGGATTACATGTGAGCTTGTCTTTAGCTAAAAGGCCAATAACCTTCGCTGCAGCTGCACTTGCCTGTGCAACTGTTTCAGGAACGTCTTTAGGACCTTGGCATACACCTGAAAGGAATACGCCTGCTGTAGGACTCTCTACAGGACGAAGCTTAGCATGAGCCTCTGTTAAGAAGTTGTTTGTATCAATACTTGCTGTAAGCATTGTAGCAAGATTCTTAACACTTGGATCAGGCTCAATTGCAGTTGCCAGAACTACCATATCTGCTTCTATCTTAACCTGTTCATTAGCGATAAGATCTGAACCTTGAACAATAAGCTTGCCATCCTTTTCAACAACCTTACCTACCATACCTTTTATATAATCTACACCGTATTCTTCAACAGCTCTGCGATAAAATTCATCGAAATTTTTACCAGGTGTTCTAACATCAATATAGAATACATGTACCTTTGTATCAGGATATTTATCACGAATCATCATTGCATGTTTAGCTGTATACATACAACAAATTTTTGAGCAATATGGTTTACCACAGCCTGATGTATCTCTTGAACCTACACACTGTACAAATACGATTTCATGTGGATGTTCATTATCTGAAGGACGAAGGAGTACACCCTTTGTAGGTCCTGCAGCATTCATAAGGCGCTCGAGCTCAAGCGATGTGATTACGTCTTTATTTTGAGCATATCCAAATTCTTCGAAATTCTCTAAAGATATTGGTCTATAACCAGTAGCAGCAACGATTGCACCGTACTCTCTCTCAATTATCTCATCCTGTTGTTCAAAATCAATTGCCTTTGAAGGACAAACACTTGCACAAAGTCCACATTTTCCTGTTTTTAATTTAACACAGTATTCAGGGTCAATAACAGGAACATTTGGTATAGCCTGTGCAAAAGGAATATAAATTGCGCCTCTTTTATTAAGGCCTTGGTTAAACTCGTTAGGCGCCTTTCTTGAAGGACATTTTTCTGTGCATACTCCGCAACCTGTACAAAGGTCTGCTTTTACACGTCTTGCCTTTTTTCTGATTTTAACCTTGAAATTACCAACAAATCCACTAACTGCTTCTACCTCACTATATGTAAAGAGATTAATCTTTTCATGAGCTGAGGCATCAACCATTTTTGGTGTCAAAATACATGCCGCACAGTCAAGTGTTGGGAATGTTTTATCAAGCTGAGCCATCTTACCACCGATGGTTGGTGATTTTTCAACAATATCAACCTCGTATCCTGCATCAGCAACATCAAGAGCTGTCTGAATACCAGCTATACCACCACCAATAACGAGTGCTCTTTTTGTTACTGCACTTTCACCAGCTGTGAGTGGTGTATTAAGCTGAAGCTTAGCAATAGCCGCCTTAGCCAAAATAATTGCTTTTTCTGTTCCCTCATCCTTATCCTTATGAATCCATGAACATTGCTCACGAATGTTAGCAATTTCAACCATATATGGGTTTATTCCTGCTGCTTGTGCAGTTTTGCGGAATGTAGCCTCATGCATACGAGGAGAACATGAACATACTACAATACCTGTAAGTCCATAATCCTTAATTGCCTGTCTAATCTTGAGCTGACCGGCTTCAGAACACATATATTGATAATCTGTTGAAATAACAACACCCGGCTCATTTGCTACAGCCTGAGCTACTCTTTCTACATCTACGGTGCCTGCGATATTACTGCCGCACCAACATACAAATACTCCGATTTTTTGCAATTTATTCACTTCCAATCTATACCGGTTATTTACTGTATTTTCTGAATGCACTTACTATTGCCTGCTGAGGAATATTTTCATCTAATTTCTCAGGCACTGCATTCGCTTTTAAATGATTCTCTCCCTGCTGTCTAATTACACAAAGACGAACAGCTTCAATAAGCTTTGCAGGTTCAACACTTCTTGGACATCTTTCAATACATGCAAAACAAGAAAGACATGTCCATATTGATTTAGAATCCATTAATTTTTTAATTTGTCCCTTTTCAACCATCGAAACGAATTGATGTGGATGATATTCCATTTCATCAAATGAAGGACAAGTTCCGGAACATTTTCCGCATTTCATACATTTTTTTGTATTCACGCCGCTGATACGAACTATGCGCTCTGCAAGCTCTTTTTCGTTAACCGTCACAAATACCCCTCCTTATTTCAATCCGAGAGCCTCGGCAAGTAACTCTGTAAAATAGCAAATGGCTGGTTTTTCCGTAATTGTGCTATTGGCTTCAAGATTATACAAGCACAAAGGACATGCTGTAATAACAGTATCTGCTCCTTTAGCTATAGCTTCTTCAAGAATCATATTAGCACGCTTTTGAGGAATTGATTTATCCTCTAATGCTACATACCCACCACAACATTCATTACGGTATCCTGTTATAACAGGTGTTGCACCAATTGCCTTAATGAAATCCTCAAGAATTGTAGGATTTTCAGGATTATCAAATTGCATTACCTTCGCAGGTCTAAGTAACAAGCAACCATAATATGCAGCTATTTTTCTTCCTTTAAGAGGATTTGTAACTGCCTCTTTAATCTTATCAAATCCAACCTCATCTCTGAGCATTTCTAAATAGTGAATAACATTAGTTTCACCGACGTAGTCAGTGTCTAGTTTTAAATAATTATTTACTTTTGTGCGGATGTCATCATTAGTAAGCATATCATTATTTACTCTTTTTATAACATGATGACAAGCAGAGCATAATGTAATTAAATCTCTTCCTTCCTTCTTTGCACTATCAAGTGCACGAACTGCTGACAGCTTTGTAGCAATTTCGTCTAAAGCTAAAGGATATACTGCTCCGCAGCATTGCCAATCTTCTATTTCAGCAAGAGTAACGCCTAGAGCTTCGGCGGAAACTCTGGCGTAACGATCTAAATCTTTTGCTTTTGTTTTCAATGTGCATCCGGGATAATAACTGTAAGTCATATTCATTTTCCTTTCAGTTTAAATTTTTTATACCATCTGCTCTGGCTTGAACACTTCATCAAATTTTTCTGCAGTGAGGAAGCCAAGCGCTACACACGCTTCTTTTAATGAGATGTTTTCTTTATATGCCTTCTTTGCTGTCTTAGCTGCATTATCATATCCTATATATGGATTAAGAGCTGTTACAAGCATCAAAGAATTATACAAATTATGTTTCATTTTTTCTCTGTTTGCTGTGATTCCTGTTACACAATTGTCATTGAAAGAACGAATTCCGTCAGCTAAAAGACGAACTGACTGGAGGAAGTTATAAATAAGAACAGGCATGAATACATTGAGCTCAAAATTACCCTGTGAAGCTGCCATACCAACTGCAACATCGTTAGCTATAACCTGAACTGCAACCATAGTCATTGATTCACATTGTGTAGGATTAACCTTTCCAGGCATAATAGAGCTTCCTGGCTCATTTTCAGGAATAAATATTTCCCCAAGTCCACATCTAGGACCACTTGCAAGCCAACGTACATCATTTGCTATCTTCATAAGATCTGCTGCAAGAGCCTTTAAAGCGCCATGAGCAAATACCAACTCATCCTTTGATGTAAGAGCGTGGAATTTGTTATCTGCAGTAACAAAATTTTTACCTGTAAGCTCAGATACAACCTTAGCAACCTCAGCACCGAAAGCTTTAGGAGCATTTAAACCTGTACCTACTGCTGTGCCACCAAGTGCCAATTC
Source organism: Candidatus Egerieisoma sp. (assembly GCA_045580735.1). GTDB lineage: Bacteria > Bacillota > Clostridia > UBA1212 > UBA1255 > Egerieisoma. Next base: position 17,732 of record JAZNOJ010000067.1, on the reverse strand, counting down.
CTTAAGACCAGGAAGTGCTGCTTCAAGCATTCCCTTTGTCTTTTCTATCATGTTTCTCCAGCCACTGATTTCCTGTGAAAACTTTACAGGTGTAGCATCTTGAAGATGTGTACGTCCACTTTTTACTATATCGTCATTTTCCTTTTCAAGACGCTTCAATGTCTCGATAAAAGTATCCATTGCTGGGAAAAGCTTGTCTTCTATACCTATTACCGCTGCAATATGCATTGCTGTAGGGAAAGTATCATTCGAGCTTTGTGACATGTTAATATGATCATTAGGATGGAGAAGCTTCTTTCCGCAAATTTCATTACCTTTGTTTGCAATTACTTCATTTGCATTCATATTTGATTGGGTTCCGCTTCCTGTTTGCCAAACTACCAAAGGAAAATGATCATTCAAATTTCCAGCAATTACTTCGTCACATGCTTTACAAATTGTTTCCTTCTTTTCATCATCCATTTTCCCCAAATTATAATTGGCAATAGCTGCTGCCTTCTTCAAAATACCAAACGCATGAGTAATCTCACGAGGCATTATCTCTCCGCCAATTTTAAAGTTTTGAAAACTTCTTTGGGTCTGTGCGGCCCAATAACGATCCGCTGGTACTTGCATTTCGCCCATCGAATCGCGTTCAATACGATAATCCATCTATATAATCCTCCTTTAAAGTTAAAAAAATTGACTATTAAAATTGAAGCTTTGAAATCATATCCTTAAGAACATTTCCGCTCTTATGCATAAGCTCTACTTCACTATCTAATAATGTTGGTGTTACACAGCCCTTTACTCCATCCATACAAAGTACGAAAAGATGGCTGAGACATACATCATTCAAACCATATTCGCCATTCATCATAGAAGAAATTGTCATAATATAATCCTTCCTTGTGAACAATGATTCAATAACACTACATACTGACATTGAAACTCCATAATAAGTCGCTCTCTTGTCTTTTATAATTTGTCCACCTGATGTACGAACATACTTAAGAACCTCATCATGATCAGGAAGAGTAACTACATCCTTTCCTGTATACTTGATTCCTTTACAATAATCTTCAATTCCGATGGCAGCAACTTTAGCAAGTGACCAAGGAATGAAAGCTGAATCTCCATGCTCACCCATTACATAAGCATGAATATTCTTTTGGCTTACGCCAAAATGGTCTGAAAGATAAAAACGAAGTCTTGCTGTATCAAGAATTGTTCCAGAACCAATAATCTTATTATTAGGAAGTCCTGAATATTTCATAAATGCATATGTCATAATATCTACAGGATTACTTACTATAATATAAAAAGCATTAGGTGCATACTTTGCAAGCTCCGGAGCAATCTGTTTCATTACATTTACATTTGTTTGGGCAAGGTCTAATCTAGTCTGACCTTCTTTTCTTGGAAGTCCCGATGTAATTACAACAATATCAGAATCCTTTGCATCTTCATATGTTCCAGCATAAACTGTTAATGGACTGCAAAACGGAGTTCCTTGGATAATATCCATAGCTTCGCCTCTAGCCTTTTCTTCATTAATATCGATAAGCACAACCTCTGAAGCAATACCTTTTACTGCTATCGTATATGCAATCGTTGAGCCGACGCTGCCGGCACCTATAATTGTGACCTTACTCATATGCATCCTCTTTTCTATAATTTTTTATGTGCTATTTATTTTTAAGCACAAGAAATCAACGTTTAAACGTACACTTTATTATCACACATACAAACAAAATTGTCAATTATACTAGTTAACAAATAAAAGATTTTTTATATACTTTGCAAAAGAAAACCGGAACCCTTCGAGGCTCCGGTGTCTTTATTACAAAAAGTATTTATTTAGAATTAGCAGTAGTTTTACTTTCGTCAGTAGCCGTATTAGATTCTTTTTCAGACTCATCCTTTGAATCCTCCTTAGATTCATCTTTTGACTCTTCCTCTGACTTTCCAGTATTAAAATCCATATACTCTTTTACTATGTTTTCTATAACATCATAGTCGATATCTGTAAGCTCAAGCTTATTGTCTGTAATATATTTTTCGATATTTTTGTCGAAGGCACTAGAATTGTAATCAGCAGTAACCTTTTCCTTTACAGCCTTTGGTGTTGTGGCCTCAGAATCTGCTACAACTCCTATTGTCTTTTCAATATTTGTAATACCCTCGATAATAACAAGATTTAATGAATCTGATTCCTCTATAACGGCCATTTCGCCTATTTTTGTTTGTTTAAATGCCCATTCGAAAATTTTCTCTTCTAAAGGATATTCTGTTTTTTGCAAATCCTGTAATCCATATTTTGAAAGATCAGCGCTATCTGAGTATGTTTCAACAAGTGCTGCTGCAGAATCACCATTTTTGATTTTGTCCATTAAAGAGTACAACAAATTTTCACTTTGCTTAATAGTTTTGTCATCAAATCTATTTCCTTCCTCATCAAAAAATTTCTTTTTGATAGTTCTTATTGTTATAATCTTATAATCATTCTCATTCGCATAATAATAATCATTAATAACCTTATCTTCTGTTTTCATTTTACTTATAGCATCAGCCTTATATTCAGCAACCATTTCCTGGTTTATATACATGTCCTTATATCCATTTACATTACTGCCTGTCATATCCTCTATAAGCTCATCTCTTGTTTCAAAACCATAATATTCACCGTAATATGAAAGCATTTCATCTATTTGTGCATCAAGCTCAGCAAGCATTTCAGCCTTTTCCTCGTCCGTATAAGTAAACTTAGCTTCTACAGCAAGTTCCTTAGCTGCCATAAATTCAAGCAAAAGCTCCAATGCATATTCCTTTGAATATTCGATATATGATTTACCATCCTTATACTCTTCGTCTAAAGCTTTAGTTAGAGCTTCATAATACTCGTTTTCATCTTCTATTTCGGATAATTTTGATGAATCATAGCTTGCAAAGCTTTCATTAATCGCTTGTGAAAAATACTGTCTGTAATATGATTGATATATATCTTCTTCTTTGTATTTTGCAACTACAGTTTTGTCCATAGGTGCATCATTATATTCTTTAGGTTCTGTTTTTTCGTCCTCAAACTCACCGGTAAAGGTTCTTTTTGCAAGTGCTTTAGTATGTTCTTCGTTATAATCCTTTAGTTGATATTCACTTTTAGCAGCGGCAGCTTCAACATCTTTTTCAATCTTTGTGCTAACACTTTCACTTTTGTATTCGTCTGAAACTCTGTCCTTAACCTCTTTATCTTCTAATGTTAAAACTTTAGTACATTGCATAATATGACAACCATACTCTGATTCAACTACAGCAATTTTGTCTGATGCTTCTTTTTGAGCTGTAGCCCAATCTTCAAATGATTCAACAAAGCCTGCTCCTTGATATACTGTATAATATCCATCATTATTTACCTTTCCATCCTCATCAACATCATCAGACATTTTTACAATTTCGTCAAAGGTGAGCTTTCCTGAATTATACTTATCCACTAGCTCTTGTGCCTCTGCTTTTACTTCAGCAACATTTTCCTTGTCAGTAGCATCTTCGTATTTGATAAGAGAATGTCTTACCTCCACAGTATAAAATTTTTCGGAATTTTCATCGTAATATGCCTTAAGCTCATCATCTGAAACCTTCATAGAATCTTCCAATGAAACCTTATATTTTTCTAAAGCTCCGGTCATTTGGAAAAATTCAACCAAATCATCATATGTCATACTATATGCGTAATTGGCAAATTCCTCTAACGAAGAAGTTCCATAATATGAACCATAAGTAGAATTCAGCTCTTCGATATACTCCTTAGAGGTTTTCTCCATTTCAGCCATTTCACTTTCATTAAGCCAGTCTTCATTAGCCCTGCAAAGCTCATACTCAACCATAAAAAGTCTTGCTTCTTCAAGAGAATTATCTATCATTGTTTGCAACAAACCAAGCTCCTCTAATTGAGCATAAATTTTATCACCAGAGGCCGTAGTATCAACTTTAGAATCCTCTTTTCCAAGTTCTTTACTTGACTCCCCTAAAAAATAGTTAATAAAAATACAATCAGGAATAGCAACACCGTTTACAGTAGCGACACTTACAACAGGTTTCTTTTCTTTTGGAGTTTCCTTACATCCAACAAACAGTCCGAGTGTTAAAGTTAGTGTCAATAAAGTAGCAATAAGCCTCGTAATCTTTTTCATCTTTGTCCTCCGATTCATTCTGTAATTATTCTATACATATCTTTAGCATTGTCCTTCCTTACGGTTTCGGCAACACTTAATACTTCAAATTTTGTTTTTCCTCCTGCAAATGCAATCTCGACTATATCTCCAGCTTTAACAGCCGTTCCTGCTTTTGCTTGTCTTCCATTTATAAATACACGTCCACCATCACATGCTTCATTAGCAACTGTACGGCGCTTAATAACTCTAGAAACCTTTAAAAATTTATCAATTCTCATTTTTTGAATCCACATCCTCAATAATACTATCGATATATTTAGAAAGTGCAATTTCTGCATCAACGTCAGAATTATCAGCAAGTTTGCAAAGTGCATACAAAAGCTCTCCTATTTCACCTTCTGTTGCCTTTTCAAATTCATTTTCATTAATCAAATTATTTTCATCAGACTTAGCTTTTTCAGCTTTACGAATTTTCTTTGCAACCTTTTGCGCTCTCATAAGTGCCGGAAATACGGTAGGTACATCTTCTAAATCTTGTTTTAATGAGGAAAAGCCTTTCTCTGTAAGCTTTCTTTTTTCCCAATTATCCAATGCTTGTTTTTCATCTTCTACATGGACATCGCCAAATACATGTGTATGCCTAAATAACATCTTTCTGGCGCACCTGTCTGTTACATCCTCAAAATCAAAGCTGCCTTCCTCTTTTGATAAAATAGAATGGAATATAACCTGCAGCAACACATCACCAAGCTCCTCACAAAGCTTTTCTGAACTCTTCTTATTAATAGCATCAACAGCCTCATATGCCTCCTCTATCATTGGTTTAATGAGTGTATCATGAGTCTGTACTCTATCCCACGGACATCCCTCCGGAGAACGCAATAATTCAATAATATGATATAATTCTTCTAAATTATACTTATCTCCCTGCTTTTTTCTTTCAACCTCAATCATTTTTGCACCATCTCTTCTGTATTTAAAATATCATTGCAAAAAGCATAGCATTTTGATTATAATACATTAAATGAATTAGAGCAAATTTTTATTTGATATTTCAAATTCTCTATTATTGTAGTAAAGGTGTGTAAACAATCTGTGTCAGATATATGTTTCTTTATGGACGAAGCTTTAAAGCTTGCAAAAAAATCACTTAAAATTAATCCATCCGATGTTCCCGTTGGTTGTTTAATCGTTAAAGACGGAAAAATTATTTCTTCTGCATATAACACTTGCGAAAGAGATAAATGCATATCAGGTCATGCAGAAATTAATGCTCTTAATGCAGCATCAAAAATACTCAACTCGTGTCACCTACAAGGGTGTAAGCTTTTTGTCACATTAGAGCCATGCCCGATGTGTGCAGGTGCCATTCGTTCAGCACAAATATCCGAGATATATTTTGGTGCATTTAATATAACTGAAGGTGCGGCAGGAACAGTATATAACATTATTCCTAAGCACGTTAAGGTTTTTGGCGGAATAAAAAAGAGTGACTGCGAGTCACTCTTAAAAAATTATTTTATTCAAATTAGAAAATGATGTAATTATACTTTATCAAATATCTCATAATCTACCATTTTCCATTGTCCATTTTTAACTACAAACCATAATCTTAAATTTGTTTCAAGCTTAACCTCAAAGTCTGGATCACCTCTTTGTCCATAAATCCAGTAATCAAAATATACAGCACAAGAGAAACACGTTTCATCATATACTTTTAAATCATAAGCTTCAACATTTTCAAATTTTGTTGAATTATGATCCGTATAGAAAAACTGTCTGTAAGCTGCCATATCGTCATGCATTTGTGTGCCTGATACTATATTATACAAAAATGTACCCATTGACACATCATTTGACATAAATCCGGCATACATTTTTGCACCATTTATTGCTGCCTCATAGTATTCATCTGCAGAAGCATCTGCAACTGCAAAATCTCCATAATATGTCATAGATTCTTCATCAAATTCTAGTTCTACATTCTCTCCCTTAAAATTTTGTGCTTGAATATTCAGCTCGCCATTCATAACAGCTACCTTATATATATTCATCACGGGTCTTGTATAAAATTCCTCAGGGCAATTGTCAAGCTCTTCTATAACAACATCTTTTTCAACTAAAAAATTTGGTGAAGCAATGATATCTACACCGTTTACCTTAACCTTGTAATTAGAAGGTATTTCAAAATTATAAAGCTTGCAGCCAACATCAAAGGTCTGTGTATCTGCATTGTAAACGCAGTCTATATTATTTCCACTTTTATCTGTTACAACAACCTCTGGAATTTCAGCCAAACTGTCAACTCTATATGTTTGAATATCGTCGAGTAATTTTTTGTCTGACTCATTAACCATATATTGTGCATATGAATCGTTTTGCTGTGTAGTCGTTTTATATTTATCAGATAATACAGTATTATTAACTTTAATTGTATATCCTACAGGAGCATTTATCTTAATATCATAAAGCTTCGCTTCTAGCTCATTATTGCTATTGCTTTCTATTTCGATACTTTCGCCTTTTGAATTTTTAATTTCTACAGTCTGTGGAGCTTTCGTCAAGCCACATATTTCATATCGTTTAATTTCAACAGCTTCGTCTAACATATACTCAGAATCACTAGGCTGATCCTTTGCAAGCTTCTGTGCAAATATTTCATCAACAGTCTTGCCATCAATATATGGTTGTGTGCCTTCTGGAGTTAAAAATACCACCTTTATATCTGCAAAATCAAAATCAGAAATATAATCAAATTCATATAATGCAAAACCAAATGTGCTTTTTTTATTGCTTGCCTTTAATACGACTTTGCAAATTGTATCTCCGTCCGCTTTTATGTTGTAAGCTGGCTTTGCAAATCTGTCATAAGAAAAGGCCTTGGTATAGGTAATCGTTTTTCCTGAAACTGCCTCCTTCAGAAGTGGCTCATATTCTTCCTTTGCTACAAAACCAGTTTTAACGACATCTGTGCTATCTAAAATTTCAGAATATTGACCATTTTCAAAAAGCTCTACGATTTTATCTACTTCCACAGTATTTTGGCTTTTTTCGTAATCTGATAACCAAAATGTAAAAACTACTGCTCCTACTAAAAGCAAGCATAAAAATACAGCTATAGAGATGAAGTAAGCTTTCCAAAATTTTGAATTGTGTATTAACTCTTTGATTTTGTTCATTTCAAGTCACCCCTATTACTCATATTGTTCATTAATTTGATCAACTCTGCTTACAAGTACCGATGTTGCCATTTTTCTAGGACCATACAGTGAAGCACATTGTGTTATTATTTGTGGATTATTCTCTGTTTCAGAATTTTGAACCATATATGTGGAAGAACCCCCATCAAGGTTCGCAGCATTTACCGCACCATAATTCATCATAACCTCTATCAAATCCTCGTACGAAGCTCCGACACTAGATGGTTGTCTACCATCTATTGTTAGAAGAAGCATTGCACCATCTTTTCTCTGTCCTATTGCAGTACGTGGATTAAGTCCGGCCTCTGTAAGACCTCCTACCTCACATGCTTCTCCATTCATAACTAAAAATGGTCCAAAATTAAGTGCTTCTACTATACCTTGATCTAACGCCTGCTGTGCTGTCATATTCCCTAAAACCAGAACACCCTTCTTATTAATTCCTATAACCTCATATTCTCTGCTTAAAGAACCCCACATAAGCTTTCCTTTTGAAATTACAATACCTGAAGAATTTTCTCTTCCCGTAGGAATACCACCGTTGCCTTTACCTGTGTCGTAAAAACCGCCACCATTTATTCCATATAAAGCATTTTTATTTTTTACCATATTAATGGTTTCTACACCTTGCTTATCTTCACCATAAGCTTCAGGTGTGCCTAAATATACTCTTTTAGGATTCTGTACTATTAAAAGCTTTCCTTTATACGTCTTTCCTTCTATATTAACTAACTCAACACTATTTATATCTACACCCGAGTCTCCGTTCTCTGTGCCAGAATTTTCAGGGAATTCAATCAATGTTGTATCCGTACTTCCTCCTGATTCTTGAATCCCACTTCCATCTATAATAGTGTTAACGATTTCATCCGGCAAAAACCACGTTGCTAAAAAACCTGCTGCACTAGTTTCTGTTACAGTCAAAACAAATCGATCCCTTGCTGCCTTTGAAGGACCATACAATACTATTAAGTCAGCACATAGCACTAAAATAAGTATCGCAGCAATAAACGTACCTAATGAGCCAAATATTCTTCCTACAATCGCTCCCTTAGTAAGCTTTTCTTTTCTGTGTCTTTTTTTTATCCGCTTAGTATTATCTGTTTGACCTAATTGCTCTTTTTCTTCATTTTCTATAACGTTTTTATTTTTTCTTTGATGCTTTTCCTTTTCTGCTATCTTGTTTAAATTAGAGGGTCTTCGAGGCGACTTTAGTACCTTCTGTTCAATTTGAGTTATTGACACCTCCACATTAGCTTCTATATTTTCCTCATCAAGCTGATTAATGACTTCATTTGAACGATTTTCATTAGAAAATGCTATATCAAATTCGTCAGTAACGTCTTCATTTGCATCTTCAATTTTAACAACATTTACGAAATCCTCTTGAGCTATGAATTCCTCATTTTTATTGATTTCGATTTTTTCATCAGAAGCATCATCTATAGAGAATTCTTCATTTTCAATTTGAATTTCATTTGATGCTGAATCGTAAAAATCATTCTCTATTTCACTATCTGCTTTGCTTTCTTTATTTTCATAACAAAATGAATCTTCCATGTCATCAGCTCGAGAGAAATTCAATTCTGTTTTTCTTTGATTCCAACTCTCAATATAATCACATAGAGAATCAACAAACTCCTTGCTACCTTCTTTACTAAAGTCAATTCTAAATTTCATAAAAACAAATCCTTATCCTAACTTGCATACAAGCCTAATATAACTTATATAATATACATCTATAGGTTGTTTTCGTCAAGAATTTTGCTTAGAATCATTGTACTTTTGTAGAAAAAGCCTCTTAATACTATTTTCTATTTACACTAATCTAATTATTTGATAAACTTAATAAAATTTTTATATAGCAATATGGCTTTCAACAAAACATTCTAAATTATTATACTAAATTCAGGAGGTTACAATATGGCTACATATTACATAGATAATATTCTAGGAAATGATTCAAATACCGGTTTAACACAAAAAGAACCTAAAAAAAGTCAGGATAATATTAATTTACAACCAGGTGACAATGTTTTGTTTAAGTGTGGCAATATTTATAATTATTTACTTTTAAAGGCCGGTGAAGAGAACAATCCAATTTGTTATTCTTCTTACGGTGAAGGTACGGCGCCAACATTTTCTGCATCCGTCGATGTAAGCGAAGCCTCTGACTGGTTGGAAATATCACAAAATATATGGCAATGTCAAAAGAAAATTCCAGGTGAAGTTGGAAATTTTGTCTTTAACAACGACGAATGCACAGCAACACTATGTTGGGATAAATCAGATCTTAAAACACAAGGGAGCTTTTGGGATTCAAGATTTGGAACGTGTGAAAAAAAACTATATAAAGCAACTGACGAAATAGTATTGCTTTATTCTACAGAAAATCCTGCGACAATATACAATAAAATAGAATGTATCTCGTATAACAACCGAGTTCTAGCACATACAGCCAGCAATATTATTATTGAAAAACTCTGCTTCAAAAATAGTGGAGTACATGCTATAGCAGGACGAGGAAATAATATCACAATAAGAAACTGTATAATTAAAAATATTGGCGGCTGTGTTTGGGATAAGGATTTAAAAATACGTTTTGGAAATGGTATTGAATTTTGGGTTTATGGTGAAAACATTTTAATTGAAAATTGTATATTTAAAAATATTTATGATTCTTGTGTAACACATCAGGGACCCGGAAAGGATACAATTCCTACTAAAAATTTCATATGTCGAAACAATGTATTCGATACCTATTCTATGGCAGCCTTTGAATACAGAGACAAAATGCCTATTGATTCCTGCTTTGAAAATAACATTTGTTGCAATGCTGGATGTGGATTTGGCGTACTCGGTGAAAGCATACCAAGAAAATCAGAAATCTGGCCCCAGCCTATGGGACACCATATTTTTCTATGGCGAATAGACGAGCCTACAGAAGGAGGAAAATTGGAAATAAAGAGAAATATATTTCAAGATGCACCCGTTGGTAGTGCAATATATTCAATTATTTCACCAGATGCCGAATCACAAATGGAAATATCTAACAATATACTAATAGGCGAAATTTCAGAGCCATATCATTTAAGCACCAAAAATAATTAATATAAATTTTTAAAGTATATAATCATACAAAACGACTACCGTATTTCTTGATATGGTAGTCGTAATTGTTTTTAGATATTTGACTTGTCTCTTTGACATGAAAATATCTTTCTCACATTTGTTTAAAAATCAAATTGTAAATTTTATATAATAAGCTAAACTCAAATTATACAAAATACATTTTAAACAATTAAGAATTTTTGGGCTGATCATTTTTGTAGTTTTTGCCTGTATACTGTTCAAAAACCTTTTGAGTTATTCTACCGCCGATAGCACCATTTTCTCTAGATGTCTTATCGCCGTTATATCCATGATTAAGTTGGATTCCCATCTCATTTGCGACCTCATACTTCATTTGGTCGAATGCACTTTTTTTCTTTGACATAAAATTTCACCACACTATTATTAATTGCCTTTTTTATCGGCAAATATAATATTTACAGCATGGTGAAAATATATTCATGTAAATAAATGTAAATAAATCAGATAAAAATTTTTAAAGCATTAGTGCAAATTGTGTTTGCTAAATTAATCAATACATTCGCAGGAATCTCAACTACACTATAAACAATTGGGAAAAGCTCTAGAACCACTATAAAACCAATAAAAATAAACATGCTATATTTTTCTATTTTATAGAGTGTTGAATATGCCTTATATGGTAGAAAATTTGCAATTAATTTGTATCCATCAAATCCCGGCAACGGCAACATAAAGAAAACAGACAAGAATACAGAAATTGTTACTGTTCTAGCTAAAATACATAATATTGCATTATACATAACTGCTCCAGTACCATATGCAGCGCATCGACTTAGTATAGAATACGGATTATTATATACATTTAGAATGTAATAACGAAATCTCCCGATAACATCCACCATTGTGCATGTTTCTGTATCAAACAATAATCCCGTTGTAAGATGAATCAAATCAAGCTTATATCCCACAAACCACATAACATAAAATGCAAGTGCGGAAATAAACATCAATAAAATGCCACTTACAGGAGAAGACAATATTTGAAAAGCATTGTCTCTTTTTATATTTTTAAAATTTCTGGTATTTACCGGAACAGGATTGCTAAAACCAAAACCAAATATCAAAAGAAACAATAAACCTATTAAGTTAATATGCTTCGTTGGATTCATTGTCATATATCCTTGTAAATATGCCGTTGGATCACCTAGCTTTCTAGACGTCCACGCCTGACATAAGCCTCTAAAGCATAAAAACAATATAAAACCCGGAATTCCCAAAAGCTGAGATATAATATATGATTTATCTAACATCAAAACAACCTCACTGAATTAATATTCAAAGTAGTATAGCACACAATTTTAAAAAAGCAAGTTTTTCGCAGCCAATATACCAGCTATAGTTTTAGCATCAAAAAACTGCCCACTCATTACCATTTTATAAGCAACATCAAATGGCATTTTTATTACATGTAAAAATTCCTCCTCATCACGATGAATTTTACCTGGCTTTAGATTTGTTGCAAGATAAATATGTAATTTTTCAGAACAATATCCGGGGGTAGCATACATTGTAAAAAGATGCTTAACATTTTCTGCAACCATTCCTGTTTCTTCTTCAAGCTCACGAATGGCGCATTTTAAAGGATCTTCTCCTTTTTCAAGCTTTCCCGCTGGAATTTCTAAAAGCTCCTGGTCTGTAGAAATTCTGTATTGTCTTACAAGAAAAATATTCTTACTATCATCAATAGCAACTATGGCAGCTCCACCATTATGTCGTATAATTTCTCTTGTAGATGTATTTCCATCAGGAAGCTCAACTACAGAAACCTCTGCTGTAAAAACACGACCTTCGAATTTCTTTTCGGTGCTTATGATTTTTTCAAAAAGCTCACCGCTATATTCTTTGTCACGAACCTCTTCAACTATAGGCTTTGCCTTCTTGATGTTAGAAACGTTTAAAATGCTTTGTGCAGTATCACCTGCACCGGTTTTATACTTTTGTGACTGCGCCACTGCAAGCTCATCACATCTATTGTTGTATTGATTGTCCGCATGGCCTTTGACTTTTATCCATTTTACATCGTGATATTGGCACAATTCGTATAATTCCTTTATAAGCTCTGGATTTTTAAGCTCCCCGTCTTTACGTTTCCAACCATTTTTCTTCCAGCCATACACCCAGCCTTGCGTAAAAGCATTTACAACATATGAACTGTCAGAATAAATTTCAACCTCGCATTTTTCTTTTAAAAGCTTTAATGCCTCAATAGGACCACGAAGCTCCATACGATTATTCGTTGTATTCGCCTCACCGCCGGATATTTCTTTTTTTGCGCCCTCACACATTAAAATAGCTGCATAACCACCAGGTCCTGGATTTCCTGAACAAGCACCATCAGTATAAATAATAACTCTTTTCATATTCTGCCCCTTTTAAATACATCTAGAAATCACATTTTGCCTGTTGCTTTCTTTTCACAAGCATCCATAGCATCTAAAATAGCACTTCTTAAACCACTCTTTTCCAAAGCCACAACAGCTTCTATAGTAGTACCTGCTGGTGAACAAACCTGGTCTTTAAGTACACTTGGAAGAGTTCCTGTTTCTAAAAGATATTTGGCTGTGCCGAAAACTGTCTGCTCTGCCATAACATAAGCATCGGCTCTCGAAAATCCTGCTCTTACTGCGCCATCAGCCAAAGCATCTATTACAAGGCAAATATATGCAGGACTACTTGATGTAACAGATATTATTTTATCAACTGCACTTTCGTTTGGTAAAATTACTGTTTTACCACAAGCATCAAAAATAGCCTTTATCGCACTTCTAACAATCTCATATTTTTCGTCTTCCATATTATGATAATAAATACCTGTCAATCCTTCTTGTACCATAGCTGGAAGGTTTGGCATCGTACGCACAAGTGCAATTTCACCCAAAATATTAGTAAAGCGCTCAATTTTTACTCCTGCTGCTATAGAAATAAATACCTTTTGTGCATAATTATTACATTCTGCAATTTCTTTAATCAAAGAATCAATATGAACTGGCTTAACAGCTATTAAAACAATCTCTGCAAAATCAATTAAATCTGCCACCGTTTCCTTTATACTAACACCTGTGGATTTTGCCATCATTTCTGCTCTTTCAGCAGATTTTTCATATATTGCTATTTCATATTTCTTATCAGCTGCGATGCCCTTTAAAATTGCACCACCCATATTACCTGCACCAATAAAACCTATTTTCATATTTATTCGGAATATCGTCATTTCTTACGAAGCTGATATTCCTCTCCTTTCTTATAATACTAAAAAAAGACTGTACATTGCTTTTGCTCCGTACAGTCTGTGAATAACATATTATTTAGTAAAATATTCAACACCTGATGCGAATATCTTTTGATTCTTTTCTCCAGGAATGTTGCATCCTATTGATTTTCCGTAACGCTCCGAGTGAGCCATCTTACCTAATATTCTTCCGTCTGGACTTGTGATACCTTCAATTGCACAAACACTTCCATTTGGATTCCATTCAGAATCGTTTGAAGGATTACCAAGAGCATCAACGTACTGTGTAGCAATTTGATTATTCTTTATAAGTGATTCAAGAACCTCCTGTGATGCTACGAAACGTCCCTCACCATGTGAAATTGGAACTGCATGCACCTCACCCGGTGTTGTATTCATGAGCCATGGAGATTTGTTCGAAACAACTCTTGTATAAACATATCTTGAAATATGGCGTCCTATAGTATTAAATGTAAGTGTAGGAGCCTCCTTTGACAGAGCTTTAATTTCTCCATAAGGTACAAGACCTAATTTAATGAGAGCCTGGAATCCATTACAAATACCTAGCATAAGTCCATCTCTATTATTTAATAAATTATGTGTTGCTTCTTTAATAACAGGATTTCTAAATGCTGTAGCAATAAATTTACCTGAACCATCAGGCTCATCACCACCGCTAAAACCACCTGGAATCATGATAATCTGAGCATTATCAATAAGCTTCTTCATTTCATTTACCGATTCTTCAATATCAGCAGCACTTAAATTTTTAAAGATAAATGGTGTGCAGATTGCGCCTTCCTTTTCGAATGCTTTAATTGTATCGTATTCACAGTTAGTTCCAGGGAACACAGGAATGAATACCCTTGGTTTAGCAATCTTTATTGAAGGAGTCTTAAAACTCTTTTCATTATAAAGCGGAATGTTTACATTATCAGTTGTGTTAGCTGACTTTTCAGGGAATACATTATCAAGTGTCTTTCTCCATGCGCATAACATGTCTTCAACACTTATTTCTGTATCTCCATATAAAACCTTAGCATTGTCTGTAACTTCACCTAAGAACATAAGTCTGCTGTCCAAGCCTTTTACATCTGCGCCTGCTTCGAGTTCGAGGATTATTGAACCATAACCCTTTTCAAAGAGATTAAGTTCTTCTAGCTCAGGACTATACTCAAACTTAAATCCCAGCTTATTACCAAAGCACATGTAACTGATACTTTCAGCTATACCACCGAAACCAACAGCTTTAGCTGATACGGCAATTCCCTTTTCTATAAGCTCATGAATGTATGAATACATTTCTCTAATGTCTTTATAGTTAGGAGCTCCCGTTTCTGTCTTAGGCATTGTATATAAAACAACTTTATTTCCTGCCTTTTTAAATTCCTGTGATCTAATATTCTTAATATCTTCTGCTGCAACAGCAAATGAAACGAGTGTCGGTGGAACATGAATTGTTTCAAATGTACCAGACATTGAATCCTTACCACCTATAGCTGATGTTCCCATTTCTACCTGTGCCTGGAATGCACCTAAAAGTGCTGCGAAAGGAATTCCCCACTTATTTGCATCTGTTCCAAGTCTTTCGAAATATTCCTGGAATGTCAAGTAACTCTTCTTGTAGTCACCACCCATTGCAGTTAATTTTGCAAGTGATGAAACAACCGAATACATCGCACCAATATACGGATTATCTTCCATCATGTATGGATCAAAGCCATATGTCATAATGCTTCCCGTTGTTGTATCTCCCTTTTCAACTGAAATTTTTGCTGCCATACCGTCTGATGGTGTAAATTGATATTTACCCGCATAAGGCATGACTATTGTATTATTTCCGATTGTTGAGTCAAATCTTTCTTCCAAGCCTTTTTGTGAACATACATTAAGTTGTGACAAAAGCGCAAGCCAGTTTTCCTTTACACTCTTGCTTGCATCACACTTGCACACATGTTCTCTTTCAGGGCGGAATTTTGTAACATCAACAATAACATCAGCATTTTGTTTAACACCGTTTGTATCTAAAAACTCTCTTGCAACATCAACGATAATATTTCCGTTCCAGAACATTTTAAGTCTGCCTGTATCTGTAATATCAGCAACCTTAACAGCTTCTAGGTTTTCACTCTTAGCAAGCTTTATAAACTCCTCGGCATCCCCAGCTCTTACTACAACAGCCATTCTTTCTTGTGACTCTGAAATAGCAAGCTCTGTTCCGTCAAGGCCTTCATATTTTTTGGGCACTTTATCTAAGTCTATATTAAGAGCAGGAGCAAGCTCGCCGATAGCAACACATACACCGCCTGCACCGAAGTCGTTACAGCGTTTAATCATTTTGCTCGCTGTAGGATTTCTGAAAAGTCTTTGAAGCTTTCTCTCTGTAGGAGGATTACCCTTTTGAACCTCTGAACCACATGTTGTAACTGATTCAACTGTATGCTCCTTTGATGAACCCGTTGCACCGCCAATACCATCACGGCCTGTTCTACCACCTAAGAGAATAACCACATCTCCCGCATCAGGTCTCTCACGCACAACATTATCAGCCGGAGCTGCTGCAATAACTGCACCAATTTCCATTCTTTTTGCCATATATCCCTTGTGATAAATTTCACGAACATGACCTGTTGCAAGTCCAATTTGGTTACCATATGAAGAATAACCTGCTGCAGCACCTGTTGTAATTTTTCTTTGTGAAAGCTTACCTTTTATTGTTTGTGAAACAGGAACTGTAGGGTCCGCGCTACCTGTTACACGCATAGCCTGATAAACATAAGAACGACCGGAAAGTGGATCTCTGATAGCTCCACCTAAGCATGTAGCTGCACCACCGAAAGGTTCTATCTCTGTCGGATGATTATGTGTTTCATTTTTAAACATTAAAAGCCAATCTTGCTTTTCACCATCGACATCAACTTTAATCTTTATGCTACAAGCATTAATTTCTTCTGATTCATCTAAATCTTTAACTTTACCATTCTTTTTAAGATATTTTGTAGCAATCGTTCCAGCATCCATAAGAGTTATATCTCTGGTTTTTGCTTTTTCTCCATATACTGCATTTCTTGCTTCAAGATATTCTTTAAAGGCCTTTTCAACTGCTTCATTTTCAGGGCCTTTGCCGAATGTTATGTTATTTAACTTTGTTAAGAATGTTGTATGACGACAATGATCTGACCAATATGTGTCAATTACTCTAATTTCTGTAATTGTAGGGTCACGTTTTTCTGTATCTTTGAAATAATTTCTACAGAAAAGTAAATCCTCTGCAGACATTGCAAGACCCATATCTTTACGCATTTTAACGATTTCTTCATCACTAAGAGAAATAAATCCTTCCAATACAGCAACTTTTTCTGGAATATCAAGTTTGAGCTTTAATGTATCAGGTTTTTCTAAAGAAGCTTCTCTTGATTCAACAGGGTTAATACTATATTTCTTAATTGCCTCTACGTCTGCATCTGAAATGTCACCCTCTAACACATATATTTGAGCTGCTCTTACTTCGGGGCGCTCCTTTTGTGTTAAAATTTGGATACATTGTGCTGCAGAGTCAGCTCTTTGGTCGTACTGTCCGGGAAGATATTCAACTGCAAAAAGCTTGCTTCCTTCAGGACAAGTAAATACCTCATCAGTTACAGTATCTACATTAGGTTCTGAAAAAACAAGGTATTTTGCAGATTCATACTCTTCTTCTGAAATTCCTTCCACATCATATCTGTTTAAAAGTCTTACATTTTTTAGTCCCGAGATACCTAAATTAGTTTTTAAATCGGAATAAACAGCTTTAGCTGCAACATCCATGCCGGGAATTTTTTCAACAAAAATACGTCTTACGTTCATTTTAATTACCTGTCCTTTTTTTCATTCTCTCTTATATAATGAATAAATAATTCGTTAAATTGATTTCAAAGCGTTTTCAATATCAGCAATAATATCGTCAGAATGTTCGATACCAACTGAAAGACGAATAAGATCCGGTGAAACACCTGCTGC
>JAZNOJ010000066.1:0-9990 GCA_045580735.1 Candidatus Egerieisoma sp. | reverse complement strand
TATAATTTATTATATTTTACACAACCAAGTATATAAAAATACACATGTTTATAGTACCTTTTTAAGTGCCTTATGTCAAGCTGTTTAGTAACGCAGATACAGCAAATTCTCTATATTTTTTTATCAAAATTTTTTCAATGCTTACAAATTTCGACTTCTTTCGAACTACGTTATAAGTATAATTAATAAAAATTTTTCATAGAAAGGCGAGAAAAGAAAATGAAAATTATTCAAATTTTAAATCTTATTTACAACGTAATATTTATTGGCATAATTACACTTTCGGCCTACACTGATATAAAAAAGCGTATAATTCCAAACAAGCTTGTGATTTGCATGATTATATTATCTCTAACTAACCTCATCACAAATCTCATATATTCATATAATACAATTAACATTCTTCACTTTTTATTATCTACATTTTTAGGTTTGCTAATAGCGATAATTTTTACGGGAATTCCATATTACACGAACAAAAGCATAGGTGCCGGCGACGTTAAATTAGCTGGAGCTTCAGGTCTTTTTTTAGGATTCAGACCTTGTCTTCAAATGCTATTTATTTCTTTTTTGTCATGTGCAGTAATATCAATTATTATAGTTATATATAACAACATACAAAAAAAGCCACAAGCAAAAACTATGCCATTTGCACCTTTTTTACTTGTGGGAGCTTTTTATTCATTAATAATAAAATTGTTGTAGAAAAATATTATTTTCTTCCAATATCTTTTCTATAGAACGAATCTGTCCAAGAAATCTTTTCAACACCACTGTAAGCCTTTTCGATTGCAGATGCTAAATCGTCACCCATTCCGGTAATACCCAAAACTCTGCCACCTGCGTTGAAGTACTTGTTGTTTTCTTTTTTTGTTCCGGCATGGTAAATAGTTACACCCTGCTCGGCTGCTTCTTCAAGACCTGAAATTTCATATCCAGATTGATATTTTACCGGATAACCACCCGATGCAATAACCACACAGCAAGCAGCTTCCTTTTTCCATTTTATATCTATCTCATCTAACTTTTCATCAATTACAGCATTAAATATATCAATGAGATCGGTGTCAAGTCTAGGAAGAACACATTGAGTTTCTGGATCTCCAAAACGTGAATTGTATTCAACAACTCGTGGACCATTAGGTGTAAGCATAAGCCCAAAATAAATAACTCCTTTATACTTAATACCCTCTGATGCAAGAGCCTCTATGGTTGGCTTAAAAATAGTTTCCATACAAATCTGAGCAATATCATCAGTATAATTGGCACTAGGTGAAAACGCACCCATACCACCTGTATTCGGACCCTTATCTCCATCGAATGCACGCTTATGGTCTTGTGACGATACCATTGGCTTTATTGTTTTTCCATCGGTAAAAGCAAGAACAGTAACCTCCGGACCTGTCATAAATTCCTCGATAACTACTCTGCTACCTGATTTTCCAAACATTCCTCCGTCAAGCATATCCTTTGCTGCTTGACACGCAGTATCTAAATCAGGGGCAATTATTACTCCTTTTCCAAGAGCCAAGCCATCCGCTTTAATAACAGCCGGAAATTTTTGTTCAGGTCTATTCAAATATTCAATTGCCGAAGCACTGTCCTCAAAAACCTCATATTCGGCTGTAGGAATATTGTATTTTTTCATAAGTGCTTTTGAAAAAACCTTACTGGCTTCAATTTGAGCAGCCTTTGCAACAGGGCCAAAAGCTCTTATCCCTGCCGCTTCTAAATCGTCAACCATACCAAGACTCAAAGGATCGTCCGGAGCTACCATTACCATATCAATATCATTGTCTAATGCAAATTTAACTGCCGATTCCTTGTCCGTAGCCTTAAATGGAACACAAATAGCCTCCTCAGATATACCACCATTACCTGGAGCACAATAAAGTTCAGGCTTTTTACTACTTTCGGCAAGCTTTTTTATGATAGCGTGTTCACGTCCGCCACCACCAATTACTAATATCTTCATAAAATTATCTCCTTGTTTTTACAAATAACTTATCAAAACCGCATATAAAAATCGTTCTGACTAGGTGTTAATATTATTTAAGTTTTATTTTCCCTTCACTTAAAAGTTTGATAGACTCAGGTAAAATAATATGCTCTGCCTCTTTCATAACTCTTGCTTGAAGTATTTCTGGTGTGTCATTATCTTGAACATATACGGCTTTTTGCATTATGATGCGACCGCCGTCTACTTTTCCATTTACAAAATGAACTGTGGCACCCGTAACCTTAACACCATACTTCAATGCTTCTTCATGAGGTATGAGTCCATAAAAACCTTTTCCACAAAACGAAGGTATCAAAGACGGATGAACATTTATTATTTTGTTTTCAAATTTGTCAATAAACTTGTCCGTTAGAACAGTAAGAAAACCCGCAAGCACAACTAAATCAACTTTCTCACTCTCGAAATGTTTAGCTAATGCCTCACTATACGAGTCAGAGTCTGCATATTCCTTTCTTGGCATAGCCAATGATTTAATTCCATGCTTTTCTGCTCGTTCTAAAGCATAAACACCAGGTTTACTGGCAACAACTGAGGTAATAACGCAGTCTTTTAAATATCCGTCTTCTATACGATCAATTATTGCTTGAAGATTCGTACCTCCACCCGAAACCAAAACACCAATACGAAACATATTATTCCTCCAAAATCATCCGTAAAAAACACCTTCAAGCACATTAGTAATTAATGTGCCTGAAAATACTTATTTATCTTTTAAATAAAAATTATTTAACTGTTAAAGTTCCTCTCGTCATTCCATCTTCTGGGAGACTGTCTGTAACCATTCCTATCTTATAAGCCTTTTCTCCTTTACCTTCGAGATATGAAATAAGCTTATCTGCTACAGTCGGCTCTACAGCCATAACCATTCCAATACCCATATTGAACGTATTATACATATCTATTTCTTCAACGTTTCCACGTTCCATAAGAAGATCAAAAATTGGAAGCACCGGCCAACTTCCCTTGTCTATAACATAACGGAGGTTTTCATTTCCAATTCTTGGAATATTCTCAAAGAAACCACCACCTGTGATATGTGCAATACCTTTAATGTCGAAATTCTCCAATACATCAAGTGCTGTTTTAACAAAAATTCTAGTAGGCTTTAAAAGCTCCTCTCCAAGGGTGCATCCAAGAGAATCCACATATTCAGCTAGCGTTTCTTCTGAAGGATTAACAATCTTTCTTACTAAAGAATAACCGTTACTGTGAACACCTGATGAAGGAAGTCCGATAAGTACATCTCCGGGTTTAATAGTTGAACCATTTACAATTTTATTTTTAGAAACAGCACCAACAGCAAATCCTGCAATATCAAATTCATCTATTGCATAAAAACCTGGCATTTCAGCCGTTTCGCCACCAACTAGTGAGCAACCCGCTTGTAAACAGCCCTCAGCAACACCCTTAACAATATTCGCAACTCTTTCAGGATAGTTCTTTCCAACTGCAATATAGTCAAGGAAGAATAGTGGCTCTGCACCACTACATACAATGTCATTAACACACATAGCGACACAGTCAATACCTACTGTATCATATTTATTCATATAGAAAGCGATTTTAAGCTTTGTACCAACACCGTCTGTGCCCGAAATAAGCACAGGCTGTTCAAACTTGCTTAAATCAAGCTCAAAAAGTGAACCAAAACCACCTAATCCTGTCAAAACTTCCTTTCTGAAGGTTTTATTTACATGTTCCTTCATAAGGCGGACCGCCTCGTAACCTGCCTCTACATCTACGCCTGCATCTTTATAGTTAGCCATTATTAATTACCTCCTGAAGCTGTGCATTTTTCTTTTCTACTTTATCTTTAAGCTCTTGCTTGTATTCCTTTAATTTATTTTGAAGATCCTTACTCTTCACAGACATAATTTGCGCTGCTAATACTGCTGCGTTAATACTTCCATTGATAGCAACAGTTGCAACAGGGATTCCTGGAGGCATCTGTGCTATAGCTAAAAGTGCATCCATTCCATCAAGTGCATCACTTTTAATAGGAACACCTATAACAGGCAGTGTGGTAAATGCTGCTATTACACCTGGAAGATGTGCTGCTTTTCCTGCAGCCGCTATTATACATGAAAAACCATTTTTCTTTGCATTTTTTGCTAACTCACTGCATTTTTCTGGAGTTCTATGTGCCGAACATACAACACATTCATATTCTATCTCAAACTTTTTTAAAGTTGAAAGACAATCTTTCATAACATTGTAGTCTGAATCACTACCCATTACAACGAGTGTCTTCATAGCCTTTTTATTAGCTGTACTTACCTTTTCCATATAGTTAATAATGCTCCTTTCTCATATAAAAGCAATTAAAATCATCTTTCTCAATAATAACAAAGTACCCACTCTTTGTCAATTGAAAACAAACCTCAAAAAACATTCCCAAAAGCATCAATATTAAGCACTAAATTATAATACTAAGCACGCTTTAAATAATATTATAAATAATTGTTGACAGCCACAAAATATTTGATATAATTGCACTCGCAAGTTTAGTTAATCTAAACTTTAAGTTTATTGTTATCAATCTGGAGGTGCATCTTTATGAGCGGCATTCAAATCGGTACAAAAATAAGAGAATTACGTATTAAAAATGGTTTAACTCAAGAAGAGCTCGCGAACAGAAGTGAACTTTCAAAAGGTTTTATATCCCAGCTTGAAAGCGAACAAACATCTCCTTCAATTGCAACTTTAGTGGACATTTTAGAATGTCTGGGTACAAATTTAAGAGACTTTTTCAACGACACACACAACGAGAAAATTGTATTTAAAAAAGATGACTATTTTACGAATGAAGATGATACCATTGGTAAAAGTGTGACATGGATTGTCCCAAATGCACAAAAAAACGACATGGAGCCAGTTCTAGTTTCCCTTTCTCCCGGTGGTAAAACACGTTCTCATGACCCTCATGAGGGAGAAGAGTTCGGATATGTGCTAGAAGGCAGTATTATTCTTCACCTCGGTGACGGCACTTACAAGGTAAAAAAAGGTGAAAGCTTTTATTTTGAATCAAAAAAAGAACATTATATAGAAAACAAAAATGAACGTGCGGCTAAACTTTTATGGGTTTCAACACCGCCGAGCTTTTGATTCTTTGAGTTTTACTTAAATATTTTAAAAGGAGTACTAGTATGTCACATCACATTATTGATTTATTTAATATAACAAAAAGCTATGGCGACACAGAAGTAATAAAGGATTTATCACTTTATATTCGTAAAAATGAATTTTTAACTCTTTTAGGTCCCAGTGGATGCGGTAAAACTACCACACTTAGAATAATCAGTGGCTTTGAAAAACCAGATTCAGGCAGGGTGTTTTTCGATGGAGAGGATATAACAGATTTGCCTCCACATAAAAGAAAAGTAAATACAGTTTTCCAGAAATATTCACTTTTTCCTCATATGAACATTTATGAAAATATAGCTTTTGGTCTTAGAATTAAAAAGCTTCCTGAAAATATTATAAGAGAAAAGGTCGAAAATGTACTAGAATTAGTTGAACTTAATGGTTTTCAAAGAAGAATGCCTGATTCCCTAAGCGGAGGACAACAGCAAAGAATTGCT
The DNA here is from genome assembly GCA_045580735.1 of Candidatus Egerieisoma sp. Lineage (GTDB taxonomy): Bacteria > Bacillota > Clostridia > UBA1212 > UBA1255 > Egerieisoma. Next base: position 4,389 of record JAZNOJ010000066.1, on the reverse strand, counting down.
ATTGCCAGAGCGATTGTTAATGAGCCCGAGGTACTTCTATTAGACGAGCCATTAGGTGCGCTTGATTTAAAGCTCCGCAAAGAAATGCAGGTTGAGCTTAAGGCAATCCAGCAAAAAACAGGTATTACATTTGTATACGTCACACACGATCAAGAAGAAGCCTTGACCATGTCTGATACTATTGTCGTTATGAATAATGGAGTAATTCAGCAAATCGGTGTACCTACTGACATATATAATGAGCCTAAAAATGCTTTCGTTGCACAATTTATTGGAGAAAGTAATTTACTTTCAGGTGTTATGATTCATGATTGTCTTTGTGAATTTTCCGGTCGTGAATTTGATTGTGTTGATACAGGCTTTGATAAGGAAGAGGATGTGGATATAGTAATTCGCCCTGAAGACATTAAACTTGTTAATCCAAACGAAGGCATGCTCAAGGGCAAAGTAATAAGTACACTTTTTAAGGGTGTTCATTATGAAATGATTGTTGAAGCTTCTGATGGTTTTAAATGGAAAGTTCATAGCACACAAATGACACCTGAAAATACTGAAGTTGGCATGAATATTGCTCCATTTGATATACAAATTATGAGAATTCCTTTTAATACTCTTACAGGTTGGATTCTACCTGAAAACAAAGTTGATATAGGAAACACAATACTAAACTATGATGTTTCATTTGGAAATAAGGATGCTAGTGAGTTTGAGCATGAAGAAACTGTAAGCGTATATGTACTTCCTCAAGATATAGAGGTAATTGTACCAAAAGCTTCCGGCAATGTTCAAAAAAGCTCCTCAGCGGTAGCTAATTCTACGGAAGACCTCTCTTCCCTTTCCAATACATTCGAAGGCGAAGTCGAAACATTCAAATATAAAGGTGACGACTTTGAAATACAAGTCAAATGTGGTGATGTTTCACTTTTGGTTCACACATATATAAAAGTAAAGGTTGGAGATAAAATAATACTTCGCGTGCCTGAAAACAAAATAAAAATCAAAAAAAGAGAGGAGATTAACGAAATTGTCGAATAAAATCAACAATATCTTAAGAAATATACCTGTATATCTTTGGTTAATAATATTTACTGTTATTCCTCTTTTAATGGTATTCTTTTATGCAATTTTTGAAGTTAATCCTAACGGTGGATTACATTTTACTACCAAATTTTTAAAAGAAGCTGTTACTAATGCACAATATGTTGACGCTATGCTTCGCTCTTTAGAATACGCGTTTATCAGTACGTTGGTATGCTTAGTTTTGGGTTATCCATTAGCCTTTATTTTGGCAAATATGGAAGAACGTAAAAGGAATTTTATTTCTGTACTTTTCCTTATACCTATGTGGATGAACTTTCTTATAAGAACATATGCACTTTCCTCTCTCATTAATGAGCAAGGTATTATTACTAAGCTTTTCCAGATACTAGGCTTTATTTCAGGCCCTATAACAGGCACAGGCGCAGCAATTATAATTGGTATGGTTTATAACTTTTTACCATTTATGATTCTTCCTATATACACATCTATGTTGAAGGTAGATTCTCGTATTTTGGAAGCAGCTAGAGATTTAGGTGCTGATACATTTACTGTTTTCAAGAAAATAATATTTCCTTTAACTGTACCGGGAATAATATCTGGAATCACAATGGTTTTTGTCCCATGCATTACAACTTTTGTTATACCACAGCTACTAAACAATAAAGTATGGACAATAGGAAGTCTTATTGAATTCCAAATAAATGGAAATGCAAATAGCAGTGGCGGTATAAATAATACGGCAGCAGCTATATCCTTCATATTAATGATAATTGTATTCATTTGTATGTCAATATTTAATAAATTTGATGCAGATGATGCAGAGAACGGAGGTTTAATGTGATAAAATTTATAAAACGCTTTTACCTTGGTTTAATATTATTGTTCTTATATGCTCCTATTCTGATAATGATTTTATTTTCATTTAATAAAGGAGATACAAGATCTAATTTTACAGGCCTTTCATTTAAATGGTATGCCGCTATGTTTAATAATAGCGACTTAATAGAAGCCCTGATAAACACATTAGTTGTTGCACTTTGCGCTTCAGTTATTGCAACAATTCTAGGCACATACATTGCTTTTGCTATTTCAAAGATGTCCCCCGCAAGCAAAAGTATTTCAATGAAATTATTAAATATCCCGATGTTAAATGCTGAAATAGTTACTGGTGTATCGTTGATGTTTTTCTTTGTATTTATATCAATGTCACTTGGTTTTACAACCTTGCTAATTGCGCATATTATTTTCGATGTGCCGTACGTTGTGCTTTCGATACTTCCAAGAATTAGGGCTATGAATAAAAGCATTTATGAGGCCGCTTTGGATTTAGGGGCAACTCCAGTAATGGCCTTCAGAAAAATTATAATGCCTGAAATTATGCCGGGTATCCTTTCTGGTGCACTTCTCGCCTTTACAATGTCATTTGATGATTTTATAATCAGCTATTATACATCAGGTCCGGGCTTTGTAACACTTTCAGTTTATATAAATACAATGACTAAACGTACAATTCCATTAACAATAAATGCCCTTTCTACATGTATTTTTGTTTTTGTTTTTGCACTATTACTCATAACTAATTTCAAAAATATAAAATCTAAAGAAAATGTAAATTAATTATAGGAGGTATTTTTTGATGAAGAACTTTCCCATTATTTTAACTCGTATTTTTACCTTTGTGGCGGCAACACTCATTGCTCTTTCGTGCATTCCTGCCAAAACTGAGGCCGCAGAAAAAAAGAAATTATATGTTTTTAATTGCGGTGATTACATTGCTGAAACAACAGTTGACAAATTTGAAGCAGCATATCCAGAATACGAAGTTGTTTATGAGGTTTTTGATACAAACGAAGCAATGTACCAAAAGCTTATCAACAGCAACGTTCCTTATGATGTGCTTATTCCATCAGATTACATGATTGAGCGCCTTATAAAAGAGGACAGACTTAAAGAAATTGATATGACAAAGCTTGAAAACTATAAATATATTGGTGAACCATATAAAAACACTAATTATGATCCAGCTAATAAGTATTCTGTTCCGTATATGTGGGGAACTCTTGGTATTCTTTATAATACCGAAAAAGTTGATGATACCGTTGACAGCTGGTCTATTCTTTGGAACGAAAAATATAAGGGACAAATTCTTATGTTAGATTCTATGCGCGATTCCATGGCTGTTGCACTTAAAAAGCTTGGTTATGATTTAAATACAACAAAATCAGAAGAAATAAATGCAGCTTCCAATGCCTTGGTTGAGCAAAAACCTCTTGTTGCAGAGTATGGTGTTGATATATTAAAAGAGAAAATGATTCAAGGCTCTTACGCTTTTACCGTTGCATATTCAGGCGACGCTCTTTATATGCAAAACCAAAATGCTGAGCTTCGAGGTGGTAAGTCAGTTTTAGAATACGTAATACCAAAAGAAGGAAGCAACTTTTGGATTGATGCTATGTGTATTCCAAAAACAAGTGAAAACACTGAGGGTGCTATGAAATTTATAGACTTTATGTGTTCAACTGAAATTGCCTATGATAATGTTTCTTATATTGAATATTCCACACCGCATACACAAGCTCTTGAAAAGCTCGGCGAGGATTACATCAAAAATCCAATTTACAATCCATCACCCGACATTCTAGCAAATTGTACTTCGTTCTCATATTTAGAGCCTGAAGTCCAAGATGTATATAACAAGGCATGGGAATCAGTTCGTTTAGGCTCAAGTAATTCAAACACAATATGGATCTTTGTTGGAATTGTTGTAGTTGTTGCAGTAATAGTTGTTATATTTATAATACGTAGAAAAAAAGCTAATAAGCTTAAATATGAATAATTCTCAATAATATATTAATCGAGTAGGAGGCTAACCATTAATTGATTAGCCGACCTCTCACACCACCGTGCGTACCGTTCGGTACACGGCGGTTCAATCATAAATAATGCAGAGACTTGTACGCTTCGGATATATCATAATATCCCCTGCGTGCAAGTCTTTCGTTTGTTATGGTATGCTGTAATATTCCACTACCTGCAATAGCCCAATAGCCTTTTGGTGTGTTGCCGTTTCGGTAGGCTTGCCACTCTGGCATCCCTAATTTCTTTAGGTTTGCTACTCTCGTTCTCGGCAACTTCCACTGCTTCCAGATATACATTCTTATCCTTCTGCGTAGCCAATCATTTAGCCGTTCTATCTCATTTTTCATATCTGCTACTGCGTAATATCCAAGCCAACCTCTCATGAACACCTTTATGTTTTGGAACACTGTGTCCAGATTTCTGCCTTGACTACGGGAAGTTAGTTTTCGCAGTTTGTCTTTGGCTTTCTTCTTCGACTTTGCGTGAACT
>JAZNOJ010000065.1:0-58671 GCA_045580735.1 Candidatus Egerieisoma sp. | reverse complement strand
AGGTACGATGAGTACCGAAAAAATCCGGTGGAGATAATGAGGAGGACACACCTGTTCCCATTCCGAACACAGCAGTTAAGCTCCTAGATGCAGACGATAGTTAGACGGAGACGTCTCGTGAAAATATGTATCCGCCGGTATTTATGAAAATCCTATGCGAATAGCATAGGATTTTCTTTTATCTGTTATACTTGAAAATATTACTATATAGTGTTAAAATTAAAGGGATAGTTTTAAATTTAAGTATTTGTTTGAAAGTGAATTACATTATGAAAAGATTTTTTTCCGATATTAAAAAATTCTGGGGATTTACATGCTATTCCTCTGCTTCTGAATTAAAGGCTGAGGTAGCCGGCTCATTTCTTAGTTGGATGTGGTGGTTTTTAGATCCTTTACTTTATATGCTTGTTTATACATTTGTAGCTAAATTTGTATTTGGCAGTACTGTTCCATATTTTCCGGTATTTGTTTTTATTGGATTAAATTGTTGGACATTTTTTAATAAAACAGTTAAATGCAGTGTTAAACTGGTAGCTGCAAATAAAAATATTGTAACAAAGGTTTATGTACCCAAATATATTTTTATTATGGAAAAGATTGGTGCTTATGGTTTTAAAATGATGGTATCATTTTTATTAACAATTGTCTTTATGATTTTTTATCAGGTACCGATTTCATATAGAGTTTTATGGGTTATACCTCTTTGGATTCTTTTGATTATTGTAACTTTTTCCTTTAGTACAATTATTTTGCATTTTGGCGTTTTTATTGAAGATTTATTAAATGTTATTACAGTTGTTCTTCAACTGGTTTTTTATCTTTCTGGAATATTCTTTTCTATTCAAGACAGAATTTATCCCAAAAGTCCATTTATTGCAAATTTACTCTTATATGGAAACCCAGTTGCATTAATTATGACTGATATGAGAAATGTACTTTTATATAAATCTGATCCACATTTTATGATGCTTGGTTTTTGGCTTATTATATGCCTGATTATTTCTGCTATTGGTGTAAAAATTATTTACAAATATGAAAATAGCTATGTAAAGATAATTTAAGGAGGAAGTATATGTCAGAAATTTCTATATCTGTTAAAGATGTCCGAATTAAATATAGATGCTTGAAAAAGCTTTCTTTTTTCAGAGCTATTACCGGCGGAAAAAAGATGGTAAAAACTGATTATTTTGAAGCTGTTAAGGGTATTTCTTTTGAAGTTGAGAAGGGCAAAATTCTTGGGATTGTTGGTAAAAATGGTAGCGGTAAATCTACTCTATTAAGGGCTATTGCCGGTATTTTTTCTCCTGATGAGGGTGTTATAGATTTACACGGGCACACTGTTTCTTTGCTCTCAATCGGTGTTGGATTTCAAAATATGTTAACAGGTAGAGAAAACATATATCTATCTGGTATGCTACTAGGTTTTTCTAGAGAAAAAATTGACGAAAAACTTGACCAAATTATTGAATTTTCCGAATTAGCAGATTTTATTGATAGACCAGTAAAATCATACTCGAGTGGTATGTACTCAAAGCTCGCTTTTTCTATTACAGCTATACTTGAAACTGAGATTATGCTTATTGATGAGGTTTTGAGCGTTGGTGATGTTAAATTTAAGAAAAAGAGTTATGCCAAAATGAAAGAATTAATTAGTGATAAGGATCGAACTGTAATCATTGTTTCTCATAGCTCAGATACTTTACAGAAACTCTGTGATACAATATTATGGTTACATGATGGTGAGATTAAGATGATTGGTGACGCGAGTGAGGTTTTACCAGCGTATGATAAATTTATGTCATAATTAGAGGTCTCTATGGATGAAAAAATTGATTTTGTCATAATATGGGTTGATGGTAATGATCCAGAATGGCAAAAAGAGAAAAATAAATATAATGCCACATCAAAAACTGGTGATAATTCTATTAGATTTCGTGATTGGGATAATCTTAATTATTGGTTTAGAGGTGTCGAGAAATTTGCACCGTGGGTAAATAAGATCCATTTTGTTACATGGGGGCATGTTCCTGAATGGCTTAATACTGATCATCCAAAGCTTAATATTGTCAAACATGAGGATTTTATTCCAAATAAATATCTGCCCACATTTAGCTCTCATTCTATTGAGTTAAATTTACATAGAATTGAAGGACTTTCCGAACAGTTTGTTTATTTTAACGATGATATGTTTTTAACTGCTCCCACCATTAAGACAGATTTTTTTAAAGATGGTATTCCGTTAGATACTGCTGCACTTAATACAATATATTTTAATAAGGATACTGCCGCACATTATCATGGCGCAGATTTAGTAGTTATTAATAATAATTTTAATTTTAAAAAAAGTATAAAGGATAATTTTTCTAAATGGATAAATATAAAAAATGGAAAGAAAAATTGTATTCGCACTATATTGCTTTCTTTATGGCATTGGTTTCCTGGAATTTATTATCAACACACGCCGAATAGTTTTCTGAAGTCAACATTTAATGAGGTCTGGATGAAGGAATATGATATATTAGATGCGACTTGCTCAAATAAATTTCGTCAAATAGGCGATGTTAATCAATGGGTTATGAAATTTTGGCAATTAGCATCAGGTAATTTTATTGTTCGTAGTGATAGGTTCGCAAAATGTCATCATATAAGTGAGGATAATTTCGATGAATTGTGTAAAGATATAGAAAACGGTCATTATTGTATGGTTTGTGCCAACGATACAGAAAAAACACTTGATTTTGAAAGAAAGAAAAAGTTGTTAATACAGTCATTTGATAAATTGTTAACTAATAAATCATCATTTGAAAGGTAAGTAATATTATGAAAAATACAAATAAATTTATATGGCTTTTTGGAGAAAATGTTTCAGAAACATCAAACAATAATTCGTATTATTTTTGGCGTCATGTTTGTCTTATTGACGATGATATAGATAAATATATAATTTTAGCGAAGAATGAAGCAAACTTAGCGATGTATAATTCTTTAAACAAAAAAGAAAAAGAGTTTGTTGTTTGGAGAAACAGTATAAAGCATCATATGCTTTTTCAAAATGCAGATATTTTCTTTGTTACATTAAGCTACAAAGATGTTACTCCTGACAAATTTATGTGGAAAAAGCTAGATTTTGCAATTATGAAACCAATTATTTATTTACAACATGGTACATTAGGTATTAAAAGCTTGGGATATAAGGGTTGGGGATACAATAATAATTTCTTTAAATTTTTATATTACAATAAAGAAATCAAGCAAGTCTTCATGCAAAAAAATGATTTTAAGGATTATCAATTGTACTATGGTGAGTATCCACCTAGATATATAGAATTAGTTAAAAGACATATTGATTATCATAAAACAGATAAATCAGGTAAAAATATATTATGGTTTCCGACTTGGAGAGAATATTTTGGTAGAAATTTTAGAACTAATATTTATATGATGCAAATGTGTTCAGTATTCGAAAATGAAGAGCTTGCACAATATTTAGAAAACACAAATTCGACCATTACTGTTTGCTTACACCAATTTTTTGATGAAAATAAGATAAATATTTTTAAGGAAGCATGTAAAACAGATAAAATAAAGTTTGTTCACGCCTCTAAAATTGATGTATTAGATGAACTGGCAAGAAATGACTTATTAATTACCGATTATTCATCAGTAGGCTTTGATTTTACTACATTAAATAAACCAGTTATTCTTTTTCAGCCCGATTTAGAAGCATACTTATCTAAGAGAAGCCTATATTGTACAATAGAAGAACTAAAAGCACATTCTATTTCTAAGGTAAGTGAACTCGTTAAAGTAATAACAACTGAAAATTATTCAATCAACGAATTTTTTAAATCAAAATTACCTGAAAATATTGATTTTGATTATATTGTTCGTGGTGGTCATATTGACAGAATGTATAATGATTTTTCCAAAATGCAAAGAAATAAAGTTACATTTTTCGGCTATAATTTCTATGGAATAGGTGGCACTGTATATGCCACACGCTCTCTTGCAGAAGGTTTATTGGAAAAGAATTATCTTGTTGAGCTTATATCACTTAAAGCTACTAATAAAGCAGGAAGGATGCCCTACGGCTTAAATTTAACACCGTTATATATAGAAGGTAATAAAAGAAAATCAGAGCTAGTAAAGCGCCTTGTTCCTAAGACAAAGAAAAATTATGGTTATATATATTATGACTGTTCCAAGGAATATTTATTGCCATACACGAATTTAAAGATGAAAAAACTTATGAAGAATATTAAGAGTAAAACTATAGTTTCTACAAGAGAGTCATTACATTTGTATTTTAATGAATGTACCTCGGAGAATGTTAAAAATAAGATTTGCTTTTTCCACTGCACATCAGAATTAATAAAAGATTTATATCCTGTTGCTTTTGAAAAGCTAAAAAATATAACTATAGATAAGGCAGCTTTTGTAACTGAAGAGAGTCGTATTGGTTATGTAAATAATGAAAATTATACTAACTATAATGATTTTGTAGTTATTGGTAATGCTTTAGAATCTTTAAGAAGTGTTTCTGCAGAAGATATTATTAAAAAAGAAGAGTTAATTTCGCAAAATATTGATAATATTGAGGAGAAAGAGAAAATATTTAGGGGAATATATCTAATTCGAATCAGTGAAGAAAGAGAAGCAGATTTAAATAATCTTATAGGCTTTGCAGAGTTTTTAAAAAATAAAAATATCTCCAATATTGTCATTGATGTATTTGGCAGTGGTAATTATTTGGATGAGTTCTTAAAAACAGTATATAGTAAGGAGCTGGAAGATTATATTCATTATTGTGGATCGACAGGAAATCCTAAAACAGAGATTGTTAAGCACGATGCAGTTGTTGACTTTACCTTAAAGCATTCATTTGGTATGCCATATATAGAGGCAATTCTTAATGGTAAAATGCTTTTCTGCGCTGATAATGTCGCTTCTAGAGAGGTCTTATCGGGTATAGAGGGTTCTATTTATACTTCATACGATGATTTGCTAGATAAAATATTGAACTTTGATAAAATTACATCAGAAAAGCTTTTGGAAAATTATAATATAATAAGTAAGACATATTCTCGTGAAGCAGTAACAAATAAATTTATAGAATTTATGGAAAGATAAAAAAATGGGGCTATAAAATTATAGCCCGTTTTTTTTATATAATTGATATTTATGTACTAGTCTCACCTAGTTGTTCGACAGGTTCTTCTGAGGGCTTTACTTCTTCAATTTCCGGAGTTTGTGTAGGCTCTATAGGCTCACTAGTATTTTCCGTAATATCTTGAGTAGGCTCAGTTATAACATCAGTATTCTCTGCCGGTGTGTTAGTTGGTTCAACAATTTCCTGTGTTTTTTCAGCAGGTGTATTAGTTGGATTAGCTGTTGCTAAATTATTTGGAGTTGGACTAGCTTTAATAAAAGTAGAGCCAGAAGATTTTGTAGGGGTAGCTTCAACTTTATGAACATTACAATATTTTTTAGGAACGTAATCAGACGGGAATGATGCTTTTATAGCACAAGAAGCCTTTTTGCAAGCATCGTTAGCCAAAAGGTTAGATTTTTTACATACAGTTACATATTTTAAATCTTCACCCTCTTCAAAATTAATAGGCTCTAAATCCTTATGAATTCTGCTCATTACCTTTGAAAATAGCTTTGTAGCAGCTCCTTTTTCTGCTGATGTCATGCTTTTTTGCATCTCGTATCCATACCAAACCGCACATGTATAATATGGTGTATATCCACAGAACCAATAGTCGTAATTGCTTGTTGTAGTACCAGTTTTACCTGCTGTGGGTATTTTTTGACCCAGAGCATTTTTGACTTGAGCAGCGGTACCTGTACCACCTGTTACAACTGCTTTGAGCATATCTGTCATTATTGGTGCTGTGCTAGTATTTTCATAGACTATTTTAGGATTACCATCATTCATTAAAATAATGTTACCTTCAGCATCCTTTACATGCGTAAATGTGATTGGCTCATAAAAAGTTCCGCCATTAGCAAATGGAACGTATGCAGCACACATTTGTTCTGTTGTAACACCGGTAGTGAAACCACCTAATGCCATTGAAAGATGAGTTTCTTCTGTTCTGTCAATTCCAAGCTTCTTTAAATAAAGTAAATTATCTTTTACATGATCTTGGTATGAAAGCACCGCAGCAACGTTTGATGAAATTTGTAATGCGTACTTAATTGAAATTGGTCCATAATAGCTCTTATACGAGTTTGTAGGCCAAGGTTTATCTGGATTTTGCTTGTCTAAGTAAACCTTGTGGTCATTAACTATACTTGTAGAAGTAATTACATGCTGGTCAACTAGTGGTCCATATACTAATAATGGTTTTATGGCTGAACCAGGCTGTCTTAAAGCACTTGTAGCATAGTTGAATGATAAGCTTTGTGTTTTTTTACCATATCCTCCGTACATAGCTAGAACATGACCTGTTGCTTGATCCATAATAACTATGGAGGATTGAGCCATGTCATCTGGATCTGAGTAAAGATGATTAACAGGGAAGTTTGCTTCGTTACAATATTCCTCGTCTACAATTTTTTGAATAGCCGAATTTTGTGTAGTGTATATCTTGATACCTTTTTGATAAATTAAGTTTACAGCTTCTTCTTTAGTATATCCTTCCTTGATAAAAGCTTCTTTTACATCTGTTAAAACAGCATCAACAAAATAGCTGTATATAGATGCTGCAGCTATTTCTTTTTTATAATTATCATTAATTTTTATTTCACTTTGAATTGCTTCTATATATTCAATATCTGTAATAAAACCACATTCAAGCATTTTATCTAAAATATCTACCTGACGATCAAAGCAATTTTCACGCCCCGTTACAGTAAGTGGATTATATTTTCCGGGACTATTTGTAATACCTGCGAGGAAAGCACATTCTGCTAAATTAAGCTCACTTACATCTTTATTAAAATATGCTAAGGAAGCAGATCGTACGCCATAAAGATTTTGTCCCATGAATATAACATTCATATAAAGCTCCATGATTTCATCTTTTTCAAGCTCATTTTCAAGACACATGGCGCGCCATTGCTCGCGAAGCTTTCTAGGTACACTTCGTGAATTATCACCGGTAACATTTTTTACAACCTGCTGTGTAATGGTACTACCACCGTGACTGCCGAAGCTTGGAACAACGTATCCTATAAAGGCTGCGACAGTTCTTTTAAGGTCAATACCATCGTGGGTATAAAATCGTTCATCTTCTATGGCAACAAAAGCATCTGATAAATACTTAGGAACTTCTTCAAATTCGACTAGTTGACGGTTTTCGTTAGCAGAACCTTTAATGCTGACGAGCTCGACTCCTTTACTGTCATATACAAAGGATGTTTGGGCTGTAGAGTTTGTTACATCTAGTTCCTCTTCCGTTAGTGGCTCGGTTGTAATAATACATCCGGCAACAATTCCTAATAAAAGTCCAGAGACAATACATATAGCAATAATAGCTACAATAAAAGCAGTGCGTAAAAAAACCTTAAGAGATATCCAAAAGCCTTTTGCAACTTTAAATCCAGTATTTTTTTGTGCGTATGTTCTTTTGTTAACTTTTCTTCTTGGAACAGGGCGTTTTTCGGGCACCATTAATCTCCTCCTTTATATACAGATATGCTTATTATATCACGATTTTATATAAATACAAAATTTTTTAAATTAATTTGTTTTTGTCACTGTTTAAAGAAGTAAACGCAAGCGTAAAGTAGCATTAAATTCGAAAATTAACTAAATCAAATTATTTTAAATAATAGTCATAAAAATTCTTGACATATCGGTTAATAAAGAGTATAATCCTAAAAGTTGTTATTGGGGTGTAGCCAAGCGGTAAGGCACCAGACTTTGACTCTGGCATTTCGCTGGTTCGAATCCAGCCATCCCAGCCATTGGCAGGGCAATGATTTTTGAAACACTTCGAATTTGGGTTCTCAAAAATTTCCCTATCAAGCCACAACGAAGGAACACCTATTTCCATTATTGGAAATAGGTGTTTTGATTTTTTTCTAAAATATTCAGCATAATGATACAAAAAGGCTCCGGGATTCATAATTGCTATGAACCTCGGAGCTTTTGATTAAAATAATTCAGTACTAAAATATCTTTCACCGGTATCTGGTAATATTGTCACTACTCTTTTTCCTTTACCGAGCTTTTTAGCCATTTTAATAGCAGCAGCAACATTTGTACCGCTAGAAATTCCACACATAATTCCTTCTTCTCGAGCAAGTCTTTTAGCAGTAGCAAGTGCCTCTTCATCAGTTATAATACATATATCACTGTAAATTTCCGTATTTAAATTATCGGGAATCAAACCATCTCCAATGCCCATCTGCAAATGGGTACCGATACTGCCTCCAGATAGTATAGCAGCATTTTCAGGCTCAACAGCCCAAATTAAAATATCTGGATATTGATTTTTAAGAACATCGCCTATGCCTGAAAGCGTACCACCCGTTCCAACGCCTGAACAGAAGCCATCAATAGGTCCTTCTGCTTGTTCAAGAATTTCTAATGCTGTGTGATATTTATGGACTAAAGGATTATTTGGGTTTGAAAACTGCTGTGGGACATAAACGTTAGGATTTTCACGTTCCATCTTTAAGGCAGTTTCAAGACATTCTTCTATGCATTTGCCAATATCTCCGCCATCATGTACGAGAATAACCTCAGCACCATAATTTTTTACAAGCTTTCTGCGTTCCTCGCTGACAGAATCAGGCATGATTATTATAACCTTGTAGCCTTTTACAGCACCAACGAGAGCAAGACCTATTCCCTGGTTTCCGCTAGTAGGTTCAACTATTATTGTATCTTTATTGATTAAGCCAGCCTTTTCAGCTTCGCAAATCATGTTGTATGCCGTTCTCGTTTTTATAGAGCCGCCTACATTAAGGCCTTCATATTTTACAAGAATTTCAGCAGAATCTGCATCAGTCATCTTGTTTAATTTAATTATTGGTGTATGGCCAATAGCTTCTAAAATGTTATTATATATCAAAATGATAACCTCCTAATTAATAAAACACTTTATTCTACAACGATATGCAAAATTTTTCAATAAAATGTTAGTTTATGATTTTATTCTCTATATGACAAAGATATTTTATTGACAAAATGTTTTATAAACTTCATAATCTATAAAATATATAATTCTTTGCTGTGAGATTTCTAGGAGGTAAAAATGAAAAATTTTATATGGGATTTTGATGGAACATTATTTGATACATATACACATACAGTAGCCATTTTACATAGCTATATGGCAGAAAGAGGAAAATTATGTGATTATGATATACTGTTTGAAAAAAGTAGAAGGACTCTTACAGAAGCAAGAAATTATTGCAAGGCAAGTGACGAGGAATGGAAAGAATTTTATCGCCGAGAAGGAAACATAGAGACCTCTCCAATTGCGCAGCCATATCCGAGAGCAGAGGAAATGCTAAAAATAATTATAGAAAACGGAGGAAAGAATTTTATCTATACTCATCGTGATGCAGTTATGTTTAAATATTTAGAAAAACATGATTGGATGAAATATTTTAGTGGTTTTGTTACTGAGGAACATAAATTTCCATATAAGCCATGCCCAAACGCACTTATTTATATGATTAATAGGTATAATCTCAATCCAAAAGAAACTATAATGATAGGAGATAGAGAAATAGATGTATTAAGTGGAAAAAATGCCGGTATATACAGCTGTTTATACACAGAAGGAAATACCGACATTCAATATATTCAAGATATTAAAAAAACAAAAGCAGATTATGTTGCCGACAATATGTCAAGCCTTTGCAGTTTGTTTTTTCCAGCTGTCCTTTAAGGAAACTGTTCTATTAAATACTGGCTTTTCTTTAGTATGATCGTCATCACTACTAAAGAAACCACTCCTAAGGAATTGAAAATGAGCATTCTTTTCACAATTAGCAAGATAAGGCTCAACAAAAGCGTTTTTGCATATTTTAAGAGAATTTGGGTTAAGCTTTTGTGTGAAATCTCTGCCATCAGAATCATCCATTGGATCAGCTTCCGTAAAGAGTTGCTCGTAAAGACGAATTTCTGCTGGAACAGCATCGTGTGCAGAAACCCAATGTATTGTTCCTTTTACTTTTCTTTCAGGAAGCCATCCGCCTCTCGAAGCAGGATCATATGTGCAGTGAACAACTGTAACATTTCCTGCATCGTCTGTTTCGTAAGAAACAACACGTACATAATAAGCATATTTTAAACGAACCTCATTTCCTGGGAATAATCTAAAATATCCTTTAACAGGCTCTATCATAAAGTCATCACGTTCAATATAGAGTTCTCTTGAAAAAGTAACTTTACGGTTGCCCATTTCAGGATTTTCAGGATTAACCTCAGCTTCAAACTCTTCAATTACACCAGGCTCGTAATTATCAATTATGAGCTTGATAGGATCTAATACAGCCATACCACGAGGTGCGGTTTTGTTTAAATCTTCTCTAATACAATATTCAAGCAGACCATAATCAACAACACTGTGACTTGTTGAAACACCAACAGTTTCTATAAAGTTCCTAATAGATGCAGGTGTATAACCTCTTCTTCTTAAGCCACAAAGTGTAGGCATACGAGGATCATCCCAACCATTTACAATACCTTCTTCAACCATTCTGCGAAGGTAACGTTTACTCATAAGAGTATAAGTAATATTAAGTCTGGCAAATTCGTTTTGACAAGGAGCAGGATCAAATGGACCGCATTTTTCAACTACCCAGTCATATAAAGGTCTATGATCCTTAAAGCCTAAATCGCAAAGAGAATGGGTAATTCCTTCAAAAGCATCTTCTAGTGGGTGAGCAAAATCGTACATTGGATAAATACACCATTCATCACCTGTGTGATGATGCGTCATGTGGACAATTCTATATATAACAGGATCGCGCATGTTCATATTAGGTGAAGCCATATCAATCTTTGCACGAAGGACTCTTTCGCCATCAGCAAATTCGCCTGCCTTCATTCGACGAAATAAATCTAAATTTTCTTCAACACTACGATCTCTGTATGGACTGTTTTTTCCTGGTTCTGTCAAAGTACCTCTATATTCACGGGTTTCATCAGCCGAAAGGTCACAAACATAAGCAAGACCTTGTTTTATTAGATTTTCAGCGCACTCGTACATACGTGGGAAATAGTCAGAAGCATACAAAACTTCTTTCCAGTCATAGCCTAACCAGTGAACGTCATTCATAATGGCCTCTACATATTCAGTATCTTCCTTTGTAGGATTGGTGTCATCGAATCTTAGATTACAATAACCGCCATATTTTTCAGCAGTACCAAAGTCAACACAAATAGCTTTAGCATGTCCTATATGAAGGTAGCCGTTTGGTTCAGGTGGAAAACGTGTATATACTGTTTTTCCATAATATTTTCCGCCCTCTTTGATATGCTCTTCAACAATATCATGTATAAAATTATTATTTGATTCCATAAAATTTTCCTCCCACAGAAGAATTAGGCTTCTAGTAATGCAAGACCTTTTTCAAGTCTTCTAAGTGTTTCATTATAGCCGAGAATTTCAGCAAGCTCCGTTGCACCACCGGGACTTACAGGTTTGCCAGAAAGCGCAGTTCTTACAGGCCATAAAATTTGACCGTTTTTAATTCCCCATGTAGCTGCTAATTCGCATAAAATTGAATAAAGCTCAGAGGATTGCCATTTTTCCTTTAAGGAAGCTTCATTTTCTTTAAAATACTCTATAATTTTCTTTAAATTTTCCTTTGAATTTTCCTTGTCTGTCTTCATTTTTTTGTGGCAATAAATTTCTGTATCATATTCCGGAAGCTCTTTAAAGAAGTCAATTTTTTCAGGAATATCTGTCAGAATTTCGGTTCTCTGTTGTATTAAGGCTGCTATTTTATTTAAATCAAGGGAAGAATTTTCGCCAAGTGCAGCCAATAAATATGGTTTTGACATCTCAATAAAATCCTCTAAAGATGCCTTTCTGATATATTCAGCATTCATCCATTTTAATTTTTCAATATCAAAAATAGATGGTGATTTACTGAGACCCTCGATTGTGAAGTTTTCTTCAAGCTCTTTAAGAGTAAAGAATTCTCTTGTTCCTCCTGGACTCCAGCCGAGAAGGGCAATGTAGTTTAAAATTGCTTCAGCTAAATAGCCTTTTTCAATCAAATCTTGGAAAGAAGCATCACCGTTTCTCTTAGAAAGCTTATGCTGAGCATCCTTCATAACACTTGGAACATGAACATATGTTGGTATCTCCCATCCGAATGCCTCATAAAGAATATTATATTTAGGAGTAGATGAAAGATATTCATTACCTCTTACAACATGTGTAATTTTCATTAGGTGGTCGTCTACAACATTAGCAAAGTTATATGTTGGAAGACCATCGGATTTTATGAGAATTTGATCATCTAAGGTTTCGTTATCCACCGTAATATCACCGTAAACGACATCATGAAAAGTTGTCTTTCCTTCCCTAGGAACAAATTGACGGATAACATAAGGCTTGCCCTCTGCAAGATTTTTTTCTATTTCTTCTTGAGATAAAGTCAAACAATGCCTATCATAATTGAAGGCTGAACCAAGCTCACCATCATTAGTTTTAAGAGATTCTAGACGTTCCTTTGTGCAGAAACAGTAATATGCTGCTTTTTTTTCAACGAGCTGTTTTGCGTAATCAAGATATAAGCCACGACGCTCGCTTTGAATATATGGACCATATTCACCGCCAATGCCAGGACCCTCATCGTAGGTAATCCCTGTCATTTCGAGTGTTTTATAAATAACATCCATGGAGCCCTCAACAAAACGCTCTTGGTCAGTATCTTCTATTCTTAAAATAAACTGTCCACCTTGTGAACGTGCAATAAGGTATTCATAAAGTGCAGTTCTTAGGTTGCCGATATGCATATATCCCGTAGGACTCGGCGCAAATCTTGTTCTGGTTACAGACATAAATTTTACCTCTCAATATTTAATAAACTTCAACTTCCTAATAATAAAGCCAAAAGACATTAAAGTCAATTATTTGTTTAGTATTGAAATGCTTAAAAAAAGCGTGAGGGTGGAATACACAAAAATATCATTAAAATTACTTTAGAAAACGATAATCTTTCATCAAAAAACAGATATGAAAAAAATAAATTGTATTGTAATGGTTGACATTAATTTGCCACAGATTTAATGTAGTATATATGTAGACTGTTGGAAATACATGATATAGTTGGAAATAGATAAAAACATTGTTGAGGTGAAGATAATGGTAAAAATATTAATAGCAGATGATAATAAACAAATTACCTCAGTGCTTATGGAATACGCAAAAAAAGAAGGATATATTGCACAGGTGGCTTATGATGGTGAAGATGCGCTCGGGAAATTTTATAGCTTTCAGCCTGATGTTGTTTTACTTGATGTGATGATGCCTAAAATAGACGGGTTTGAGGTGTGTCGAGATATAAGAAGGAAATCAAATGTTCCAATAATAATGATAACAGCAAGAGGCGAGGATTTCGAAAAAATAATGGGCCTAGATATTGGGGCTGATGATTATATAGTAAAGCCATTTTCGTGTGGAGAGGTAATGGCTAGAGTAAGAGCTATTTTAAGGAGAATTAATGTAGAATCAGAGAAGAATAATGTATTTTCATGTGGAAATTTAAAGATAAACTTGGATAATTATGAAGTAGAGATAAATAATGAAATAGTCAGACTAACCAAGAAGGAAATAGAAATTTTGTGGACACTTGCATCAAATGCAAACAGAGTTTTTTCAAGGGATTCCCTATTAGATAAGCTTTGGGGCTTTGATTTTTATGGAGATAGCAGAACAGTTGACTCGCATATAAAAAGGCTTAGAGCAAAGCTTGAAGAGCATACTCCTGAGGGCTGGGGAATAGAAACAATTTGGGGAGTAGGATACAAATTTGCCATAAAGTAATCGGGGTAAAACAAATGAGTACATCAAAAAAACATAAAGGAAGTTTAACAAATAAACTAATTATGTGCTTTGCTTGTTCAATTTTAATAGTAGCTATAATAATAGGTTCTGTTTTTGCGTTGTTGTTTCAAAAGCATGTAGAGATAACAAATAAGGAGAAAATGGAGCAGACAGCAGTATCAATTTCAACAATAATTTCAAGCTTAATAAAGGATAAAGCAAGTTCCTTTGATGATGTTTTTGGTAAAAAGGATAAGCAAGAACCACTATATGATGATGAAATTTTTGAGGATAGAAGAAAACCTATAGAATCAGGGGCTATTTATATTGATGGACCAAGACTAATTAGGTCAATAAAGGAGCTGACTGATGCTGAGGTATGGTTGATAGATTCTTCTGGAAATATATTTACAACAACACATGAACCAAGCAACGGATACGCAAATGAATATATATTTGAAGCTTTACCTGAAAACGCAAAAGAATTTATAAGAAAAATATTTGAGGGTACTGGTTACGATGTGTATGGAGAGAGCTTTTCAGAAATATTTCCAGAGGATACACTAACTATGGGTGTGCCTGTATATTTAGATACTAATAATGTTGTGGGAGCAGTTCTTCTTCACAGTCCTAAAACAAGTATGATAGAAAGCGTTGAAAATGGTATTCTAATTCTTATTACAAGCCTAGGTTTAGCAATTATTGTAGGAACATTACTATCTGTGATAATATCTAGAATGATAGTAAAGCCTTTAAAAAAGATTAATGAAACGGCTCTGCGTATATCAGAGGGTGAATATTTAGCAAAAACGAACGTGACTTGTAACGATGAAATTGGAGAGCTGGCTGAAACAATGGACGAAATGGGAGAAAAGCTACAGCAAGCTGAAAATGAAGGTCAAAAGCTTCAGCAAATGAGGCAAGATTTTGTGGCAAATATTTCACACGAATTGAGAACTCCGGTTACAGTAATAAGAGGTTCATTAGAGGCCTTATGTGATGGTGTAGTCACAGAGCCTTCAATGGTTGAAGAATATCATACACAAATGCTTAATGAAAGCATGTATATGCAGCGTATGGTAAATGACATGCTTGATTTATCTAGATTACAAAATCCTGATTTTAGTATTAATATTCAGGAATTTAATCTTTATGATTGCCTTAATGATGCTGTTAGGAGTGCGAGAAGAGTTGCACAGGAAAAAGAAGTGAAAATAGAATTTGTAAATGACACAGTATGTTTTATGATGATGGGTGATTATGATAGAATAAGGCAGATGTTTCTAATTATAATTGATAATGCAATAAAATTCACAAAAGACAATAATGACATTGTAATAATACAGCTCCAAGAAAACGAAGTGTCCATAACAAATGTGGGAGAGGGAATCAAAAAAGAGGATTTACCATATATTTTTGAAAGATTTTACAAATCACGTTCTGAACAAAATAAAAATGGTACAGGCTTAGGACTTGCTATAGCTAAGCAAATAGCAAGCAGACATGAAATAGGTATTTCAGTAAGCAGTGTAGCTAATGGATTAACAACATTTAAGTTTGTATTTCCTACTAAAATATGATATTCTTAACCATGTATTTTTTGAATGGAGAGTAACGATATCATGTTTGATAAGCAATGGGTTTTTGACATCAATCAACACAATGCGTACATAGCGGAATGTAATGCTAAAGAATGTGCGCCGTCTTTTGTTGAGGAAATCATGTTCAAACGAGGTATTGAGGGAAAGGTTGGTTCATTAGAGGATTTATCTGATCCTTATTCTCTTCCAGATATGGACAAGGCAATAGATAGAATATTAACAGCAATAGAGGACGAGGAATGTATAGCTGTTTTTGGTGATTATGACGCCGATGGAGTTACTGCATCAGCGATTTTATTCCATTTTTTGCAAAATATAATGGCGGCTAATGTAATATGTTACATACCGGACAGAATAAACGAAGGGTATGGAATGTCTTGCACAGCTATTGATAAGCTATCAGAGATGGGCGTATCTTTAATTGTAACGGTGGATAACGGAATAGTGGCTTTTGATGAGATACAGCACGCTAAGGAATTGGGCATAGATGTTGTTGTAACAGATCACCATAGATGCGCTGAGCAATTGCCAGATTGCTGTGCTGTTGTAAATCCTTGTATAATAAAAGAAAAAACTCCTGTTTCACATCTTTGTGGTGCCGGAGTAGCTTATACATTAATAAGAGGTTTAGCGGAAACATTAGGACTTTCCGAGGAGATATTTTGTTATATTCCAATTGTTATGATAGGAACACTAGGTGATATTGTTCCTTTAGATGGGGACAATAGAATAATAGTCAAATATGGAATGGAACATTTCTCTGATTATTCCTGGCCGGGAATAAAAAGCTTAATGCAGATTATTTCTGAAGGGCGTAACACAGAACCTAATATATCATCAACATTCATATCATTTCAGATTGTTCCCAAAATTAATGCTGCAGGGCGTTTGGGTAATGCTAGAAGAGCTTTTGATTTATTAATTTCAGAGGATGCTCAAGAGTCTATGGAGCTTGCTAAAGAGCTTATGTCAGAAAATGAAAAAAGAAAAGAAACAGAGAATGAAATTGCTGAAAAGGCTATATCACAGGAGCATTTAATCACGATGAGCGATGATGCAGTTGTGATATCGGTAGGAGAGGGTTGGCATCATGGTGTTATAGGAATAGTAGCATCCAAATTAGTTGAAAAATATGGTAAACCTGCCTTTGTTTTTTCTTTAGAGGACGATATAGCAAAGGGCTCAGCACGATCTGTTGATGGGTTTAATATTCATGAGGCATTAACAACCTGTGCTGCAATTTTAGAAAGGTTTGGCGGACATGAAATGGCTGCAGGTCTTTGTGTAAAGAAGGATAATTTACGACGGCTTGTAGATGCAATGAATAAATATGCAAAGGAACATCCTGAAGCATTATTAAAGCCCCCAAATATTGAAATAGATGCAGTGGCACAGCCACACGAAATTACTATTGAAAATGTCCGTAGAATTATAGAACTCGAGCCTTTTGGAACGGGAAACCCGGAACCCCTCATTTGTGTGAGAAATTTAAAAATAAATTATTGTCATAAGGTTGGAGATAACGGAAAACATCTTAAATTATCCTTTTCTGCTGAATCTCCAAAAGGAGATAATCTCATAATAGATGCAATAGCTTTTTCAAAGGGAAGCTTTGAAACGATGGTGAAGCAGATAAATTCTACCTGTAGTGTAATATGCAGGCTTCAAATAAACTGTTGGCAAGGTCAAGAAAGAGTATCATTAATTGTATCAGATATATTTGATGAAGATTATAATATTGATAACATCGTTAAATGTGTGTATAATAGCCGATATATAACAGTTGGTGGTTTTGCTTTAGAGCGAAAAATGCTAGCTTATATGTACAAAATTCTTTTGAGCTGTGGGGAAGGCTTTAAATTTTCGGAAATCTATCGTGTTAGAGGGATAATGAAGAATGCAGGGATAAAATGCTCTTGGTATTCTATAAGAGCTGGCTTAGATATTTTTACAGAGCTTGGATTAATACTTCGAAAAGATAGAAATAATTTTATAATTCAAAAAAATGGACAGAAGGTAGATTTGATGAATTCTGTTCTATACAGGGGCATACAAGCAGGAGGGTGATTTTGTGGATTATACAGAGCAATTTAAAAAAATTGAAAAAACTATAAAAGACAGACATCCGGGTGTAGATTTGACATTGCTTGAAAAAGCATTCCATCTTGCTGATGGTATGCATAAGGAGCAAAAAAGAAAATCAGGAGAGCCTTTCATAATTCATCCTGTTGCGGTAGCATCCATGCTTGTAGATATGGACATGGATATGCCTTCGGTAATTGCAGGAATGCTTCACGATGTTGTAGAGGATACTTCAGTTACTATCGAAGAAATACGTGAATTGTTTGGTGAAGAAATTGCATATTTAGTTGATGGTGTTACGAAGCTTAAAAGAATTCCAACGTCAACAAAGGAAGAACATCAGGCAGAAAATCTTAGAAAAATGTTTTTATCTATGGCAGATGATATTCGTGTCGTTGTAATTAAGTTGGTTGACAGACTCCACAATATGAGAACTCTTCAATATGTTAATACTGATTCACAAATCACGAAAGCAAGGGAAACGTTGGAAATTTATACGCCCTTAGCTCATAGATTAGGTATTACAAGAATTAAATGGGAATTAGAAGATTTATGTTTTAAATATTTGGAGCCAGAATATTATGACAGCCTGGTTACACAAATAACACAACGAAGAGATGAGCAAGAAGCATATATAAAGGAAGTTTTGGCGTCTATAAGAGTTCGTCTCGAGGAAAATAACATTAAAGCCTTTCTAGATGGAAGGCCAAAGCATTTTTACAGTATTCACAAGAAGATGGTTTCTCAAAATAAAACCTTAAATCAAATATATGATTTACTTGCAATAAGAGTCATCGTAGATACGGTTCAGGAATGTTATACGGTACTTGGCACATTACATGAAATGTATACACCTATGCCGGGAAGATTCAAGGATTACATTGCTATGCCAAAGCCTAATATGTACCAGTCACTTCATACAACATTAATTGGTCCGGATGGTAAGCCTTTTGAAGCTCAGATTCGTACATGGGAGATGCACAAAACAGCAGAAATGGGTATTGCAGCCCATTGGAAATATAAAGAAAAGGGCAGTAAAAACGAAAAGAATTCTGACTATGAGGGTAAGCTTGAGTGGGTTCGCAACCTTTTAGATAATCAAAAGGAAATTGAAGATCCTAACGAATTTGCACAGACCTTTAAGATGGATTTATTTACTGATGAGGTTTTTGTATTTACTCCTAAGGGTGATGTTAAATGTTTTCCAAAAGGTGCAACTCCTATAGATTTTGCTTACTCGGTTCACAGTGCAATTGGAAATACAATGGTAGGAGCGAGAGTAAATGGTGAAATTAAACCTCTTAATTACAAGCTTCGTACAGGAGATTTTGTAGAGATTATTACTTCTCAGTCCAGCCGTGGACCTAGCAGGGATTGGCTCAATGTAGTTAAAAGCTCAGAAGCAAAAAGTAAAATAAAGCAATGGTTTAAAAAAGAATGTCGCGAAGAAAATATCGAAAGAGGCCGCGAGATTATTGAAAGAGAACTCAAAAAACAGGGCTTTAAGTATGAGCAGCTTATTAAAAGTGAGTGGATAGACCCTATTTTAAGGAAGTATAAGTTTTCGAATTTTGACGACCTTTTGAATGTAGTGGGCTTTGGTGAAATAAGTGCTCAAAAGATTATTAATACTCTAAGAGAAGAATATCAAAAACAGTTAAATGGCACTAAAGAAGAAGCTATGCTGGCAAAATTAGATGCCACAAAGGGTACTCAAAAGGAGAAAAAACAGACATCTGATAAGGGAATTATCGTTAAAGGGATTGACAACTGTCTTGTAAGACTTTCTAGGTGCTGTAATCCTGTTCCGGGAGATTCTATTGTTGGATATATTACTAGAGGACGTGGTGTATCTGTTCACAGAACGGATTGTCCAAATATTGTTGCGATGAGTGAGTTTGAAAATAGAGTTATTGATGTACGCTGGGCAGGCAAAAGCAAGCGCACATATGTTGCAGATGTTTCTATACAAGCAATTGATAACAATACTTTGCTTCTCCAAATTGCACGTTTAATTGCAGACTCAAAGCTCATTATGAAAGCAATTAATGCCAGAACTACGAGGGATAATTATGAATTGATTGACCTCACGATAGAAATTTCAGACAGAGCCGAGTTAGATAAGCTAATCACAAAAATCAACGCCCTCGATAATGTTTTAGAGGTTAGTAGAACAGTTAAATAATGCTGTGGCTAAAAAAGGTGAAAATATGATAAAGTTTAAAAGATTTACGCAAGGGATATTAGGCTCAAATACATATATAATATGGGATACTGTTTCGTTGGAGGCGGCAATAATCGATGCTGGTAACTCACTTGAATTTATTGAGGATGTAGTAAATCAAGAAAATATTAATATTAAATATATTATTCTAACACATGCTCATTTTGACCACATACATTTTCTAGACAAATATAAATATAAATTTAAAAATGCTAAGGTAGTAATCCATGAGGCAGATAATGTGATGCTAGGAAATCCAAGATTAAATGCGTCTACGTTGTTTGGTTCTGCTAAAACATACGAAAATGCAGATATTACTGTTAAAGATAATGATGTCTTATACCTTGGAGAGGTTAAGCTGCAAATGATTTCTACACCTGGACATACACCAGGAGGAATGTGTATTTTAGTCGATAAAATGCTTTTTTCAGGTGATACACTTTTTTATTCTGGTTTTGGTAGAACAGATTTAGGTGCCGGAGATGTTGGCGACATGGCAAAATCTATAGAAAAGCTTTATTCATTAAATAGCGATATTGAGGTATATCCTGGACATGGCACAAAGACAACTATTGGTAGAGAAAGAGAAATGAATCCTTTTATGGATTTTTGAAAATTTTAGATGGATTTTATGGATAAACATACAGAAATTGAAAAAATATATATGGGCTTTTCCGATGAGTTACCGCCTCACTATGCATACGAGGCGGTGCAAATTTTTAATGATTGCAATGCATTTCCGGAATTTGTGTCTAACGACGAAAGAGCCAAAAAGTTGAAAAGCAGACTGTGGCTTTCTCAGGGAGATAAATTCCGTGAGGTTCCTTTTTTTAATTCCCTCGATGAAAAGCTAGAGCATAAATTGCAAAAACGTGAAATGTATAAAATAATGAGCGATTTTACAGGTTATAAAGCTCCTTGGGGCTGCATGACAGGAGTGAGACCTGCTAAGATTGTTAACGGATTATATTCCTTGGGATACTCCTTTGAAGAAGCAGTCAAAGAGCTTGAAAATTTTTATATGGCAGAGCATGAAAAAGCTGTCCTTGCGGCTAAAGTAGCAATGAATCAGGAGGCCTTTTTAAAGAACCAGGAGAGCAATCCCCGAAATGCATCAATTTATATAGGAATTCCATTTTGTCCTACGAGATGTTTATATTGTTCTTTTACATCACATCCAATAGAAAAATATTCGAATAGAGTAAAGGATTACCTTAAAATGCTTGAAATTGAGCTTAAATTGGTAATTCCTGTTATTATAGATAAGGGATATACTATTGAAAGCTTATATATAGGTGGTGGTACACCAACATCACTTTCCGAAGAAGACTTTGCTACGTTTATGGAACTAGTAACGGAAATTGTGAAAATAGATGAATTAAGAGAATTTTCTTTGGAGGCTGGGCGCCCTGACAGTATTACACCAGCTAAGCTAAAGGCAGCAAAACAATCTGGCGTATCAAGAATAAGTGTTAATCCTCAAACGATGAATGATAAAACATTAAAGCTTATTGGTAGACGCCACAGTGCAAAGCAGATAGAAAAAGCTTTTGATGAAGCGAGGAGAGCAGGCTTTAATAATATAAATATGGATATTATTGCTGGACTTCCGGGAGAGGATGAGAAGGATTTTGAGTATACCTTGGATAAAATTTCAGAAATGGCACCTGATGCTGTTACAGTACATACATTGAGTGTTAAAAGGGCTGCAGATTTAAAGCGTGATGAAAAAGTATCACTTTTGAAACATGATGTTACAGGCAAAATGCTCTTAATGGCACATGAGTCTATCGAAAAAATGGGAATGCAACCATTTTATATGTATAGACAGAAGAATATGCTTGGAAATCATGAGAATGTTTCTTACTGTAAGCCTGGTTTGGAAAGTCCTTATAATATACATATAATGGAAGAAGATCAAAGTATTTTTGCATTTGGAGCAGGAGGAGTTACTAAACTATGTCAGGTTTTAGAAGGTGAAAGGAAAATAACTCGCTCTTTTAATGTAAAAGGTGTAGAGGATTATATGCGCCGTTATGAGGAAATGGCTGAAAGAAAAATTTCTCTGTTGAATGAGTTATAAAATCTAGTTATTTATTTCAAATAAATCATTTATGAGCTGCTGCGCCTCTAAAAGTGTAGTAGCTTTAAATATTTTATCACGCATGGCTGCGGCACTACGCATTCCTTTTGTATACCAAGCAAGATGCTTTCTCATCTCTGTAATTCCATATTTTTCGCCTTTATATTTAACCGCATATTGAATATGTGTGTTTATAATTTCTGATATATGCTTTGGTAAAATCACAGGCGGAAGCACGTCTGAAAGTAAATAATTAAAAATCCAAGGTCTTCCAAGAGCGCCTCTGCCAATCATAATGCCATCACAGCCTGTTTCCTTAAACATTTTAAGAGCTGTTTCGCAAGAAATTATGTCGCCATTACCTATAACAGGTATTTTAAGAGCAGCCTTTACTCTTGCGATTGCAGAAATTTCACTTTTACCTGAATAATATTCATCCCTGTATCTTCCATGAACGGTTACTGCTGCGGCTCCACCAGCTTCTGCTGCAAGTGCTGCTTCGACACATGATTCGTTACCTATTTCATATCCTCTACGAATCTTTACAGTAGTTGGTAAACCACAAGCTTCACTGACAGCTTTAACAATTTTTTCGATTTGTAAGGGATTTTTCATTAATGAACTACCTTCGCCGTTTGATGTTATTTTTTGCATAGGACAACCCATATTTATGTCAATGGCTTTTGCGCCTCTGTCTTTAAAAATTGTAGCACATTCGGCCATTATGTCACTTTCGCTTCCAAAAATTTGAATACTCATTGGTGCTTCTTTTTCATCTGTATCAGCGAGTGCAATACTGTTGTTGCCTTTGTAGTGAACGCCCTTTGCACTAATCATTTCAGAAAAAACAAGTCCAGGAGAGGTTTTTTGTGGTAAATTCAAAAATTTATGTGTTTCTTTGCAAATAATTCTAAAAGAAAGGTCTGTAACACCAGCTAAAGGTGCAAGCCATACATTATTATCTAGTGATAAGGAGCTATTTTTGCCTTTTAGTGTAATATCATGAATATAGCTCTGAAGTTCTTTATGAGCTTCTGGATTTTCTGTGATAAAAGGACTTTTTATATTGCTGGAACATTCAAAATTCATGATTTACCTCTCTTTGTAAAATTCGACATATTTCGGAAAAACAGTTTAATAAATAAAGTAAACAAAGTCAATAATAATTGTCGAATTATGACGAAATATGCATCGTAAAGACGAACGAAAGTTCTTGCTTTTCTTTTAAAAAAGCTGTATAGTCTATCTACATTAATTGCGAAAGGGGGAATCCTTATAGAGGAAAATCAACTTATTGAAATAGTAGATAGACGTCTAACTGAAAGAATGGATATGGGTAGAGAATACAGCGATGTAGAGCTTAAAAGATTGATTGATTCATGCATACAAGGTGTATTGACTAAAATTCCAATGGTAAATATTGATTCAACACATCTAGCCCGGGAAGTATTTAATGGTAGGCGAAGAATGGGGATTATACAACCATTTTTAGAAGACGATACTGTAAATGAAATAATGATTAATGGAACAGAGGGCATTTTTCTTGAAAAATGCGGTAATCTAATAGATTCAGGAATAAGATATAGTAACAAAGAAGAACTTTTTCATAACATTCAAACAATGCTTTCGTGGAGCAACAGAGCTGTAAACGAAAGTAATCCAATTGTTGATGCTAGGCTTCATAGTGGAGCGAGGATAAATGTAGTATTAAATCCTATAGCAATCAATGGTCCTATAGTAACAATACGAAAATTTACAAAGCAGCAGTACGAAATAGATGATTTTATAAACAATGGAACGATAACAGCCGAAATGGCAGAGTTCTTTATAAAAAGTATTTTAGAAGAGAAGAGCATTGTTATATCTGGAGGAACATCTTCTGGTAAGACTACATTTCTAAATATGTTAACAGGCTTTATACCAGATGAAAAAAGGGTAATAGTGATAGAAGATTCTGCCGAGCTCAATATAAAAAAGCCTAATGTGGTGCGCATGGAAACACGTAATTCAAATACACAAGGTAAGGGAGAAATTAAAATGAGAACATTAATAAAGGCCGCCTTAAGAATGCGTCCTGATAGACTCATAATAGGAGAAGTAAGAGATGAAAGTGCGTTAGAGCTCCTCTCGGCATTATCGACCGGTCACAAGGGTTCGATGTCTACGCTGCATGCAAATTCCGCAACGGATGCTCTTGTAAGATTAGAAACCATGGCATTGTGGGAGGGGCATGTTCATTCAGAGACAATTAAAAGGATGATAATATCAGGAGTTGATGTTGTTGCTTTTTTAGAAAGGAACGAAAAAGGAAGAATAGTTAAAGAGGTTGCAGAGGTGAATAAAAATGAACAGGAAAAAATTGTATTGGAGCGTATTTTTTAGTGCAAACCTAATTTATATTATAGTGGCTTATATCGGATTATGGATGATGTTTGAAAGCATAGCTATAAGTGTTGTTTTAACAATTTGTTTTATGCCTATTTTTGTGAAAAAAATAAAAATATATTTAGAGTCAAAAAGACAGCAGAGGATGGAAAGTGAGTTTTACAAAATGCTTGGAAGAATTTCAATGTCAATGTCTTCAGGAATGATATTGGAAAATGCTTTGAAGGAAACTGTAGTTGTAGACAAAAAGGATTATAAACTATTGGGTGATGATTTTGAAAAAATGTATAGAATGCTTCAAAATAATTATTCGATAGATGTAGCCTTCAGAACTCTGGCACAAAGAAGCAACAATAGAGAAATAAAGACTTTTTGTGAAGTTTTATCTGCGGGAATACCTACAGGAATTGATATGTCAGGACTTATTAGATATTTATCTGCAGCCTACAGAATGAGAGAAGATACGGAAGGTGAGATAATAAGGATATTAAACGCACCTAAATACAATAACAGGATAATAATTATAATGCCTTTTATATGTATAGCCCTTTTTAAACAATTAGCCCCTTCTTATATGGATAGTCTGTATACGGATTTAGGACGGGTAATTATGATTGTAGTTCTTGCAATGCTTCTTGCGGCATGGTGGTTAGGGGAAAAGCTAGGAAAAATAGAGTATTGATGCAGGAGGACATTATGAAAAATTTTATTTTTATATTTGTAGGTGTGGTTTTCTTTGTTGTTACATTTATTATGGGTGAGAGCATAATTGCATGCGTATTAATAGGAATTTTAATGGGAGGTGGAACGTATGGTATAAAAAAATTTATAAACAAAAGAAAAATTGAAGCAATAAACAAAAGCTATGAGATGGATTTGCCTGATTTAATGATTCATGTTGCCATGTTTGCTGAAGCAGGATTAGGAATAAGGGAGTCGCTTGAAAGAGCGGTGCTTGCGGGGAACAGGCAAAAACCCTTGTATAAGGATTTGCATGAGGTATTTGAAATGCAAAGACGAATAGGCTCAAAGGATTTTGCAACTGTTTTAGAGGAGCTTTCTGAAAGGAGAAAATCAGCTGCGTTAAGTAATTTTACAGCAGTTATTATCCAAAATATGAGAAAGGGCAGTGATGAATTAGGCGAGTTATTCGCCGCACAGGCACAAATATATAGAAACGAAAGAAGGCGTACTGCTGCAAAGCTTGCCGATGAGGCAGCGACACTATTATTAATACCATCGACAATAGTGCTTTTAGCATTAGTGATTTTGCTTTTGACACCAGCAGTAATGTCCTTTTTGGAAGGTATGTGAGAAAAATTTATTTAGAGGAGTGAATCATAAATGACTATAAGTATGTATTTTACGATTGTTAATATGTTAACCAATATAAAAAACAAAATATTTAGCTTTACGAAAGATGAGTCGGGTATGGGTACTATTGAGGTAATAATTATTATTGCTGTTTTAGTGGCATTAGCGCTTATATTTAGAACATTCATTATGGACCTAGCAGATACGATTTTTGATAAAATAAAAAGTAAAACAGATGCTGCCATAAGTACCTTGTAATAGGATGTGGTTATATGAAAATAAATAAAGAAAGAACTGGCTGCGGACTGTCAATTGACAGTCCGTATTCACCAGAGGAATTAAAGAAAAAAATGAACCTTGTGGCAGAACATATGACGGGTATTTTTGTGCCATCGGACGTGAGCTGGGATAGGAATAATTATTATTTTTATATTAGCCATAGACAATCATTAAAAGAATACATTTATGAGAAAGGCTTTAAGCCTAAGGATTTTTATGTTTTTGTTCGAGCATTAGCAGATTTATTTAAACGGGCAAGAGAATATGGGATAGATGGACATGAATTTATTTTAGATTATGAATGTGTGTTTGTTGGTAGCTCACTTTCAGAAATGGAGTTTATTTATGCACCTGACAAGGGCGCGTATAAGGATGGAAAATTAGTAAATAATAAATGTAGTGACATGGTAGCATTAGTTTCGCTTCATGTAGAATACGTTGATTATGAAACATCAGAAGAAACAGCCTCTGAATTAGCTCAGGTAGCAATCATTTTGTGTGAATGGGAGAAAAATGCGTTAGCAGGAAATAACGATTTTCCATATGAGGAGCTTTTTCCATTTATTAGCGAAAAAGCATCTGCATTTGAAGCTTTATTGATTAAATATAAAAGAAAGCTTGAAGAGATTAAAAAGCTGTTTTTGGGATTTTTGAATAAAAAAGAGGGTGCAGAAATGAAGTTGAGTGGAAAACAGCTTTTAAACGGAATTGAATATTATGATAAGGATGATTCGCTGGCAGTTATTAACATAGGTAGGGACAAGGATTGGGCTGATATTGAATTGGGAATGATTTTTGTAAGCAGAAAGCATGCTACACTATATAAAAATGATAATAACTGGTTTATAAAGGACTTAAATTCTAAAAATGGTACCTTTGTAGATGGGGTGAAAATTGCTTCTCAAATGCCATTTTCTTTAAAAAATGGTGCAGAAATAAGCTTTGGACTACCAGAATCGAAATTTATTTTTTGCTTGCTCTGAAATAGAGCTTATGGTAATATTTAACGCATAGCTGAAGGCGTGTAAAAGCTTCAGAACCATATCAAAATATGGTATATGATAATAATTACCAATAAATCAGAGGATAAGCAGAGGTGCAAAAATGGGCCTTTTTAAACAAAACATAGCAATAGATTTGGGAACTTCAACCGTTATTGTAAGTGTGGGTGGTAAGGGAGTAGTTATTAAAGAACCATCTATAGTAGCGGTGAAAGAAGGCACTAATGATGTAGTGGCTATTGGTGAGGAAGCAAGGTTAATGATGGGAAAGACACCATTTGATATTACTACTATCAGACCGGTACAAAATGGTGTGATTTCGAGCTATACGGTGACAAGAAAAATGTTATCTTATTATTTAAACAAGGCTATAGCTAATCCTATCGCTAAAAAGTTTAAGCCTGATGTGTTGATATGTATTCCGAGTAAGACAACTAATGTAGAAAAAAGAGCCGTTTATCAAGCTGCTATAGGTGCTGGTGCGGGCAGAGTTTTTCTTGTAGAAGAGCCTCTAGCTGCAGCAGTAGGTGCGGGACTTGACATTTCCAGACCTTCGGGAAATATGGTTATTGATATAGGTGGAGGCACTACAGATATTGCTGTAATTTCCTACAATGGAATAGTAAACAGTAAGAGTGTACGTGTAGCTGGAGAGGCTTTTGACGACACGATAAAAAATTATCTTAAGAAAAAACATAATATAATGGTTGGTGACAGCACTGCAGAGGAAATAAAAATGGAAATAGGTTGTCTCTATCATGGAGTTAGAAAAAATTCTGTAGAAATTAGAGGAAGTGACATAGTTACTGGCCTTCCAAGTGAAAGGGTGATAACCTCAGAGGAGCTTTTAGAGCCTCTCATAGATACTGCTGTTCCAATTCTTGATGGTATACACGCAGTACTTGAGGAAACACCACCAGAATTAGCAGCCGATATTTTCTGTAAGGGAATAGTTATGACGGGCGGAGCAGCTCAAATAGCTGGATTTGATGAGCTGGTACGTAAAAGCACGGGTGTTGATGTAAGCGTTGCAGACAATGCGCAGCTTTGTGTTGTAAGAGGTTGTATGCAGTTACTTAACGAAATGGATGATGCCAAAAAGAAAAGATATGCTATAACAAGATAAAAATTTTTTAAAGGGGTAAATGACATTGAAAGTGCCATTTACCCCTTTTAATTATGCTATATGAATTAAAAGCAATATTAAGCTATTATTTTAGTATTAGATTTATTATTTCATTTACATCACCCGCACCGAGAGTAATTACTATGTCATTTTTATTTACATTTTTTTGAATATATTTTGCAATGTCATCAAAATCAGAAATGTGGAGTGAATTTATGCTCTGTGATTTAAAATATTCAGCCATGGAAAAACCTGAAATAGTACCAGGATCTTTTTCTCTGGCAGCAAAAATATCAGTTACAATTACTACATCAGCATTCTTTAACGAAATAGCAAAATTCTCTTTAAAGGCTAGAGAACGAGAGTATGTATGTGGCTGAAGTATAGCATAGATTTTTCCGTTATCCGGAAGAATGCTTTTAGCAGCTTCCAATGTAGCGCTTATTTCAGTTGGGTGATGGGCATAATCGTCAATTAATGGAGCACCATTGTATGTGCCCTTCTTTTCGAATCGTCTGCCGGTGCCGGCAAAAGCCTCCAAACCATTTTTTATACTTTCAGTTGAACATTCAAAATATAATGCAGCGGCAGCAGCAGCCAATGAATTAGAAATATTGTGTGTGCCAGGTACTTTTAATTGGATATGACAAATTTCAACACCCTTATGACATAAAGTATAGCTTGAATTATTAGCTGTATGCTGTATATTTTTTGCATAAACATCAGCTTTCTCGTTATCTATGCTATAAGTTATGATATTTTTCGGAGCATTCGAAAGTACTTTCATGGTATTTTGGTCATCCATACATGCAACGAGAAAACCATTCTTGTTACAGTAGGATGCAAATTTTGAAAATGAGTCAAGAATATGGTTCAAATCTCTATAATAATCGAGATGCTCTGCCTCTATATTCAAAATAATTGCACCGTAGGGCTTTAGATTAAGAAAATTCTCATGATATTCACAAGCCTCGGTTACAAAATAATCACTATTTGAGGCAAGCACATTGCTGTTAATTAGAGGGAAAAAACCACCTATATGTATGCTGGGCTCCTTGTTAGCAGATAAAAGAATGGAGCTAAGCATCGAGGTTGTAGATGTTTTGCCATGTGTACCTGCGACCGCAATTGAATATTTGTAATGAGAGCATATTTGCCCTAAATATTTTCCGCGCTCTATTATGGGAATGTTTTTTCTCTGAGCCTCTGCAAGCTCAGGATTTGAAAGAGGAACTGCTAATGTATAAACAACGAGGCTTGTATCAGAGGTTATGTTTTCAGCGCAGTGACCGGAATAAATTATAGCCCCTTTTTCACGAAGTTTTTCTGTTTTTTCGGAAATAGCTCGGTCTGAGCCGCTTACGATAAAGCCTTGCTTTAAAGCAAGCTCGGCAAGACCACTCATGCTAGAGCCTCCAATACCGACAAAGTGTATATGCTTATTATTGTTTATTGTCATAACAAATCGCCTCTTTTTAAATTAATATGTCTAAGCGAAGGATAGTATAACATAAAAAAATATTGTTTTCTATTGTCAATTATAAAAAATAAACTTCAATTTAAAAAAGCATCAGCATTTAAATTAATAGCATGCGGTGAAGTAAAATAAGTAATTAAAACAGCGATAAAAAAATATATCTTTAACAATTGCGTTAATTGACATGCAATGGTATAATCATCAAGAATAAAAAAGTGGAGAGTAACGATATGAATTCGATAAATACATTTTTTAGAAGATTAAAGGAGAGACCCTCAATATACATAGTACTTTTAGTGCTTGTGACTGGTTTTAGTGCATTAGAGGCATATAATCCTATAATAAAAAAATATGGCTCATTTAGTTATATAATTGAAGAAAATTATATTGATAGACTTGCTAAATGGATTATAAAGGCCGGTGAATTTTTAGCGGATGGGGATAAAGCTTTTTATTTTATTTTGTTTACGCTATTAAGCTTACTTTTGCTTTCGGCAATATCAGCCTTGTTTTTTTCAGGATATATGAATGTGCTTTTATGTAGTGTCGAGGATAAGCCTAAAAGCAAGGGTGAATATGCTAAGGGAATTGGAAAGAATTTTTTAAAGACATTGGCATATATTTATGTAGCTTTTATTTTATCTACTATTTTCTTTTTTATGGTTTTATATTCAGTTTTACCCGTATTGCTTAGAGTGAGACAGCTTGTAGATGGTAATGCAGGCGTTATTTTTTCAGCATTAATATTAGGGTTGCTTACACTTATAGTAGTAGTTTTAGCATTGATTTTTTATGTTTTATACTTTTCGTATGTTTTACCCGCTATTGCAGGTATGAAGAAAGGTGCTGTGTGGGCAGGTATACGTATGACAAATACGTATATATGGTACTTGATGCCCAAAACTGTTTTATTTATGCTTGGGGATGCAATTATTAGATCGTTGCTATTTTTAATACATTATGGTCATCAATCAACAGCAATGAGTATTGTTATTTTATGTTTCACAGCAATGCTGAGATCAATATTGTATTTTGTATACATATATTTTACTTTCAATACATTTATTGCAATGAGAGAGGACTTGTATCCAGAATACAGTGAGGATATATCCGAAAAAAAAGAGGTTACAAAAACACCTGTGAAAGATTCTGAGGTTAAAATATCAGAAGTAAAAGTAGAAAAAAAAGAAGAAACAAATGAAATAATTAAATCAGAAGCACAATATACAAGGGCACATACTACCAGCAGAAGAAGTCGTGTAGTTTCTAGACCGCTTGAGGAAGAAAAACAAAAATTTGTATTCTCTGAG
Source organism: Candidatus Egerieisoma sp. (assembly GCA_045580735.1). Taxonomy (GTDB): domain Bacteria; phylum Bacillota; class Clostridia; order UBA1212; family UBA1255; genus Egerieisoma. The sequence goes on along the minus strand of JAZNOJ010000065.1, from coordinate 27,819 downwards.
GTTTCTTCTGACGATGATGAATATGATGATTCTTTTGACGTATGATAATTTAATATAAGTACTAAGGATGGTAATATAATGGATTTAAATAACAAATTAAAGCAATATATACGTATTATTTCTGTATGCATGATATGCGTAATTATTTTCATTTTTTGTTTAAGCGCTTGCTTGTCCTCTGGTAAAAAGGAAAAGGCTGATTTGACGGACCAGAGAATTGTTGCGCAGATTGAAAATATGACTGTTACCGAAGCGGAATTTAGATTTTTTGCTAATATGCTTGTGATTGAAAATGAGGATATGGTTAAGGAATTATATTCTACTACGGACATATCTACATCAGACGAATTAAAAAAGAATACATCTAATTTCGCAAAGGAGTATATGATTCGTGTCCTAGAAGCAACTAAAAATGGAGTTAGTCTGACGGCAGAAGAAAAAGATACTGTGGCGAAGCAGATAGAGCAGGATTTTTCAGCAATTAAGGAAGAAGAAAACATAAGTGAAGAAGAATTTTTTGAAAAATACTATAATCTTACTAAGGAACAATACGTGAAATTCTGGGAAAATTGGTCGCTGATAGACAAGTACACAGAAGTATGCAAGCAAAATGCTGATGTGTCGAAGGCGTCTCAAGAAGCAGCCTTTGATGAATATTATGATTATTTATACACATACAATGCATCGGTTATTCCTTTTGTTATAACGACAGAGAACACGGCTGAGGTGCAAAAGCAGCAGGCAGCTATGGTTTTAGAAAGATTAAATAATGGAGAGGATTTTGTAAAACTACTCAATGAATTTTCGAACGATGAAGCGCTTCTAAAAACAGATGGTGTAACGAAATTCTACCCTGCTAATAAGGATGATTATGCTGAGGTATATGATTGGCTTAGAGTTAATCCGGTAGGAAGTGTTGGAATTGTTGAATCTCAATATGCTGTTTATTTGGTAAGATTAGATAGCATTACAGATTTTGAAGCACTTTGTGATTCTGAAACAATGATCAAATGGACACGTATGTTTGTTGCAGATAAAAATTTAAAGGATCTGCTTGAATCAGATAAATATGAATATAAGCTAAATGACGAAGTCTATAGTTCTTTAGATTTGAGCGATATAGTTGATGCTGCATTTGAGTATTGGTCCGGAGTATGGGAGAATGGAAACTCGTGAATGTAAAGGATTTTTATTATGAATTGCCAGAGGAATTGATTGCACAGACACCTTTGGCAGACAGAGCCTCATCTAGACTTTTAATTTTAAACAAAAAAACAGGTGACAAAAAACATGGCACATTTAAGGATATATTATCTTATATAAAGCCCGGCGATTGTTTGGTTTTAAATGATACAAGAGTTATACCAGCTCGTTTATTTGGTGTGAAAGAAGAAACAAATGGTCCTATTGAATTTGTGCTTTTGAAAAATCTCAAAGAAAATGATGTAAAGGAAGTAATTGGGGAAATACCGCCTAGTAATGAAAAATGTATAGGCACGTCATGTAATTATTGGGAAATTCTTGTAAGACCTGGTAAAAGAGCTAAACCCGGTGCAGTATTTAGCTTTGGGGAAGGTCTCTTAAAGGCTGAAATATTAGCTGTGGTTGAAGGTGGAAACAGATATGTGCGTTTTACATTTGATGGGGTATTTGAAGAAATATTAGACAAAATAGGTATTATGCCACTCCCACCATATATTAAGGAAAAATTAGAAGATCCAGAAAGATATCAAACGGTGTATTCAAGAGAAAAGGGCTCTGCTGCAGCACCAACGGCAGGCTTACATTTTACAAAGGAGCTTCTTGAAGAAATAAAGCAGAAGGGTGTGAATGTTGTTTTTGTAACACTTCATGTCGGTTTGGGAACCTTTAGACCTGTAAAGGAAGAAAAGGTTGAAGATCATGTTATGCATTTTGAATATTATACAATATCACAAAATACATGTGATGCAATAAACAACACAAAGAAAAATGGAGGTAAGGTTTTCGCAGTAGGAACAACATCCTGCCGAGTTCTTGAATCAGTAGCAGAGGACAATGGATTTATGAAGGAAAAGTCAGGTTGGACAGGTATATTTATTTATCCGGGATATAAGTTTAAAATTGTCGATTCATTGATAACAAATTTCCATTTACCAGAATCTACGCTTTTGATGCTTGTAAGTAGCTTAGCAGGCAGAGAGAACATTCTTTCAGCCTATGAAGAAGCAGTTGCGGAAAAATATAGATTTTTCTCGTTTGGTGACGCGATGCTCATAGATTAATTAAGGAAAGGTTGGTTTGCATATGGCAGCCGTTAAATATGAGTTAATAAAGGTTTGTAAACAGTCAGGGGCCAGATTAGGTAGGTTGCATACACCTCATGGTGTAATAGAGACGCCTACATTTATGCCTGTAGGGACGCAGGCAAGCGTAAAGGGAATTTCTCCTGACGAGCTTAGGGCAATGGATGCCGGTATTATTTTATCAAATACATATCATTTATATTTGCGCCCCGGGCATGAGCTTGTGCGTGAAGCAGGTGGCTTACACAAATTTATGAATTGGGATAGAGCAATTTTGACGGACAGTGGTGGCTTTCAAGTATTTTCGTTAAGTAAATTGAGAAAGATAACAGAAGAAGGTGTTCAATTTCGCTCACATATAGATGGTTCAAAGCACTTCATTTCTCCAGAAATAGCAATGGAAATTGAAAATGCATTAGGAGCCGATATAATAATGGCTTTTGACGAATGTGCACCATATCCATCTGATTATAATTACACAAAAAAGTCCATGTATATGACCACAAGATGGGCTGAAAGATGCTTGAAGGCTCATACAAACACAGAAAAGCAGGCATTATTTGGGATTGTTCAGGGTGGAATGTATGGAGATTTAAGAAAAATTTCTGCAAGAGATTTAGTTTCGTTAGATTTTCCAGGATATGCAATAGGTGGCTTGAGTGTAGGTGAACCAGCAGAGCTCATGTGTGAAATGTTGGAAGAAACAGTTCCGGAACTACCAGAAAACAAGGCTAGATATCTAATGGGGGTGGGCTCTCCGGATTATTTGATAGAGGGTGCTATAAGAGGAATAGATATGTTTGACTGTGTTTTGCCAACGAGAATAGGAAGAAATGGTACTGTTATGACATCTAAAGGTAGAGTTATAGTGAGAGATGCAAAGTATAGCAGAGACTTTACGCCGATGGATGAGGAGTGCACTTGCCCAGCTTGTAGAGATCATACGAAGGCATATATTAGACATCTTTTAAAAACAGGTGAAATGTATGGCATGCGACTTACAACGATTCATAATCTTTATTTTCTTATTAACTTGATGAAATCAATTCGCTGTGCTATACTTGAGGATAGACTTCTTGATTTCAGGAAGGAATTTTATGAAAAATATTATAAAAACGGAGGAAACAAATGAAATTTAATTCAAAAAAGATTTTAGGTTTTATAACAACCGTTGTATGCGCGTTATCAGCATTTTCTATGGTAGCTATGGCTGCAGATGGTGCAAATGCTAGTGCTAAGGAGCCTAAAGGTACAATTCCAATGGGAATAGTTCTTGTAGTTTATATTTTATTCTTTGTTGTTGTGGGATATTTCCTCATTTATCGCCCTAATAAGAAGCGTAAAAAGCAAGAAGAGGAGCTTAGAAGCAGTATTATTTTAGGTGACGAGGTTACAACTATCGGAGGAATAGTTGGCCGTGTAGTTAATATAAAGGATGACAATATTACAATAGAGACATCACTTGATAAAACATTGATGGAATTTAAAAATTGGGCTATCCGTGAGGTTAAGAAGCCTATTAGTGATGATGAGCCTGAAAGCAAATAATTATTTTGATTAATACATTCTGATGTCCGCCATGTCTGTTTTATGCAGATATAGGCGGACAGTTTGGGTTTATAAAGGAATTGTAAAAAGTAGAGAAGAGATGGAAAATTATGACAACGAATAGCAGAGAAGATATAAGAAATATTGCGATTATAGCCCATGTAGACCATGGTAAAACAACACTTGTTGATGGACTTTTACATCAAAGCGGAACCTTTAGAGAAAATGAAGCAGTACAGGAAAGAGTAATGGACTCAAATGATCTCGAAAGAGAAAGAGGTATTACGATTTTATCTAAAAATACAGCTATAAGCTACAATGGTTACACAATTAATGTTGTTGACACACCGGGACATGCTGATTTTGGTGGAGAGGTTGAGCGTGTTTTAGGAATGGTAGACGGAGTATTGCTTTTGGTAGATGCGTTTGAAGGTGCTATGCCTCAAACGAGATTTGTGCTTACGAAAGCTCTTGCAATGAATTTGAAGCCAATTGTTGTTATAAATAAAATTGATAGAGATGGTGCCAGACCATTAGAAGTTCTTGATGAGGTACTTGAATTGTTCATGGATTTGGGCGCAGATGAAGAACAGCTTAACTTCCCGGTAGTATATGCTTCGTCAAGGGACGGCTATGCTTCACTAGAAGCTGATGGCGGTGAAAGGAAGAATCTTCAGCCACTATTTGACGCAATTATTAAGGAGATTCCAGCGCCAAAGGCAGAGGTTGAAGCACCATTTAGAACACTTGTATCAAATGTTACCACAGATGAATATGTTGGCAGAATAGCAGTTTGCAGAGTTGAAAGAGGAAAAGTAAATATCGGACAGCCGGTAATTGTATGTAATAGTAAGGATTCAGTTAAGAAAAATGCTAGAGTAACATATTTATATAAATACCAGGGCTTAAAAAGAGTTGAAACACAGGAAGCAATGGGTGGAGATATTATAGTAATTGCCGGCATACCAGAGATTAATATCGGAGATACAATATGTGCGATAGATTGTGTTGAGCCTATTGAATTTGTAAACATTGATGAACCGACGATATCAATGAATTTTATGGTAAACAATAGTCCTTTTGCAGGCAAAGAGGGTACCTTTGTAACATCTAGACATATTAGAGCACGTCTTATGAAGGAGCTTGAAACAAATGTAAGCATGCGAATAGAGGATACAGATTCTCCAGATACATTAAAGGTATCAGGACGAGGAGAGCTACATTTATCTATATTAATAGAAACTATGAGAAGACAAGGATATGAGTTCCAAGTTTCACGTCCGAAGGTTATTTTAAAAGAAAAGGATGGTATAATACAGGAGCCCATGGAAAGATTAACTATAGATACTCCAGAAGAGGCTGTCGGAACTGTAATTGAAAAAATAGGCAGAAGAAAAGGTGAAATGCTAAATATGCAGCCTACAACGGAAAATTATGTTCGACTAGATTTTAGAATTCCATCAAGAGGCCTTATAGGCTATCGTTCTGAATTTTTGACGGATACAAGAGGAAATGGTATAATGAGCCATATATTTGATGGGTACGATGAGTACAAAGGAGATATTGATGCAAGACAGCATGGCTCTTTAGTAGCATGGGAGCAGGGCGAGGCTGTTACTTATGGTCTTTTCAATGCTCAAGAAAGAGGAAAGCTATTTATAGGACCTGGAGAAAAGGTTTATGAAGGCATGATAGTAGGCGAATGTGCTAGAAATGAAGATTTGGTTATAAATGTTTGCAAGCGTAAGCATATTACAAATATTAGAGCTTCAGGCTCTGATGAGGCACTTAAATTAACACCACCAGTTCTATTAAGCTTAGAACAGGCATTGGAATTTATATCAGATGACGAGCTTGTTGAGATTACTCCTCAAACTATCAGATTGAGAAAAACAATTTTACAAACAGAGCAAAGGGCGAAGGCAAGAGCAAAGGGGTGATTCCTTGAGCAGCAAAATAAGAAAACCGGGTGAAGCTAGGAGAGCTTCTACTGAGCAAAAAAAGGAAGAAACGATATCAATACCTGCGAGAAGAACAAATACGCAGAAAATATATAAAAGAAGCACAACAGATTCCAAATCAAGTGCTTCTAAAGAGGCTATGCAAGGAAAGGCGTATTTAAAGCCGGGAGCAAAAAGAAGAATACCCGGTCAAAAGGCCGAAACTGAGCAGAGTAAAACAAAGCGTATAGTTAGGAAAAATAATTCTCTTACCAGAAAAGCAACCAGAATGAGAAAAAAAAGGTATAAGGTACCGCTTACGATAATTTTTATTGTATTTTTGGCATGCATTATAGTATTTAGTGCCTTTTTATCATACACATATCTTGTTGATAAATATGAAAATCCGATTACAGAGGAATCGATTGTTTTGGATGAAGACTCATCTGTAAAATTCAGAATAGACAAGGGTATGACTACAGCAGTAATTGCTGAAAGCTTATATGATATGGGCTTGATAGAAAGCGAGAATATATATAGATTTTTATCAAAATTTAATGGATATGATGGTCAATATAAAGTTGGAACATATACTTTATGTGAAGGATTATCGTATGATGAAATTATGACCTTGCTTGCAGGTGAACCAGAGACAGTAAGAGTTACTTTCCCTGAAGGCTTTACTACAGAACAAATAGCAGCAAGACTTGAAGCTAATAATGTTGTTGCAGCAGAGGATTTTATTAAAGCTGTCGAAGATATAGATGTATCGTCATATACATTTTTAAGCAACATCAATACAGAGGGCAGAGACCATCGCTTAGATGGATATTTGTTCCCTGACACATATGAATTTGATGTAAAGGCAAATGTGGAGGATGTTATTTATAAAATGTTAAACAGATTTAATGAACTCTTTCTTCCTGCGTACTATGAAAAGGCAGAAAAGGCTGGGCTAACTGTTGACGAGGTTGTTACGCTAGCTTCTATAGTAGAGCGTGAAGCTAAATTGCAGTCAGAAAGAGCCAAAATTGCAGGCGTGTTTATTAACAGATTAAATAGTGATAAGCAGGATTTAAAAAAGCTACAATCGTGTGCAACAATAAGATATGTTTATAAAAAGCTTTACAATGAAGATGTTGTAAATATCACAGAAGAGCACGAAAAGGTAAATGATTCATATAACACTTATTTACACGAGGGATTGACGCCTGGTTCTATATGCAGTCCGGGTATAGCTTCAATAAAGGCTGTTTTGAATTACGAAAAGACAGATTACTATTACTTTGTTCTTAATGCTAAGGACGGAGTAGGATCTCATATATTCTCTAAGACATATCAGGAGCACTTACAGGCGAAGAAACAATATGGATGAGCAAACAAAAATATTTATAGAAAATATGCTACCTAAGGAAGCTGGGATAGAAGCAGAATTGAGAGTTTATGCAAATGAAAATCATGTTCCAATATTAAGACATGATGCAGCAGCATTCTTGCGGACTTTAGTTAGCTTAAAAAAACCAAAACGTATATTAGAGGTAGGAACTGCAATAGGATATTCGGCAATATTGATGAGTCAAAGCTCATGTGAAAGTAAAATTGACACGGTTGAGATAGATTTACAAAGTGTTGTTATTGCAAGAAATAATATAGAAACGGCTTGTAAGTCGGACAAAATACGAGTCATAGCTGGAGATGGAGCAGAGGTTTTAGCAGCTCTGCAAAAACCATACGACATGATTTTTATGGATGCAGCAAAGGGACAATATATCAATTTATATGAGGATGCTATGAGACTTTTGAATATTGGTGGGTTGCTAGTTTGTGATAATTGCATTTTTTATGGGAAGGTTTTAGATAATCCTAAAGAAGCACCACATAAGCACAGAACTATAGTAACAAATCTAAGGGCGTTTTTGCAAAAAATAATGTCTGACGATAGATTGCAATCATCACTTTTGGATGTTGGTGATGGAATGACAGTATCTACAAGAATAAAATAAAATAGGAGATAAGAATGATTGAGCTTTTAGCCCCGGGTGGTAATAAAATAAAAATGAAAACAGCCTTTGAATATGGCGCTGATGCTGTATACATAGGGGGAGACGTGTTTGGTTTAAGAGCAAATGCAGATAATTTTACACTTCAGGAAATAGCTGACGCAGTAGATTATGCAGACAGTATTCATAAAAAAATATATGTAACAATGAATATAATCGCAAGAAATCATGATTTGCCCGAAATGGCGAAATATGCAAGGGAGCTGTCGCAGGCCGGAGTACATGGAGTTATAATATCTGACCCAGGCGCGTTTATGACAGTAAAGGATGCAGCCCCAGAGCTTCCTATACATGTTAGTACACAGGCAAATAATTTAAATTGGCGTACATGTGAATTTTGGCAAAAAATGGGCGCAGTAAGAGTCAACTTGGCAAGAGAGTTGTCTTTAGCAGAAATAGCAGAATTAAATAAAAATTTACAAGAAAGAAATTGCCAGCTTGAATTAGAAGCGTTTGTTCATGGAGCAATGTGTATGTCATTTTCAGGAAGATGTATGTTAAGCGATTATTTTGTAAATCGTTCTTCAAATAGAGGTGATTGTGCGCAGCCATGCAGATGGAATTACAAAATAATTGAAACGACCAGACCTAATGATATTTTAGATATTGAAGAAAATGACAGAGGAACATTTTTATTTAATTCAAAGGATTTATGTATGCTACCTTATTTGAAGGACTTTAAAGAAGCAGGTGTGACTTCATTTAAAATTGAAGGAAGAATGAAGAGTGAGTTCTATGTTGCTGTTACAGTTAGGGCATACAGAAAAGCTATAGATATGCTAGAGCGTGGAGAAGAGCTTACAGATGAAATTCTCAATAATTTACTTTCAGAGGTTTGCAGTGTAAGTCACAGAGATTATTGCACCGGCTTTTATAAAGGTGAAAAGGGTAGCCAAATCTATGAAACTTCTTCTTATAAAAGGGAAACAGATTTCATCGGTACTGTAGATAGCTGCGTGCCACTAGAAAAAGGAAAATATGATTTAACTCTTACATTAAGGGGTAATTTTAAAGTAGGAGACCAGTTGGAATTTGTTCCTCCCGAGGGTGAGGTTATTACGCACATAATTTCTGAAATGCGAAATTCTGATGGAGAAAGCATCGAAAAAGCTCCACATGCTATGATGAAGGTAACGATGCAGACTGAATTTACGGTAAAAGCGGGTACTGTTATTCGTAGAAGAAAGGATTAATATAATAATGTTTGAATATATAAAAGGAACATTACAATATAAGGGAACTGATTATTGTGTAATTGATGTTAATGGAGTTGGCTTTAGAATCTTTGCATCATATATTACAATTTCAAACATTGGTAATATAGGCGATGCTGTTACACTTTATACACATATGAATGTCAAGGAAGATGAGCTATCTCTTTTTGGCTTTAAAACTAGAGAGGAGTTATCAGTTTTCAATATGCTAATTGGTGTAAGTGGCGTAGGACCTAAAATGGGAGTTGCAATTTTAACTGCAATGAGTCCATCTGAATTTAGTTTGGCAGTGGCAACGGGCGATTTTAAAGCAATTAGTAAAAGTAAAGGTGTTGGTCCTAAGCTGGCACAAAGAATAGTATTAGAGCTTAAGGATAAGATAAGTAAGGATATAAAGGCAGAGGCACAGGTGGCTGAGGCTGATTTTGAGCCTGTGGAAACAGGATATATAAGTAATGATGCAGTTTCTGCTCTTATGGTACTTGGATACACATCTAAAGAAGCTTCGAAGCTTGTTTCAAAGGTGTATAAAGATGGTATGACATTAGAGGAAACGGTAAAACAGGCATTAAAGCAAACTTTTTAATGTAAGGAGTAAACATAAGCATTATGGAGTATGAAAATGACCGTTTGGTGACGGGTGGTTTTTCACTAGAGGATAGTGAGGAATTAAGTCTGAGACCAAAAAGATTTGAAGAATATATCGGACAGGAAAAAGTGCGAGCAAATTTGGCTGTTTTTATTGAAGCTGCCAAAAGGAGACAGGAACCTTTAGATCATGTGCTCCTATATGGACCACCTGGATTAGGTAAAACGACATTGGCAGGCATAATAGCTTCTGAAATGGGAGTTGACTTACGAATTACAACAGGACCAGCTATAGAAAAAGCGGCAGATCTGGCAGGACTTCTTACAAATTTAAACGATAATGATGTTTTGTTCATAGATGAAATACACAGACTGAATAGGGCTGTGGAAGAAATATTATATCCTGCGATGGAGGATTTTGCATTTGATATAATTATGGGAAAGGGTCCGGCAGCAAAATCATTAAGACTTGATTTGCCAAAATTTACATTAGTAGGTGCAACTACGAGAGCTGGACTTTTGACTGCTCCTCTTAGAGATAGATTTGGAGTAATAAGCAGACTGGAAATGTATAATCCTGAAGAGCTTGGAAAAATAGTAAAACGCTCTGCTAATATTTTACAAGTAGATATAGATGATAAAGGTGCGCTTGAAATAGCATTGCGTGCGCGTGGAACACCAAGAATAGCCAATAGACTTTTAAAAAGAGTTAGAGATTTTGCTCAGGTGAAGGGTGATGGTGCAATTACAGGAGAATTAGCGTCATACGCATTAGATGCTTTAGAGGTGGATAAGCTCGGTCTTGATAATATTGATAGGAATTTACTTACAACTATAATTATAAAATTTAGCGGAGGGCCAGTAGGCTTAGATACTTTGGCTGCTGCTACAGGAGAGGAGCATACGACAATAGAAGATGTGTATGAGCCGTATTTAATTCAATTGGGCTTTATCAGCAAAACTCCCCGAGGAAGAATTGCGATGCCACTTGCATATAATCATTTGGGATTATCTGATTTACTTAGCTGCTCTGATAGTAATGGAGTAAAGGGTGGAATTAAGAATGAGGATTCACCATCACTTTTCGATACAATTGAATGATTTATAGGTGATAATTTATGATAATAATGGGTATAGATCCTGGCTTTGCTATAACGGGATATAGCATTGTGCAATACGAAAACAACAAAATGAAGCTTTTGGATTTTGGTGTTGTAAGCACAGGTGCAGGAGAGCTTTTTACGTGGAGATTATTGCAAATAGATGAAAAATTGACAGAATTAATTGAAAAATATAAGCCGGATGCTTTTGCGATTGAGGAGTTGTTTTTTAATAATAACGCAAAGACTGCAATAGCTGCTGCACAGGGAAGGGGTGTTGCAGTAATGACCGCTGTTAAAGCTGGAGTGCCTGTTTATGAATATACTCCGCTTCAGGTAAAGCAATCAGTTGCAGGATATGGAAGAGCTGATAAAAATCAAATCCAGCAAATGGTAAAGACTATTTTTCGTATGGATAAAATTATAAAACCTGATGATGCAGCAGATGCGGTTGCTATTGCTGTTTGTCATGCTTTTTCATACAGATTTGCAGAGAGGATTTGATTTGTGATGGAAAATGTTTTACTTCATATATGCTGTGGTCCGTGTAGCCTGTATTGCATAGACGATTTGAAGGAAAATTTTAGATATAATATAACAGGATATTTTTTTAATCCGAACATACATCCATATGATGAGCTTATAAGGCGAAAAGGGTCAACTGAAAAGGCCTGTAGTAATAAGAACATTCCTCTTATAATCGATGAAGACTATGATATTCAAAAATGGAAGGCATGGAAAAATTCATGTGCAGAACGCTGTGCTATGTGCTATACTGTAAGGGCAGAGCAGACTGCAAAGAAGGCAGCGTCGCTTGGCTTTGAATATTTTACCAGCACACTTTTTGTAAGTCCTTATCAAAATCATGATTTAATGAAACAAATATTTATTGAGGCAGGGAATAAGTATAAAGTTGAATTTTTATACAGAGACTTTAGAGAAGGCTTTCGTCAAGGGCAGCAGCAGGCGAGAGAGCTTGGTATATACAGACAAAAATATTGCGGCTGCATAAAATCTTTTTATGGAGAATGATTGCTTATGGATGAAAAGGATACAATGCTCAAAAATGATAATCTGAATATGAGTGACGATACGGAAAGGTCTACTATTGAAGCAGAAGAAAATACAGAATCTGATACAACAATGACAGATAATGAAATTGATGAGATTTTTGAAGAAGTAGAATCAGAAAATAAAAACAAAAAGAAAGAAAAGAAACATTTAATAAAAAATAAAATTCTTAGGGAAATTGTTAGTTGGACGTTTACGATAGTGGGTGCCCTTTTACTGGCTATCTTCATAAACACGTATGTTATTAGGGTTAGTGTTGTTTCAGGTGACTCAATGCTACAAACGTATCACAGTAAAGATACGGTTTACATTACACGAATGTCATATATTTTTGGTGACGTGGAGAAAAATGATATAGTAGTTTTTGATTCAACCAGAAAACACAGAAATTTCTTCACAGATATAAAAGAGGCCTTTAAATATAATGTTATTTCATACAAAGTATTTAAGAAATCAGAGCCGACAGAGTATCACATAAAGCGTGTAATTGCAGTTGAGGGTGATGAAATAAAAATTAATGATGAAGGTGTATTTGTAAACGGAAAGCTTTTGGATGAACCGTATGTTAATCCAGATAAAGTGCCTAATTATTCAGGAGTAAGCAAGGATTTACAAAATGGCATTATAGTACCTGAAGACAATGTTTTTGTAATGGGTGATAACAGAAATGACAGTGTAGATAGCAGAATGACAGGTTTTGTTCCTGAAAATTGCATTATAGGAAAAGTTATAGGAACATAATGGGTGACGGTATGAACAAGCTTTTGATTATTGCAGCGACGAAAAATAAGCATAAGTTACAGGAATTTAAAGAAATTTTTTCTGAAAGTAAAGCAGATATTCTTTCGGCTGATGATGCTGTAGCAAAATATTTTGGAAAAGATGTTATATATCCTGATCCTGAAGAAACAGGAAAAACATTTGCAGCTAATGCGTTTTTGAAGGTATCCTCCTTATATGATTTTTTGGGAGAAAAAGCTAGATTAGATGCCCAAGGAGATATTTTAATAGTTGCAGATGATTCAGGACTTTGCGTGGATGCATTAGACGGTGCACCGGGTGTTTATTCAGCCAGATATGCAAGCATAAATGGTGAAAATGCTACGGATAAGGACAATGTTATGAAGCTTTTAAAGGAAATGGAAAATGTTCCTGACGATAAAAGACAAGCTGCTTTCACTTGTGCAATTTCGGGAATTTTGATAAGAAATAATGTGCCCGATTATATATTAATTACAGCAGAAGGAAAATTGTCTGGTGTTATTTCAAAAGAACCACACGGAGAAAATGGTTTTGGATATGATCCTGTATTATTTTTGCCTGAATATGGTAAGTGTGTGGCAGAAATTTCTTCCCAAGAAAAAAATGCTATAAGTCATAGAGGACAAGCTTTAAGAAGACTTTCAGAAAGATATTATGGTTTACGTTAAAAAGTGCAATGAATATGATAGAGAGATAATCTATAATTTGGTCAGTCAGATTTTTGAGTATTATAACATGCTTGAGGATGTGGCAGGGTTAAATATTGCCGTAAAACCAAACTTGGTTGCAAAAAAAAATCCTGAGACAGCGGCAACTACGCATCCGGATATTGTGTGGGCTGTATGTAAGCTTTTAAAGGATGCAGGTGCACATGTTGTGATCGCAGAAAGTCCCGGTGGGTTTTATGATGAAAATAACTTAAGAGCGTTATATAAAATTTGCGGAATCGAAAAAGCTGCATTAGATTCAGGTGCCGAGCTTAATTTTGATACATCGGAAACAGAGGTTTCCAATCCACAGGGTAAGTTTTTAAAAAAATTGAAAATTCTAACACCCCTTGCAAAAGCAGATAGAATTATTAATATTTCTAAACTTAAAACGCATGGAATGATGACGTATACAGGTGCTGTTAAAAATATGTTTGGTTCAATTGCAGGTCTTGAAAAGACAGAATATCATTTTCAGCTTTCAGATTATGAGGATTTTGCAGATTGCATAATAGACATATTTTTAGCCAATTCTCCTGTTTTTAATATAATTGATGCAATTGTAGGAATGCATAAGGACGGTCCAACTGCAGGAGAACCAATAGCTCTTAATACAATTTTGGCAGGACCTAATGCATTTGAGCTTGATTTGGTAGGAGCAACTTTGATAAACGCAAAATACGAACAGATTCCGGTTTTTAGACAAGCAAAAAAAAGGAATCTAATGCATTTTGATTATCAGAAATTAGATGTTCTTGGAGATGAATTAGAAATAAAAAAAGAATTTGTTGTTAAATATAATGAGGATGCCAAAAGATTGCATTTTGCTAATGGCATACTTGGACAAATTTTATCATCATCGATGAGACCTAGACCAGTTTTTGACAAAAAGAAATGTAAGGCCTGTGGAGAATGTGTAAGTTGCTGTCCTGCAAAGGTCATTAAATTGGTAGGAAAAGATAAAGAAAAATATGCAAAAGTCGATCTGGATGGGTGTATACGATGTTATTGCTGTCAAGAGCTTTGTCTTTTTAAAGCAGTAACAATAAAACGCCCTCTCTTAAATAAAATCATAATAAAAAGGAATGTAAACGAATGAATGGGATTAATATAGTTTTGGTAGAACCTGAAATACCGCAAAATACTGGAAACATCGTGCGAACCTGTGGCGGAATTGGCGCTCATCTTCATTTAGTTAAGCCTTTGGGTTTTGAGGTTACTGATAAACATTTAAAGCGTGCAGGTTTAGATTATTGGCATATGGTTGATATTACATATTATGATAATTTTAAAGAATTATTTGAAAAATATAGTAAAGACCACAATTTTTATTTTTGCACAACCAAGGGAGCACGACGTCATACGGAAGTAGAATTTAGAGATGGGGATTTTATAGTATTTGGTAAAGAAAGTAGGGGACTTCCTGAAAATCTACTTGCAGACCATTATGATGAATGTATAAGAATTCCTATGAGAGAGGATTTTCGTTCTCTTAATTTAAGTAATGCTGTGGCAATAGTTGCCTATGAGGCAATGAGACAGCTTGATTTTGATGGAATGGAATTTATAGGTCATCTTACTGGTCGCTTGGAATTTGCGGAATAGCATAACGGAGCAAAAAGCAATCGCCTAATTTTTAAATTCCTCATACATCGCATAAACTTGATTTTTGGGGAGCTTGTAAAAGGTCGCAACTTCTTTTAGAATGTCATTTTTGCTTCTTTTGACTCCGTCGATTTTACATTTATTATTTATTTCA
Source organism: Candidatus Egerieisoma sp. (assembly GCA_045580735.1). Taxonomy (GTDB): domain Bacteria; phylum Bacillota; class Clostridia; order UBA1212; family UBA1255; genus Egerieisoma. The sequence goes on along the minus strand of JAZNOJ010000065.1, from coordinate 12,785 downwards.
TTAAATTTGTTAAAAATATCCTCTGCAGTAGCTTGCTCAAGAGGATTTTTTTCTGCCGTGGAGCCCTCAATAACTAGTACAAATTCTCCGCGCGGCTCATTCTCAGAAAAATACTCAATATGTTCTTTGGCAGTTCCACGTCTGATTTCTTCATGAGTTTTTGTCAGCTCACGACAGACAGCAAGCTTGCGTTCTCCTATATGATTTGCTAAAAATTCTAATGTTTTCAAAAGTCTGTGTGGTGCTTCATAAATAATTACAGTGCGACGCTCATGTGCTATCATTTCAGCGAATTCATTTCGTTTTTTGTTGTCTGTACCTATAAAACCCTCAAAAACAAACTTATCAGTATTTAATCCAGATAATACTAATGCCATTATTCCAGCAACAGGGCCTGGTGCCATTGAAACCTTTATATCAGCATCTATAGCCTGCTTTATTAAATCTGAACCCGGGTCTGAAATACCGGGAGTACCTGCATCTGAAACAAGAGCAATGTTTTCTCCGTTTTGAAGCTTTTCTATCAAAAGCGGACCTCTGCTAGCTTTATTGTGCTCGTAATATGAAATCAGAGGTTTTTTTATGCCAAAATGAGTTAAAAGCTTTTGCGTATGACGAGTGTCTTCGGCAGCAATAATGTCACAATTTTCTAAAATTTCTAATGCCCTTTGAGAAATGTCACCTAAATTTCCTATTGGCGTAGATACAATATAAAGCATTTATTTAACCTCGATTCCCTTTTTTATAATCAAATTTTTACCGCCAAAAAGCACACCGTGCACCATAAATAAAATTGGTGATTCATCTATTTTTGAATAAACAAATTGTAATTCCTTTGGCTCAATTTTATTTTTTCTCATGGCTTCAATAGCATCTGCAAGGCGCTCAGTATGATTTACCATTATAAAATCGCCACCATTTTTTAGTAAAAAAGCAGATTTTTCAATTATGTCAGCTAGTGTACAGGATATTTCGTGTCTTGCAATATTTAGACGACTCGTTTCATTTATTATTCCGGAGCCTTTTCTCTTGTATGGAGGGTTTGTTACTATTGCATCAAAAGCTCGTCCCTTTAATATTTCTTTTACGTTCATTATGTCGCCATTGATTATTTGTATACGATTTTTGGCAAGTGCTCCACTTTCTTCGTTCATTCTAACGGATTTTTCTGCAAGCTGTGCCATTTCTTCTTGTATTTCTAAACCGACAAGCTTGCTTGCAGCAGTTTTTGCACTTAATAAAATGGGTAAAATACCAGTTCCGGTTCCAATATCTAAAACCTTGTCGTCCTTTTTTATGTATTCTGCGGCAAAATTTGATAAAACCACGGCATCAGTCCCGTAGCGAAAACATCCTTTTTTTTGAATTATTTTAAGGCCTTTTAAAAGAAGGTCATCTATCTGCTCGTCTGGGTTTAATGTGGTAAAACTCATTTGATTTATCTCCGTTTTGTGTATATGGAAAAATATTAATTAAAACAAAAAAAGTTTGCAAAATGCAAACTTTTTTGTACTTTATAAATTTGCAGACAAATTATTCTGCTTTAGGAGCGTCTACAGGACAAGCGTCAGCGCAAGCTCCACACTCGATGCAAGTGTCAGCATCGATAACATATTTGCCATCTCCTTCGCTGATAGCTTCTACAGGACAAGCGCCTGCGCAAGCACCACAGCTGATACATTCATCACTAATAATATATGCCATTTTAAAGCACCTCCAATCAAATTATACAGCCCATTCTACATCAAATACTTGATGGTGTCAAGAATGTGAACTACCCATTGTGTAAAGCATGTGAACTACCCATTGTGTAAAGCATTGTCTAAAGCCAAGGGACTTGCGTTAGATTAGCACTACCAAATTTTTCATATAACCAGTTAGCTTCTTTAGCTACACCGATAATTTCTTCAATCCAAGTAAGTTTGGCATCCCAATTTGCCTGAACGGATTTCTTATCTTTTCTTACGGCTTCTTCTATGTGTTTTTTCGCCACTTTTCTTTGTTCAGATAAAAATGCTTCTAATTCTGCGACGGTTGCTGCAAAATCACGACCGCCGTGCATAGCGTTGATTATTTCATTATCCTGTGCGATATTAGCATATTCGTGAAGCGTACCTCTATACTGCGCCAAGAGTTTTTGATATCTTTCTACCTCTCCACGATAGAGCCAAACGATAGCGTTGAGATTCTTCATCTGCCATTCGTTCCACTCGTTGAGAGTGCGGTCAACTACGGTATAGTAATTGCGTGATTGATAGCCTGTCCCATATCGGTGTTATCGGGCAGATTCAACAGATAATCATAGCGTGCTTCTTCGGGAAGGAAGATTGTGCTTTTAGTCTTAAAATCAGCCGCTTCAACGGGCAGAACTCTGCCATCACGAACGGGACGATCTTTCAGAATATCTGCTTCTACGAACTTAAAGCGGCTATATGCATACCGCAGGAAGATAAGACCGAGCACCGGCATATAATACTCCTGCGAGGTCACCTTCGAATCGGCACGCATAAGATCCGCTGCCTCCTATAATTCTGTTTCAAGTTTGCGAATATTTATCATAAATCTCTTTCAGCCTATCAATAGTTACTTTTACTTATTTTAATCTTTCTTCATATATTTCTTACTGCTGCCACGGCCGACGATGACAATCAACCCTTCTTTTTCCATTTTCTTCATCAGCGTATAGGCGCGAGTGTTTTTGATTTCAAGTAATTCTTGTACCTCGCTGTCGGTGATTTGACCGTTTTCTTCAATGAAGTCAAGGACAGTTTGCATTTGGGGAGTTATGGCTAACGTAGTATTTATCGTTTCTTTTACGTTATTGTTGTTCATGTTAGGAAGAACGATTTTGAAGGTGTTTGCCGTAACTTCTATACGAGGTTGGATAGAACAGTTATTGTAAAAATTATAAATTCTACGAATACCGGTGCCGTAAGACTCAATTAAGTGCAGGCGGTGAAATACTTCTGCCAGTTTTTTATTGCGCGGCTGAGAAATTCCGCTACGAATATCCTCGGGAGATAAACCGGGCAACAAGCCGCCTATTGATATGAATTCTATCTCGTTATCATTAACATTGATAATGATACTGCCACTAAAACTATAATCACGGTGTACAATTGCATTGAGCAACGCCTCGCGGATGGCTTCCTGAGGATAGTCGGAGCGTTCTACTCTCTCCAATCCTTTGAAGGTTGCAACTGTTTTATTGCAAAGCATCAGATAACTAAAAGCATCCTCAAGCTGCTCAAAGATCGAACCTGTGAATTCTTTGCTGTCGCGGAATTCGGTGTTGGAATCGTTTCCGAACACAGCCACCTTTGTTGTATGCATACACTGGTCAGACAGGACAAGCGCCAAATTTGTGTAAAGAGACCTGGACTCATCGGTTATTCCGAGAACACGATATTTTTCCTCTGAGAACTCAACATTATATTTTCTAAACATTTTTTCTGCGGCATGGAAAGAAAGGCTCTGTTTCATCGAACGCATATCCTCAAATATATCACCATCAGATTCTTTGATCATTTGGCGGATTTGTTCCGGGGAAGCCTGAGCACTTGATGCGCCTTGACGAATATAAACACCGCTTGGTTTTAATCCCTTTGATTTAAGATAATAAGGTTTATAATTTCCTTCACCCACAGTGATTTTTACAACCTGATTATCTTGCAAAGTGTACTTTACAAACATAGTAACATCGGGTTGAATGGCATCCCTAATACCATTGGTGATTCGTGTATAGGTTTCATCAACATTATCAATCCCTATTACATTACCACTGTCATCAATGCCGATGTATATAGTTCCGCCATCCGTATTTGCAAACGCAATAACCTCTTTGTAAATTTCATCTGTAACTTGAGACTTAAATTCAATGTTTTCGGTTTCAAAAATCATAGGGAGTACCTCCACATAAATTTACATTTAATATTATACACGAACTTTCGCAAAAATCAACCGAACAAAGTGAAAATTCAGCGAATTTTCACTTTTAGCATGTGAAAATCTCATTATCAAGGTAAAAATCTTGGCTAAAACAATATTTGATATTAAATCAGCCGAAATTTTCCAATTACTCATTTGTGAGTTCTCGTATTTCTTTGTCTACTGCGTCTCAAATTTTGACGGTAGAAAAGAATTTGAACTACCCATTGTCTAAAGCCAAGGGACTTGCGGTAGATTCATTTTAAGGTGTACGCACGGCGACAGAAATTTATTTATTTTTATGAAAATAGCCGAGAACACTTGCGACTTTAGTCATGAGATGAATTGGCTATCGTTCATATGTTAGATAAAAAATACCTTAATCACTAGTAATTACTGTGATTTTTCCAATGCATATGTTAGTATGTATACATATGGAGGTAGGCTCATGGATGTTGTAAATGGCAGAGGATATGTATATTCCATGCAATATCATATAGTATGGTGCGTGAAGTATAGACATAAAGTGTTGGAGGGGCGAGTAGAACAACGATTAATTCTTCACCTCAACATTATAACCCTGATATAATAAAGGCTATGAAAGGTGTTTCGGCAAGACTTCTCATGAAAGAGTTTAGGGATGCACTTAAAAGAAAACTGTGGGGAGGTCATTTTATGATAAAGAATCATAAACTTGCGCGTGATATAGCGGATGTGAGTTGGTCTGAATTCGTAAGACAGTTAGAATACAAAGCAGATTGGTATGGAAGAGAACTTGTAAAAGTAGATAAGTGGTTTCCAAGCTCTCAAATATGTAGTTGCTGTGGTGAACAATTTCCTGTCGCAAAGGACTTATCGGTTAGAGAGTGGACGTGTCCAAAATGTAACAGTAAACTAGACAGGGATGTAAATGCGGCAATTAACATACGAAACGAGGGGCTGAAAATACTTGCAGCTATATAAAACAAGTAAAGAACCGTAGGAACTATGGGGATAGCTTGGTAAACAAGGCTTCGTTAGAAGCCTGTTTCCAAGAATCTCGTCACTTTAGTGAAGAGAGGTTCAATTATGATCTATATGCAGCCTTATAAAAATATGGAAAAGAGCTATAGAAATTTTGTAGAGTTTTACGTGTGTTTGAACCAGGATCATTAATCGTAAAATCATCGGCTGAAATGTTTCCATTTGCTATATAACCTGTTATTATTATCCAATGTTGACTACCATATGAATTTTTTGATCCCACAATTATGGGAGTATTTTTGGATACAAGATTTTTGTATTTTGTAAGGTCATTATAGTAAATAAATGTATATTCACTTGGCCAATATAGCGAGCCTCCAGATGTGTATTTCTCGCTTCGAGCTACATTATTAGGTGTTATGCTGTATCCATAATGAAAAGACTTTTCCATTGCTACGGCAGTTGTTAAACATCCTGCCTGGGAAATTGTTTTTGATGAGTTGCCAAGACGTGTGTTTTTCCACTTGCTATCAAATTGTTTGTAGTTAGGTACATTTAGAGAAATTTTACTAGAATTAGAAGCTGAATTGGTATTAGCTTTAATATATGCGCTAGATGCATATCCAATATTACTTGCTTTATATAAAATCTTTAGGAATGTGCCAGATGATGAAAGTACAACAACCTTCTCATTTTTTGGAAGTGTAGTTTTTATCGAGTAATTAGTTCCAGGACCGCTTCTTACATTTAAGCTTGTCGAGGATGTATTCACATAAGCACCATAACTTCCTGTTTGTTTTATAATATAATCCTTATGGCAGTACCCAATTTTACTATTTTTATATGAAACCCTGTAAAAGCTTCCGCTTTCAGAAATTATAGAAACATAGCTTCCGCTTTGCAATGAATCAGCAATAGCAGCATTTGTGCTAGGGCTGCTTCTTACATTAAGCTTTCCGTATGATGTTTTTACTACTCCAGCATATTTTGGAATCAACGAGGATGCTTCGGTTTGAATTGGGAAAATTGAAAAATGCAAAATGAAGCACATTAAAAATACTGTATAAGTAAATATTTTTCTATTCATTTATTACCCTCCTTTGTAATATTACCTGTGAAAGCTTTTTTCAATAGGCACATAAAGCATAACAATAGGAGGGATATGAGTAAATGGTAAAAGCTGTAATATTACAAAAGCTTTAGCTCTTTGTAAATTCGTGCTACAGGGAATCCAACTACATTGTTGTAGTCACCATTGATTCCAGAAATGTGCTTGGAAAATTCACCTTGAATAGCATAGCTACCTGCTTTGTCATTACAATCGCCAGTTTTAATATAGCATTCTATTTCGTAATTTGAAATCTCCATAAAATGCACTTCTGTTTTTTCGTAGAAGGTTTTTTCTAATATTTGGAGGATGTCATGTTCATTTTTCTTGGTATAAATGAATGTTACTCCGGTGTAGACATAATGTGATTTGCCTTGAAGCTTTTTGAGCGTATTAAAGGCATCGATATCATTTTTAGGTTTGCCTAAAATTTCATTGTCTGTTGCAACTATGGTATCAGCGCCAATAATAATTTCACCTTCTTGTAAGGGTTTAAGCTTTAAAGCGGCACGTGCTTTTCGTAGGGAAACTGCCATTACAGCTTGTTTTGGGGATCTTTCTTCGATTGATTCGTCTGTGTCGACGCTTAAGCAATCAAAGGGCATGCCTAAATATTTAATCAGTTCTCTGCGTCGAGGTGACGCAGAAGCTAAAATTAGTTTGTAATTCATATTAACTCACTCCAAGGTTATTCTATCACAAAATAAGTGAAAATGCTTTGAAAATTTAAATCTTGAAAATATTTTAGTCATAGATAAATGATTTTGCTGGCAGTGATTGTAATTTCGATAGAAAAATGGGTTGATTTTATGTGCAAAAAAGGTGAATTAATATTGGTTTTATACCATTAGAAAAAAGATATGCGAGATGAAGGATTATAATTATTGATAATATTGTATAATAAAGGTAGCCTATTAGTAATATAAAACATGTTTTTATAAATATGTTAAAATTAGATTCAAAAAAAGTGTTGACAGAATAAAAATTAATGATATACTGATAACAGTAATTATTACTGTTATTGATAAATGACAGCTTTATTACAATAGTTAGAAAATTAAATCGGAGGTATTATATTATGAAAAAGTTTGTATGTACAATTTGTGGTTATGTTCACGAGGGAGATAGTGCGCCTGAATTCTGCCCTGTATGTAAGCAACCAGCTGATAAATTCAAAGAACAGTCTAACGATGGTGCTCTTGTTTTTGCTGATGAGCATGTAGTTGGAATTGCTAAAGGTGTTGATGAAGAGGTTATAGCCGGCCTTAGAGCAAATTTTGAAGGTGAATGTACAGAAGTTGGTATGTATTTGGCTATGGCAAGAGTTGCTCACAGAGAAGGATATCCAGAAATTGGTTTATATTGGGAAAAAGCAGCTTGGGAAGAAGCTGAGCATGCCGCTAAATTTGCAGAATTGTTAGGAGAGTGCGTAACAGATAGTACAAAGAAGAATCTTGAGCTTCGTGTTGCTGCTGAGCATGGTGCTACACAGGGTAAGAAGGATTTAGCTACACTTGCTAAGAAGCTTAACCTTGATGCAATTCATGATACAGTACATGAGATGGCTAAGGATGAAGCTCGTCATGGCAAAGCATTTGAGGGACTTCTTAATAGATACTTTAAATAATAATTACTATCATTTTGAGACAAAGTTCAGCAAGATAGTTTGAAGGATATTTTATTTTTAGAGAATGGTTTGATTATATTCAAGCCATTCTTTTTTTGTTTTTTTATTAAGCACCAAATAATTTGAAAGAATTACAAATAGATGTTAAAATAGCACATTATTGATTGGAGGTATAAAATATGTCGAAAAATAATAATATTCGGGCTGAATTAAGGGAAAACAGATTTACATTTGGTTTGATGAAAAAAATTCCCTGTTCTAAACTAGAAAACAAGGAGTATGAAAAAATACTAATGCAGGGCGGAAATTTACCTAAAGGAATATATCCATATGAATATGATACTGGCTCATCTATGGATGAATTTTATAGTGCACAAGAAGCTGATTTAACGGAAGCAGAAATACAAGAATATTTAAAATATAAACAATTAAACATGATAAGAACCATAAAAAACTGTGTAGTGTTCTTTACAGTTCTTACTATACTTGGAATGGTTGGATATTTCTTTTTTATGGTGAATTTATTAAATCTTTTACTATAAATTTTCGCATGCTTTGTCGTTTTAAATATAATAATGTGTTAAAAATTTTATTTTTAGAGAATGGTTTGATTATATTCAAGCCATTCTTTTTTATATAAGGCAAATTGGTGCCATTTGTAGGGATTTTTATCGAGAGATAAAGTTTTACAAAGAATAGTCATAATCCTAAGGATAAAAGAAAACGTATAAAATTTATTAACTCTTGTCTTACGATAGAGTGAAGAATACCCCATCTTCTATAGATGGCGATGAATTGGCTGTCTTTACAGCATTCTCTTTTTCAATAAACCTTCATAATTCAACTAAACATTCACTTTTGAAAATATATGTACGCATAAAAAATTATAAAAATATAAAAGAGCGTGTTAATTATTGTTGATTGAACGATATCATTTGAGTATAATAATTCTGATAATATTATTATGCTTGAAAAGGAGAATATTATATTACCAGATGAAATACATAATTGATACAAATTCTAAAATTCCTGCATATCAGCAGTTATACTTTCAGTTGCGGGATGATATTGTTAAGGGAATATATCCAGCAGGCAGCAAGCTTCCGTCTAAAAGGACAATTGCATTAGATAGTAATGTAAGCACCATAACAGTTGAGCATACATATGCTTTGCTTTGTGATGAAGGATATGTAGAAGCTCGAGAAAGAAGTGGATATTTCGTAATTTTTCATGCTGATGATGGCTTTGTAGGCTTACCAAAGAGGAAAATCGTAAAAAGGTTGCAGTCAAGTAATCATGTTGAAACAAATACAGACTTACCTTTTTCAATTTTGGCCAAAACGATGCGCAAGGTGATAAATGATGAAGGGGAAAATATGTTAGAGCGATCTCCAAACGCAGGTACATTGGAGCTGAGAGAGGCGATATGTTCTTATCTTGCAAGGAATCGAGGTATTGTTGCAAATATAAATCAGGTCATAATTGGGTCTGGTTCTGAACATTTATATACTTTGCTTGTAGAACTGCTTGGAAGAGAGTGCATATATGCTATTGAAGCTCCCTCATATAAAAAAATTGAACAGGTATATAAGGCATCTGATGTTTCTTTGAAAATGCTTCCTCTTACACATGATGGAATTGATAGTGTTGCACTCAAGAATTGTTTTGCAGATGTATTGCATATTTCGCCATATAGAAGTTATCCAAGCGGTGTCACTGCGACTGCTTCAAAACGGCACGAGTATCTTAGGTGGGCAGAAAAGGGGAATAGATATATTATTGAAGATGATTTTGAGTCTGAATTTTCAGTATCAAGAAAGCCTGAAGAAACATTGTTTTCACATTCACTTAGGGATAATGTAATTTACATGAACACATTTTCAAAGACGGTATCTACATCTTTTCGTATCGGATATATGGTTTTACCCAAAAAGCTTGCTGACGAATACGAAGAAAAGCTTGGTTTTCTTTCTTGCACAGTGCCTACTTATCTTCAGCTTGTTTTGGCGGAATTGATTAATAATGGGGACTTTGAAAGACATATTAATCGTGTTAGAAGAGCAAAAAGAAAGGAATTGGGAAGGTAGTTTCCAGAGATACTTTCCATACTATTTTGTTTAGAAATATATATGCTTATTATTTTAAGACTTTTCAGGCCTTGTTATTTTTCACTATGTTTACGTTCTGCTAAGATGAGTTAGGTAAAAAGATATAAATCTAAAGTCGTAGGATGAAATATAAAAAATAGTTAGATGTGTGGTATGTGAAAATGTATTTATATTTGCTTGACAATCATTATTTGATGCGATATACTTCGTGGTACGATGTATATCAAAGAAGGAGGCATTGTATGGATGGACAATTAAAACGAGGTCTTTTAGATGTATGTGTTTTGGCAGCTATTAGAGATGATGAGTCTTATGGATATAAGATTATTAAAGATTTAAGGCCATATATTGAGCTTTCTGAATCGACACTTTATACAATTTTAAAGCGTTTGGAAATGCTGGAAATGTTAACAGTACGTAGTGCAGAACATAATGGAAGATTGCGCAAATACTATAAAATTACAAATAATGGAATAGACAGAATTGAAGAATTTAAAATAGAATGGAAAGAAATGATTAATATATACCAATTTATTGCAAAGGAGGAAAATTTAGATGACTAAAGTTCAATTTATATTGACTCTTAATGAAAAATTGAAAAATTTGCCTAAAAAAGAAACAGAAGAAAGAATAAACTTTTATGTAGAAATGATAGAAGACAGAATGGAAGAAGGAATATCGGAGGAAGAAGCTGTTGCGGCAATAGGCGATTTAGATGAAATATCAACACAAATAATATCAGATACTCCGCTTGCAAAAATTGCGAAAGAAAAAATGAAGCCAAAAAGAAAGCTAAAAACATGGGAAATTGTATTATTAATATTAGGTTCACCTATTTGGTTGTCGTTGCTAATTGCTTTGATTACAATAATTTTTTCTTTATATATAGTTTTATGGTCTGTGATAATTTCATTTTGGGCAATATTTGTATCGATAATAGCTTGTGCAATGTATGGAATAATTACTGGCTTTCTATTTGTGTTTATAGGAAAGGCTATGGGAGGAATAGCTTTAATTGGAGCAGGATTTGTATGTGTAGGATTGAGCATTTTTGCATTTTTAGGATGTAAAATGGCTACAAAAGCTATGGTAATCCTTACAAAGAGGATGACACTTGAAATTAAGAAAATGTTTATAAGAAAATCTGATGCAAAGGAGGAAATAGAATGAAAAAGAAAACTATAATTGCCATTATAATTGCAAGTGTTTTTACTGTTGTGGGTGGTGTAATGTTTTGCACTGCAATGGTGAAAAATGCTTGGGATTTTACGATGTTGAGTTTGCAAAAGTATGAAACTAATACATATAGTGTAGATGAAGATTTTAAGAATATTTGTATAGATACAGATATTGATATAATAAATTTTGAAAAATCCAACAGTAATGAATGTAAAATAGTATGCTATGAAACAGATAAAACAAAGCATTTTGCAGAAGTTAATGAGGAAACATTAAATATTGGCATAAATGATGAAAGAAAGTGGTATGACTATATTGGTATAATGACAGGAAATCCTAAAATAACAGTATATTTGCCTGAAAGCGAATACAGTGCACTTAATATAAAAAGTACAACAGGTATTGTTGAAATACCAGAAGATTTTGCTTTTGGTAATATAGATGTAGATGTAAGTACAGGAACTGTAAAATGTTTAGCCCCGATTGCTGAAAATATAAAAATTAGGACTACTACAGGAAAAATAACAGTTTCTAATACAGTTGTAAATTCTATAGACTTAGATGTTACAACGGGGGATATTCTTCTTAGTAATATAGAGTGTAGTGAAAATGTGAAAATAAATACAACTACAGGCGACTCCTTTTTTGAAAATATAGATTGTAAAAATATTGAAGCTATCGGGACTACCGGTGATATTTTTTTAAAGAATGTTCTAGCTAAGGAAAATTTCTATATTGAGACTGATACGGGAGATATTGATATTAATGAATCTGATGCATGTGATATTCATATAAAAACTGACACAGGTGATGTGAATGGAAGTTTGCTTACAGATAAAGTCTTCATTGTAGAAACTGATACAGGAGATATTGATGTTCCTAAAACTACATCAGGAGGTAAATGTGAGATAAAGACCGATACGGGGGACATAGAAATATGTATAAAGTAGTTTAGGAGATAAATATGAAGTTGTTATTTAAGCAGCGCATTTTTTCATGGTTTGATAGCTATGATATATATGATGAATTGGGAAATATAATGTTTGTGGTAAAAGGCGAACTAGCATGGGGACACCTGTTGAGGATATATGATTCTATGGGTGATGAGGTTGGTTATATTGAGGAAAAATTTTTTAGTTGGCTACCTAAATTCGAAATTTACTTAAAAAATAAATATATAGGCTATATTGAGAAGTCTTTTACTTTTTTTACACCGAAGTTTACTCTTGATTATAATGGTTGGGAGGTGATTGGTAATTGGACAGAGTGGGAATATACAATAAATGATTCTATAGGAAGAGAAATAGCGAATATATCGAAGGAAATTTGGAATTGGACAGATACGTATATGATTGATGTTCAAAATTCGAATGATGTGATATATGTTTTAATGCTTGTTCTTGCAATAGATGCGGAAAAATGTTCTAGAAATAATTGATTTATAGGTTGAAAGCTAGTGTGAATAGTGCATTTTTTAGTACAAAATTAATTGACATCAAAAAAATATGAGTGTAGTATAATTATAGAAGGCAAACCGATAGACGGTTGTGCTCGTAATTTGTGATAAAAAATAATCGCCCAATTTAGAGCAGGGGGCGGTTATTTTTTTGTGTTTCTAATATAATTAACAACTAAAATTAGTTCAATTATTCTAAGTAATAATGAAAATAATTCAAAGTCAGTCATATTAATCACCTCCTTATCCGCAAGAGTGAGTCAATATTTTAGACTCGTCTGTAGGACTTGGAGCACAACCGCCTACCCGTTATGGTTTGCCTATAAAGGATATTTTATCAAAATAAATATTATGAAGTCTGTCGAAAAGTGACGTAAAATTAAAAAATCATTTAAAATATAAATGTCGAAAGATAAA
>JAZNOJ010000064.1:0-9381 GCA_045580735.1 Candidatus Egerieisoma sp. | reverse complement strand
AAGAATTTTGCTAAATAAAATAACGCAGGGTGATAAAGAGGCTCGAGAACAGTTTATACAAGGAAACTTGCGTCTTGTGTTAAGTGTAATTCAACGCTTTGGTGGCAGAGGTGAAGCTGCAGATGATTTGTTTCAGGTTGGTTGTATTGGATTAATAAAAGCTATAGATAATTTTGATATTGGCCACGATGTGCAATTTTCCACTTATGCAGTTCCAATGATAATTGGAGAAATACGCAGATATTTACGTGATAATAATTCTATTAGAGTTAGTCGTTCGTTGCGTGATTTGGCTTATAAGGCTATGCAAATCAGAGAGGAATTATTTAATAAATATAACAAGGAACCCTCGGTTAGTGAAATAGCAAAAGAGCTAGATGTAGAAAAAGAGGAGCTTGCTATGGCAATAGATTCTGTTCAAGATACAGTTTCAATGTTTGAGCCTATTTTTCAGGATGGTACTGATACAGTTTGTGTAATGGATCAGATTAGGGATGATAAAAATACTGATAGGGCATGGGAACAGACGATTACAATAAATGAGGCAATGAAAAAGCTCCCGGAAAGGGAGCAAATGATAATAAATTTGAGATTTTTTGAGGGGCATACTCAAACAGAAATAGCGGAAGAAATCGGTATTAGTCAAGCACAAATATCAAGACTCGAAAAGAATGCATTGAAGCACTTAAAGAAGTATATATAATCAAATACCTGTTTTAGCTAAATCCTTTCTTAGTCTGCTTATTATGCGCTTTTCTAAACGAGAAATATATGATTGTGAAATTCCAAGCATGTCGGCAACCTCCTTTTGAGTCATTTCTTCACCACCAGAGAAACCAAAACGAAGATCCATTATTTTTCTTTCTCTGGGTGGTAGGTTATTTAATGCATTATGAAGCATCTCTATTTCTGCCTCATCTTCAACATCTCTTGAAACTATATCATCGTCACTGCTTAAAACATCAGAAAGCAAAAGCTCGTTTCCGTCCCAATCAGCCTTTAAGGGCTCGTCAAAGGATACTTCAGTCTTTTGCTTACTTATTTTTCTCAGGTACATTAATATTTCGTTTTCTATGCATCTAGAGGCGTATGTAGCAAGCTTTATGTTTTTGTTTGGAGCAAATGTATTAATGGATTTAATTAGTCCTATTGTGCCAATGGAAATTAAATCTTCAACATTTACATTTGTATTTTCGAATTTTCTTGCGATATATACTACAAGTCTTAAATTATGTTCTATGAGTATAGATTTTACATCAATCGAATCATCTTCATAATGCTTCATTAAATAATTTTCCTCATCATTTGTCAATGGTGGAGGTAATGATTCTGCACCTCCGATATAAAAAATATTTCCTGAATTATTGATGCCTATTTTACGAAATAGTTTTGTCCATTTTAATCTTAAAAAGAGCGATACATTTTCAATCATAATCATTTCCTCCCATTAAATATTTTCAAACAGCTTCTTTTAAAATCATGTCTGGTGCAAGTAATACACAATAGTCATTATTTGGAGAAATTTTTTTGTTATATATACTGACAATAACATTATTAATTTCTTTTATGTAAGTATCTTGTGTATTAGACTTTTTTATTTTAATTTTTATAATATCTGCCTTGAAGGCAGGCAAAATACCATTTTCCTTTCCTATTGCCTTGAAAGGAATTATTCGAAAGCGTTTTTTCCATTCTGTATCATTAATTGCGGATAACGATGTATCTAGAACGAAATCTATATCATTTTTTTCAAAATAGCTGCTCACTTCTTTGGGTAAAAGAGCATGAATAGCTGATAGCTCGGCAACGATAACTGATTGTCCTGTAAAAGGGTCACAAAGTGAGTTTCCTGTGTCTATTATTGCAGGCAACCATATACCTAGGTTTGAATTCCTTTCAAATTGTATAAAGGCTTCTGCCTTGCTGGAATCCTTCGTATTTTTAAGCTTTAGTGTTTTCACAAAACCATTTATTATTAAACAAGATAGACAAATTGCGATTATATAGCGAAGCATATTTTTAACTTTTCCAGACATTAACAGCGCAAATGATGCACCAGCAAATATGAAGGTGATAGCATAAAAAACAATTACTATTTTAAATAAGTAATATATTTTTTGTTTCTTGCTATTTGAACTTTTTCTTTTGTAAATGAAGGAAATATAAACCATTAATATTGATATTAAAATTTTTCCAATAAATGTAGTTAAAATGGAATCCATCCATAATGTGATAAATGCATAGAGCGTTCCAAGTGCAGAGGCTGATAAAAGCCTATACCATTTAGCATTAGTTCGAAGAATATAAGATGTAATATATAAAATAAAATAATTCATTATCAAATTTTCTAATATGTACGTATCTGCATATATATAATTCATCCTAAAATCCTCCTAAACTATTATTCTTTTGAAAAGCAATCTGTTTATTAATTGCATTTTGATTATATGAATTGTTTGAGTCGAAATATGCCTGTTTATGTTGTGGATAAAAAAATGTGATATAAAAAATTCTGAATGCATAATATTTCTCATATCTAGATATTTCATTAATGTGCTGGGTGAGTGAATATATAATTATGGGAAGAATGAGAGATTTTAAATATATAGAGGTTGTAAATATATATGACGGAAAACGTTTGGGCTTTGTAAGTGATGTTGATGTGAATTTTAAAACAGGCAGGCTAGAAGCTATTATTATAGCTGGAGCCGGAAAATTATTGGGCTATTTTGGGAAGGAAAGCGAGCTTATCATTCCGTATGAAAAAATTCGTAAGGTTGGTGATGATGTTATTATAGTGGATATAGAAGAAAGAATTTTAAAACATATTTTTAGATAAATAATTGCATCTATTGGCTGTATATATATCGTTTTTTTTAAAACAATTGACACTACTGTGTAAATTTGTTAAGCTTTCAACATGCATAAAAAGAAAAAGGACGGATGTATACATGAAGAGATATCAGTCGAACAATGTTAAAAGATTAATGGTGCTTTTTGTTATAATGATTAGCATTTTGTTACTGGCTTGTGCTTGCTCGGATTCAACTGACAAAAACGATAAGGGAAAAGAAGCTGTAGCAGAAAAAGTAACGCTCGTACCAACAGATAATAAAGAGCAGGAAACGCCTATTGCTACGGATAACGGTGAAACAGCAGTGCCGACTAGTGATACTGCTGAGGAAACAATTGAAACGAAAACTCCGGCTGCTACGCAAACAGCACAGTCCCTTGCCACTTCAACAGCGACCTCGAAGGTGACTGCAAATGTAAATTCGTCTCCGACTAAAAATACAACAACGAAGGCTTCGGCAACTCCTAAGATAACAGCTACAGCAAAGGCAACAATAACACCAAAGGCTTCAGCAACGTCAAAGGTTACGGCTACAGCAAAGGCAACCCCATCAGCCACCAAAACGCCTAAACCAGTAGTAACTGTTGTGCCTACAAATAATGCTACCACGGCAAAACCGGTTTCAACTCCTGTGAAGTATCAAATAATTAACGCGGCCAAGGATAAAAATTATTCAAGCCTTCAACCGACAGTGATTAAAGTAAGTGATATTAATACTGAAATATATAACAATAATGGTGCAGTAAGTCAAAATGCTGATGGAAACATATATATAAAGGCTGCCGGAGAATATGATTTTTCAGGAAAAATGATTAATAGAAGCATTATCGTTCAGGCAACAGATACTGAAAAGGTATATATAAATCTAAAGGGCATCGAGATTTCTACAAATATAGATTCACCTATATCTATTTTAAGTGCAGACAAGGTTGAAGTAAGCGCAAACAGAGGAACTACAAATACAATAAAGTATACTAAAACACAGAATTTAATTGATGACGCAACAGGTGGAGCTATAAATTCAGAGTGCGATTTGGTTATTAAAGGAAAAGGTAATTTGAATATAGTAACTAATTATAACAATGGAATATCTACAAAGGATGATTTAGAAATTAAAAATCTTACTCTTAATGTAGTATCAAATAATCATTCTTTGAAAGGAAATGACAGCGTTACTATTGTGTCTGGAAATATAAATATCACATCTGAAAATGGAAATGGTATAGATACTAAGAATTCAGATGTTTCTACCTCCGGTAAACAACGTGGTAACGTAACGATTAGCTCCGGAACAATAAAAATTAAAGCTAAAAATGACGGAATAAATGCAGCATACAATGCAATTGTTTCTTCGGGTACTTTGGTTATAGAGGCAGGTGATTATGCTATTGATGCCAAAAATAGTATTACATTATCACCAAATGTGAAATTTACCGATAATAGCACAATGGGCTGTAATAGCGCATTTTAAAATTATCAGACAGAAAAACTTAAGATTGTTCTAAAAATACAAACTCTTTATCGGATTTAAATAAACCGGTAAAGAGTTTTTTATATATGTATAACAAATTGATTTGCGGATAAAATGATAAATATAAAACTTATTTATAAAGCTAATACAATTTGAAAGGGGTATGTATATGAAAATAAAAGTGAAAAATAAATATACATTGATAATTCTTTTGGTAGTTTTATTAAGCAATATTTTTTGTGGCTGTAGCACAGATACTTTAGATGAAAATAAAAAGAATAATAAATATACCTTAACTGTTTGGGGTGCTGAAGAGGATCAAAAGCTTTTAAAGGAAATGTGTGATGCATATGCGAAGGCTAATCCCCAAAATGAATATGAATTTTTGTTTGGAATTCAAGGAGAGGGAGAAATAGCAGATAGTGTTTTGAATGATGTGGAGTCGGGACCTGATGTTTATAGCTTTGCAAGTGACCAAATAAATAAGCTGTATGCAGGAGGTGCTTTGGCTAGAATAGGTGGAGATATAGAAGCTGAAATCAAAAAAAATAATTCAAATAGCAGTGTAAATGCAGCAACGATTAGTATAGATGGGGAAGATCAGCTTTTTGCGTATCCATCTACAGGTGATAATTGTTATTTTGTATATTATGATAAGAGTGTGTATAAAGATAAAGAGGATTTATCTACATTAGATAGTATGCTTGAGGTGGCTGAAAAAACAGGGAAAAAAGTCCATTTTAGATTGAATGAAGATGGATGGTATCTTTCGAGCTTTTTTTTCGCTGTTCCTAAGTTAGGATATGATGTTAAATATAATTCGCAAATGTCAGAAGAAAAAGTAGAAATAAATTATGACTCGAGTGACGGCTTGGAGGTAATGAAATCTTTACGCTCATATCTATATAAAGATAGCCTTGTTGCACAAACCGATGATAGTAAAATGCTTGCTGCTTTCACTGAAAAAAAGGGTAAGAGGGAGGCTGCCGCAATTATAAGCGGAACCTGGAATGGTGAAATGATAAAAAAATTGCTTGGTGACGATTTTGGGGTATGTCCTCTTCCGAAAGTTAAAATTGGCAGTGAATATGTCCAGCTTAGCGGATATATGGGATATAAACTCTTTGGTGTAAATGGATATAGCAACAATAAAGGTGAAGCTCATAAGCTTGCTAGTTGGTTAACTAATCAAGAAAATCAATTAAAAAGATTTAGACAAAGAGGCTTTGCACCAACTAATACAGCCTTGGCTGAATCAGAAGAAATACAAAAAAATGAAATTATAAAGACAGTTTTAGAACAGTCAAAATATAACAGAGCACAAAAAAACGTACCAACCACATATTGGACACCAATGGGAAGTCTTATAACTCCAATATTAACTGCAAAATCGGATGGTATTAAGGTTACAGACGAGATGCTTCAAGACTATTTGGATGCATTATGTAAACAAATTAGGAAATGATATTCCTGATAATTAGTTTATGTGCTTCAAAGGGGAAACGATTTATGAAATATTTCTTAATGGGATCGGGCCATATTTTTAAAGGTCAAGTAATAAGAGGCTGTGTCTATTTAGCTGTCCAAATATTATTTATATTGTATATGGTCTTTTTTGGTGGCAATTATATTATACTCTTTTTTGAAAATTTTTTTACAGGCGGAAATGTTGGTAGAATTGAGACGTATGTATCAAATGAATGGGATTATGAGCTTTCAGAATACAAAAAAGTTCCTGGGGATAATTCATTTCATATAATTCTTTATGGAATTATGACTATGTTTGTTATCTTGTTCTTTTTACTTTGCTATATAAATTCTATAAAGGAAAGTAGAAGGTTGGAAAGCGCTATATTGGAAGGCAAAAAACCAGAGCCGTTTAAGAAGGATGTAAAAAAATATCTGGATGAAAAATTTCATACTACGTTATTGTCACTTCCGATGCTAGGCTTGCTACTGTTTACAGTAGTACCTTTAATTACAATGATTATGATTGCGTTTACAAATTATGATGCTAATCATGAGGTCCCTGAAAAACTGTTTCAATGGGTAGGATTTGAAAATTTTATAGATATGCTGACCGGCAAGGCTTTAGGAAAAACCTTCTGGAGAGTTCTTGGCTGGACTTTAATATGGGCAACAATAGCAACATTTTCAAACTATTTTATTGGAATGATGCTTGCTATGTTGATAAATAAAAAAGGAATACGCTTTAAAAAGCTATATAGAACACTTTTTGTTGCCACGATAGCTGTTCCACAATTTGTTTCTCTTATGATTATGTCAAAGATGCTTGATACAGGGGGTGGCACATTAGGTAGCGGAGGCGGAATAATTACGCAATTTATTGAACAATTATTTGGATATCATTTGCAGTTTGGTTTAGATATAACAACGACAAGAATCTGTATTTTAATTGTAAATCTATGGATTGGTGTACCCTTTAGTATGCTTCTTTGCAGTGGTATATTAATGAATATACCAAAGGATTTATATGAATCTGCCAGAATTGATGGTGCAGGAACAGTGCTGCAATTTAGAAAAATAACCTTGCCATATATGCTTTTTGTGACTACTCCTTATTTAATAACTCAATTCATAGGAAATATTAATAATTTTAATATTATTTATTTATTGAGTGGCGGTGGTCCGGGAGATGTATTGAAATATTCAAATGGTGCAAGGGGAACGGATTTATTAATCACTTGGTTATATAACTTGTCACTCGGTGCTGACAGAAACTACAAATTGGCGTCAGTTATAGGAATAATAGTATTTGTTATATCGGCTACAATGTCTTTGATTGTTTATAATAAATCTTCAAGTATACAAGGAGAGGAAAATTTTCAATGAGTCTAGGTATGAGAAAAAAACGCTTTATAGGAAATACTGTTGGTCAGACAGTTATTTCAATACTTGGGATAATTTGGATAATTCCATTATTTTATCTTTTAGTTCAGTCGTTTAGAGAAGAGCCTGGTGCATGGAGTCCTACTTTTTTTCCGCAAGGCTGGACCTTGAATAATTATATAAGACTCTTTAAAGAAACAAATTTTTTGAGCTGGTATAAGAATACACTAATTGTTTCTGTTTTTAGTTGTATTATAACTACTATTTTTGTTTTGAGCGTTTCTTATGCGTTTAGCAGACTGCGTTTTGCTTCTAGGCGAATTTTGATGAATGTTATGCTGATTTTAGGTATGTTTCCTGGTTTTATGAGCATGTCAGCAGTTTACTTCTTGTTGAAAATATTGATGCCGCAGAATTATCAATCTCTTACAAGCTTGATTATAGTTTATTCGGCGGGAGCAGCGTTAAGCTATTATATTGCAAAGGGCTTTTTTGATACTGTTCCAAAATCTTTGGATGAGGCTGCTCGCATAGATGGAGCAACACGCAGTGTTATATTTTGGAAAATTATTTTGCCAATGAGTAAGTCTATAATTATTTATACTGTTCTTATAAGCTTTATTTCACCGTGGTGTGATTACATTTATGTCTCTTTTATAATGTCGGGTGTCCCTGATACAAGCATGTATACGGTTTCTTTAGGTATGTACAAATGGCTTGAAAGGGAAATGATTCAAGGCTATTTTACAACCTTTTGTGCGGCCGCAGTTATAGTGGCAATTCCTATAACATTGCTTTTTATGTGGCTTCAAAAATATTATGTTGAAGGTGTGACCGGTGGCGCAGTAAAGGGATAATGAGAGCTTGGGCTTTAGGAGGTTAAATATGGCTAGTTTATCACTTAAAAATATTTGTAAAATTTATGATGGGAAATTTGAAGCTGTAAAAGATTTTTGTATGGAAATAGAGGATAAGGAATTTATCGTTTTTGTTGGGCCGAGTGGCTGTGGTAAATCTACAACATTGCGGATGATAGCAGGACTTGAGGATATTACTTCTGGTGAGCTTTGGATAGATAATGAATTAGTAAATGATATAGAACCGAAGGATAGAAATATAGCGATGGTTTTTCAAAATTATGCACTCTATCCGCATATGAGTGTGTATGAAAACATGGCTTTTTCTTTAAAAATAGCTAAAGTACCTAAGGATGTTATCAAAGAAAAGGTTTTAGAAGCAGCAGAAATTTTGGGTATTACGGAGTATTTGCAAAGAAAGCCAAAGGCACTGTCTGGTGGACAGAGGCAAAGAGTGGCTTTAGGACGAGCAATAGTACGCAATCCAAAGGTATTTTTGCTTGATGAGCCTTTGAGCAATCTGGATGCTAAATTAAGAGCTGCAATGAGAACTGAAATATCGAGAATCCATGAAAAACTACAAACAACGTTTATTTATGTTACTCATGATCAGGTGGAGGCTATGACGATGGGGACCAGAATTGTAGTTATGAAGGATGGCTTGATACAACAGATTGATACACCGGAAAATTTATATAAAAATCCTACTAATATGTTTGTGGCAAGTTTTATTGGAACTCCACAGATGAATTTTTTGGAAGGAATAATGACCAGACAAAAAAATGATATTGTTTTTTCTTTTGATTGTGGTTCAAAAATTGTTTTTGAAAACGGCTTTGAAAATGGATATTCAGAATATTTTACAAATGGGCGTCAAAAGGTCGTTTTGGGAATAAGACCGGAGGACATAAGGCTGGTTGTTGATAACGATAAAGCTTTTTATAAATACATCGAGGGTGTAGTAACTAATATTGAAGCCTTGGGGGGAGAAAAAGTAATCTATGCTGACCTAGGTATGAACAATGAAAATAAAACGAGGACGGAAATTGTTTTTAAAGTGGAAGGGGACTATGTTGTTAAGAAGGGTGAAATAGTGAATATTGGAATAAATACTAAAAAAATGCATATTTTTGATAAAAATACTCAATATAAAATTAAATATGAGCATAAATAATCAGTGAAATTTTGATTTTTGCCACTAAAATGCTTATTAGCGTAAACTTGTTGTAGGAAATAAAAATAAAAAAAGATAAGCAGTCACATTTGTAGTAAAATAAAATTGCACAAAACTAATTACAAGGAGTGACTACTTATCTATGTGCAATATTTTAACACAAATCTTAGGAAAA
>JAZNOJ010000063.1:0-5232 GCA_045580735.1 Candidatus Egerieisoma sp. | reverse complement strand
AGGAAAATCATCAAATGTAAGTCCATTTACTATATATTCAACATCAACCTCAGACTCGCTTTTAATGTCTACCTTATATGCTAAATATTGATAATAAGAATCATCAATCTCATCAGATATATCATATCTACAGAAAAGTTCAGTAAGCTGATAGTCCCACGCACTTGCATCTACTGCTTCGACAGAAAATGACGCAACTCTCGATTGGTCATTACCAGAGTCCTGGGTTGTAAATGAAGCAAACGTTGCAACCATAACAACCAATGCAAACATAGACAAAATTACAATTTTAGGAACATTGCTTAAAATATGCTTTTTCTTATCATCATTATATTCTGAGTTTTTGCTCATAAAATGCATCTCCTTTGCTCTCGGAAATATATTTCCATATATTGAAGACTATTTGTACTTTTGTTTTAAGTGTATTAAAATTACAAATAAATATTATCTTCAATATTTAATTTTTATTATTCTTTTTTAGCTTCAACCGCCTCGGTAGATTTATCTACACAGTCATTCTCTTGATTGAATTGGTTTTCCGCTTGAGCTTCTTTTGGATTGTCATCCTCTTCAAGATCTAAAGCTCCGTTCTTTAAATTGTCTGATTCGTTAGCTGAAAGCTTTGCAATTTCTGCTAGTAAATCATCCAATTCCTCCTCGTCGTTTTTCTTTTTCTTTTTGAAGGACATTTGCATAAGCATTACAGCTACAGCAGCTGCTGCCAATGCTATTACAGGCGTCTTCAAGAAATCAACGACACGTCCCGCATTAGGAAATACATGTATAACTTCACCAACTATATCATCCTCTTTTATAGGTTTGTCTGGTGTATTATTAGCATCTCCTTGTGTGGTAATAACGACAACATCTTTTTTGTTGTCATTCTTTTGGTCAGATTCTTCCTTTTTATTAAGTATTGGCGTTTCATAAGCAGCTCCCTCATAATTCGCCACATATTCTTCATACGGAACAACCTGCCTGTCAACTATCCTATGAACTGTTAGTGAGCTCCCACTTTTAAAAACCACTACATCATTCAATTGATAATCTCCTGTATCCTTAACTATAATAACATCATCCATTGAAAGCTCAGGTTCCATACTACCGGAAAGAATTACTCCGATTCCATATCCAAACGGCATCGGCATTTCGTTTCCTCCCACAACCTTTGCTATAGTAGTATAAAGACCAATACCTGCAACAAATAATAAAACAATCGGTATAATATAACTTACAAATATGTTTCCTATTATTCCAAATATTTTCTTTGCTTTCATTTGACAAGCTCCTTTTAAGGATACTGTTTGGGTTAATACCCTATATTCACCTTGAGCTCCCTTACTTAAGGGAGCTTAAGGATGACTTCATAATTATTGTTCTTCTGATTCATACTCCTCATCACTTTGGCGCTTCTTTTTTATAATTGCAAGTACACCTATAAGTGCAAGCGAAGCAACCAAAACAATTGACCATAAGAGTATTGTATTATCATCGCCTGTTTCTCCACCAGGATTAATTGGAATCTCATCTGCCTGGGCTACAGTTTTGATAATAATAGTAAGCTCTAAATCTTCATCTACAGCCATATTTCCGAGCATCGTGTCGTATTCGTCTCCACCCTCTGTAGATCCCTCAAATCTCCACTGCCAATCAAGCGTAAAAGTACGATGTCTGCCCACATCTAGCTCTTCTGTCTTTTTAACGGTATTTAACTCCAAAGCAGGCTCCCAATTATCTCCATTGCCGCCTACATA
Organism: Candidatus Egerieisoma sp.; assembly: GCA_045580735.1. Lineage (GTDB taxonomy): Bacteria > Bacillota > Clostridia > UBA1212 > UBA1255 > Egerieisoma. The sequence continues at coordinate 3,478 of JAZNOJ010000063.1, read as the reverse complement.
GTAATTGCCCTCGAAATCATGGAATTTAGCTTCTATAGGAATGAAAACATCCTTATTTGAAAAGAAAGCTTCGACCTCCATTGAATACTCTATAGGTACTTCACCTGTATTTTCTAAAACAAACTGATAACTGTTTCCTGTTCCGGGTGCAAAAACCTTATCGTCTGTACCATCAACTGAAAGATCACCACATTCATCATATGTAACCTTAAAGATTTCAACATCAGTCATTGTTTGCCAAACGACATTGTCATCATATACTTCAAAGCCTGGCTCTAATATAAACGGATCACCGTAGCTAGTAGTAGCCGTTTTTCTGAAGCTTGGAGTAACATCTGTAGCTGACAAAGACATTCTGCTAATATCTCCACTGGATATCATGGATCCCGTTATAGATGATGTTATATCATTTGATGAGCCACGATTACTTACATTATCAGCAGTAAGATCTATTACCGTGCAAGGAATTTTTTCATTTTGCGCAAATTTACCAATTCTATCAAAAAGCATCATTCCTGATACAAGCACACATACGGCAGTTATAGCAATAATAACTAACATCGTGTATTCCTGAATTGCCTTTTTACGTGCTCTTGACTTCTTCATTTGCACAATCCCCTCCTCTTTATAATATTAAACTTTATATCGTTCAAACAAGTTAAGACTTAACTTATCATATAGAGCAAATATTTAGTAGTTGGTGCTATACCTATCTCATAACACCCTTCAATTATATGTTGACAAACATAGCCTTTAGATGCTACACACCCAAGGATACAACTTCGTCTTCTACATTCTAAGTCATTACACCCATGATGTCAATCATTTTTTTACACACAGACATAATTTGTTCATACTTTTGGCGTTAAAGTTTATATATTTTTATATAATTCTAAATTCTTTTAAATAGAACTTATCCTTTTTATTGCTATTTCGCAAACTATCTAACCCTTCACTCTAACAAATTCTTGACTATTGCAATAATACCCTTATAATATTTTCAAAGATTTTATTACTTATTTCTTGTAATATAGGAGACATACATGACAAATAAATTTAATCTTGAATTTATAAATAAATACAAAACGCAATTTTTTTTATTCCTTCTATTAATAATTGGAATCATTGTTCGCGTTGCTTCTTTTTCATTTATTCCCTGCGGTTTAAATCAAGACGAGGCTTTTGCAGGCTATGAAGCTTATTCTATAGCTAACTATGGCATAGATTCCTCAGGCTATCATAATCCATGTTATTTTGTATCGTGGGGCAGTGGAATGAATGTGCTCGAAAGCTATCTCGCAATACCCTTTATAAAAATATTCGGACTTTCAGCCTTTACATTTCGCTTACCACAGCTAATCTGCTCCTGCATCTCATTAATTGTCTTTTATTTATTATTAAAAGAAGTATTTAATAATAAGATTGCTCTACTTGGTTTATTTATTCTTTCCATATCTCCATGGCACATCATGTTAAGTCGCTGGGGTTTAGAGTCAAATCTTGCTCCTTCGTTTCTTCTATTTGGTTTGTATTTTTTTATTAAAGGGACAAAAAATAATAAATTATGGCTCATTTCGGCAACTATGTACGGATTAGCACTTTACGCTTATTCAATCACCTGGGTTGTTGTCCCATTAACAATATTTTTTATGGGCTTATATATAATTATTTCAAAAATTTCTTTTTCATTAAAATATATAATATTTTCGACATTAATACTCTTTATTTTCGCACTACCTTTAATTCTTTTTATGTTAGTTAATGCAGAATATATTCCTGAAATTTCCACAAGCTTCATCTCTATTCCAAAGCTTGTTGTCATGCGAGAGTCTGATATCTCACTTAAGAATATTATTTCACCTAATATATGGAAAAATTTCTTTAATTTATACCTAGGTCAAAATGATGGCCTAATATGGAATTCAATTGAAAAGTATGGTATGTTCTACAAAATTAGTTTACCTTTTATATGCTTAGGCTTTATTCGCTTAATCGTAGACACACTTACTCAATTAAGAAAAAAGGCCTTTTCAGAATACTTTTTAATATTAATTGCTACAATCTTCACGTTTATTTCTTGTCTTACTTTAACAAATATAAATATAAATAGAATTAATTCTATTCACATTTTTACCGTGATATTAATTTCCCTTGGATTATATACATTGTATGAATTTGGAACCTCATCCTTTAATAAATTGAAACAAAAAAATTTGAATTATATTGCGCTAACTGCCTTCATATGTTCAATTATTATTTTTTCTATATCATTTAACTCTTTTTCTCATTACTATTTTAACGAATATAACAATGAAATTGCCCCAAGCTTTAAAGAAGGCGTTGGTGACGCTGTAAAATTTGTAAATGATAATGATTTTCAAAAAGTTGGTGTAGACCCTGGTATATACTTCCCGCAAATATTATTCTATGATAAGACTCCGACAACACAATATATCGAAAGTGTAAGGTTTTCAAATTACCCTTCTGCATATTTAAATGCTTCATGCTTCACGAAATATACCTTCGGAATTGATGCAGCAAGCATAAATGATTATGACGCATACATAATTCGCGAAGGTAATGCAGAATATTTTGAGTATTATGGATTTAAAATAATCCATTTTGGAAAGTACAATCAAACTGCTGTGGCAGTTAAATGAATCCTTTTTATTAATCCGAAATAAGCAATCTGTTTATCCTTTCTCTTAAGGAAATTAAATAATTATTGTCAGCGTTAAATTCGCAAAATGTTAACGATTCTAAGCCCAGCAATGATATAACCTCGTCATGTATGGCTATATTATCCTTATCTCTATATTTTTCAGCCAATTTATTTTCTAGTGCTTTAAGCGCTCTTAAATCTTGAAGAGCTTCCCTGAAAATTTCAAATCTCAATGAGGCAAGAGCTGTACCATCATTTGCAGGATATACAACGTATGCATCTCCTCCGGGTACCCATCCACCCGCAGTTGAAGTAGCATATGGATCAATCTCATAAAGCGACAAATGAGAATTATAGAAATTATATCCCCAATGCAAAAAGCCCTCTATATTGTATTTATACAACTGCAATCCAAGAACTCTATTTCTCCCAGAAGGACATGCAACAAAGCGATTTGCTGTTGTAACCTGAGCGCTACAGTAATATGCCCACAAAGGTTTTACCTTTTTATCTATAAATTTATGTATGTGATCTACAGATACAATTGGGCAAGAAATAAGCCCCTGCTCATAAAATTCTATTGCTCCCAATGCATCAATAATTCTTTCTTTTGGCACATATTTACGCAAAAATTCAGAACATATTTTATATTCTGCCATCATGCTATTGTCAGGTTCGTCTGAAATATGAAAATATGATATTTCAAACACTTCAAGACGCTTAAGCTCATCTACAAGACACGGCATTAGTTGATCCAAAAAGCCAAGATACTCCTCTCCATGTCCATTTGTGTCCCAACCGAAAATACGCTTATAT
>JAZNOJ010000062.1:0-9380 GCA_045580735.1 Candidatus Egerieisoma sp. | reverse complement strand
AAAAGAGGCTACAAACCTACAGAAAAGTAGGAATGTAGTCTCTTTTATATATTATATATATTATATAAATATACATCATGAATCTTGTTCTTTTTTAATATGGTTGATTATTTTTTTTTGATTGTTACAGTGTATCCATTTTTTTCGAATTTATCAACAATTTCTTCTACAGTCATTCCTTTATAAGGAGAATATTCCAATCCTTGGTAAGTATCTTTGCCATAAGCATCCTTGCCTAATTCATTATCCACATATATTGTTACCAAAACGCCTTTTTCAAAAATAAATTCGTAATAATCTGAACTGTTATAAGCATAGACTATGGTTAAAGCATTTGTGTATGCTGTGTTTTTTTGTGTAGGTGTTGTTGTAGGAATTACACTAGGCGTCGTTAATCTTTTTCATAAAAATCCTCCTTATTAATTTTCATATAAGTATATGTCCAAACAGAGGATGTGTCAATAGAACATATATTTAATAAAATATATTAGTGAAGTGATTCGACAATTGGAGCATATTTAGATAAAATGTCGAAAGCATCGGATGTTAACCATTACGAGCTATTAATGTGTACGGGAATACAGCATCAGATCATAGATGTTTATTATAAAAAAAGTAAAACATTATGATTATTTTGTAACAGAAATACTTTGTATAGTCCTTGGCTGTAATATATATGATATAATCAAATTTATAAAAGAGTGTTGTGTTTTATTATACGTCTGTAAGGAAGATACTGAACATCTTTATTTTAGCTAATGGCAAGACCCGAAATGAAGAGTGAATAAGTAGAAAGAAAACGGGGCTGTAAAAACAGCCCGTTTTTGTGTTAAGGAATAAATTTTTCAATTGCGTCCGGAACCATTGATTCTACAGATTCCATTGGTGTTCTTGTTGAAGTTGCGGGGCTTGTGCTGTTGCCGTTATTTTTATCGTTGCCTATTTCACCGTCTTCTTTTCTACAACCACACATCATTAGCGTCATACAAAGAGCCAATACAATAAAGGCACCTGAAATAATTTTTTTACATATCATAATAAACCTCCGAAAGTTTAGTTTGTAATAAGCCAAAAGATAGGCTTTAATTATAATATTTCTTTATAAAGTAAAATTTATTCAAAAAATTTAAAAAGTGATAAAATTTAACTTGCAATATGATTGAAAATAGTAGATAATGACCATATAATTTTTTGGAGGTAGTTTTTATGGCTTTTTGTGAAAATTGTGGTAAACAGATTGATGATAGTGCATCACTTTGCAATGAATGCATGGCAAGCAGAAGCAATGCTAATAACTCAAATAATTCAGGTAATTCAAATTCATCTTTTGACGATACTGTTAACAAGGCTAAGGATAGCGTAAGCAGTTTTTTGAATACTCCTGATCACACTTCTGAATTTTCAACAAAAGAAATTGAGGACAATAAAATTATTTGCGCTATTAGCTATATAGCGATATTATTTTGGCTCCCATTAGTTGCAGGTACAAAAAATTCTAAATACTGTAGATTTCATGTTAATCAATCAATTGTTTTAGCAATTACAAGTATTATTTTGTCTATTATTGGTATGATTCTAGGTATTATTCCGATATTAGGAGATATTTTAGGGGCACTTTTGTCCTTAGCTTCATTTTTGCTTTTTATCTTTGGACTTGTTAATACAGTGCAAGGAAAAGCTAAAGAATTGCCATTAATTGGCGGAATTAAAATTATTAAGTAATACCATAGCGTATTCTGAGCTGGTCAGCAATTAGTGCTACCAGCTCTTTTGTATTTAGTTCATAATTATTTGCATCAATTTCATAATTTAGAATTGTATCTATTATATATTCCTTATTACTCATATTTTTAATATGTGTTACAGCGTTGAAAATTGAGCGTTCTACGGCTTTCTTGTTAATATTGAATTCTATTGCAACTTTTTCATACATAAGTCCCACAGAGTCTGGAAGACGGTTTTTTCTTACAACTGAGTTGTATATACAGCTTTTTAAATAATGATATCCAGGGTAATGCACGGGGAGCTTTAATTGAAGCAAAAGTCTGCTTATATCTTTTGTAATTTTAGAATCTAAATTTTTATTTTCAACAGACAGAAATTTTTTGTCAGTAACCATAGATAAAGTATCCTGTAGTATTTCTATATTATCTAGATGTCTCATAAAAATATTTACACCACAATGCAAGGCATATGATATTATATTTTCATTGCCCTGATTTGCGACAGTTCCGATTATTTTTACATTTAATTCTCTAAGAGTTGAAATATTTGAAAGTAAAGAATCGTCGTTTATAGATTGTGTAGTAAGTTCATATATTATTATGTCAGCTTGTGCATTATAGCATAAGGATAAAACATCAGAATCGGAAACGCTTATAATTAAAACATTTTTAAATAATGACAATGTTTTAACAACACTAGTAAAATATTCTGTGTTTCTTATTGCAATTACAACTTTTAATTTATTATTAGTATTCAAAAAATCACCTTCGCAAAGATTATAATATCATAATATACGAAAAAAGTCAAATATAAGTACGAAAAAAATAAAAAATAAATACGAAAAAAATCGCATGATGATTTGGATACGGTTTTATTTGGGAAATTATTTCCCGAAAAAAGTGAAAATTTTTGACAAACTGGGAGCAAGTATGATAAAATGCGCCTCACTCGGTAATCGTAGTATTTAGTTCGCAGCACGCCGATGATACTCACATATAAAAAATTTACAAAAGAGAAAGGTGATTGCTGTGAGAAAAGATTTATATTCAGTTTTAGTTGTTGATGCGGATGCGGAATTTGCTGATATGTTGAGTAGACATGTAGTAGCTAGAAGTCGTCTGAAATTATGTGGTAAGATTTATAGCGGAGATGCTGTCTTCCCAATTGTTCAAGAAAAACAGCCAGATATTATCATTATGGATTTATCTTTGCCTGCACTTGACGGTATCAGTGTTATTAGAAAGCTTCAAAGTAGTTTGGCGTATACGCCGATTATTATTGTTACATCGGCTTTTTCAAATGATTTACAAAAGTATATAATCAATGATATAGCTAATGCATATTTTGTGAGAAAGCCTGTGTCATATGAGCATTTGCTAGACAGAGCAGAGGAATTGGTTAAGGCTACATCAAGTTATTATTTGCGAGCAGCTGGAGATGGCATAGAGCATGACAGAACATTTTACAGAATGATAAAAGCCAAGGCTTCGGATACACCATATACAAAGGTGACCGAAATGTTACATGATTTGGGTGTGCCAGCTCATCTTAATGGTTATGGTTATATCAGAGATGCTGTATGCATGGTGATTGAGAATCCAAGCTGGATAAATAAAATGACAAAAATGGTTTATCCTAAGTTGGGTGAAAAATATGAAAAATCAGCGACTAGTATAGAAAAGGCAATTAGAACGGCTGTAGAAATTTCATGGAGCAGAGGTAAAGTAGATATATTAGAAGAAATATTTGGCTTTACCGTTGATATACAAAAAGGAAAACCCACCAACACAGAATATATTGCTATGCTGGCGGATCATTATAATGTTTGGATGAAATAAATATAAATTTATCAGAACAAGGCTGAACCTGTAGTTCTTGGGAATGGAAGTACGTCGCGAATGTTTGGAATTCCTGTTGCATACATAATTAAGCGTTCAAAGCCAAGTCCAAAGCCAGCGTGCTTTGTACCTCCGAAACGACGAAGATCCATATACCATTCGTAAGCTTCCTTCTCAAGGCCTAGTTCAGTAATTCTAGCCTCTAGGATATCTAAACGCTCTTCACGTTGGCTGCCACCGATGATTTCACCAATGCCTGGCACAAGCAAATCCATAGCAGCAACAGTTTTACCATCGTCATTAAGACGCATGTAAAAGGCTTTTATTTCCTTTGGGTAATCCGTTACAAAAACAGGCTTTTTAAATATTTGCTCTGTAAGATAGCGCTCGTGTTCTGTTTGTAAATCGCAGCCCCAGAAAACTTTGTATTCAAACTTGTCGTTGTGTTCGAGCAGAAGTGATATTGCTTCAGTATATGTTACATGGGCAAAATCAGATGTTGATACAAATTTGAGTCTTTCTATAAGCTCTTTGTCATAGAATTGATTTAGAAATTCTAAATCAGCAGGGCAGGTTTCTAGGATATAATTTAATACATATTTAATCATATCTTCAGCAAGCTTCATATCATCTGCTAAATCTGCAAAAGCAATTTCTGGCTCTATCATCCAAAATTCAGCTGCATGACGAGCAGTATATGATTGCTCAGCTCTAAAGGTAGGACCAAAGGTATATATTTTACCAAAAGCCATGGCCATTGCCTCTCCCTGAAGCTGACCAGAAACTGTTAAAAATGCGCTTTTGCCAAAAAAATCTTGTGAAAAATCAACAGCGCCAGATTCTGTTTTAGGAGGATTATCAACATCTATTGTGGTTACTCTAAACATTTCTCCTGCACCTTCGCAGTCGCTACAAGAAATTAATGGTGTATGTGCATATATAAAACCGTTTGAATTAAAGAATTGATGGATTGCAAAAGCGGCTGCAGAGCGAATTCTAAAGGCAGCGCTAAATGTATTTGCTCTTGGACGAAGATGAGCTATTGTACGAAGGTATTCCATTGAATGTCTCTTTTTTTGAAGTGGATATTCGGGTGAAGATGTGCCTTCAATCTCAATCTTTTCAGCTTTTATTTCAAAAGGCTGTTTAGCCTCAGGTGTTAGAACAAGTGTACCATGTACTACGAGTGCTGAACCAACATTCTGTTTTGCAATTTCATTGAAATTATCAATGATGCTATCTTCAAAAACAATTTGTATACCTTTGAAATAACTACCATCATTCAAGTCTATGAAACCTAATGATTTAGAGTCGCGAATTGTTCTAACCCAACCACCAATCGTAACCTTTTGGTCAGCAAAATTGACTGGATTTGCATATATTTTAGCAATTTCTGTTCTTTGCATTTATTTTCAAGTCCTTTCAAAAAATAGTATAAATTAATACCTAATCTATATGATAACACAATATTTTTTTAATATCAATTATTGATATTAAAAGGAAATACAAAAATTCTATTTTTTTGTTTGATTTTTTTGATTTGTGGTAAAATAATATTCGGAGATGATTGAATGTTTTTTGAGGATGTTAAACTAAATTATGAAATGGAAATCCCACCTGTAGTTATTGAGAAGGAAAAGATGATAGCTTTTGCAAAATTATATGATAATATACCGCTTCATACAGATGAGGAATACGCTAAAAAAACACACTTTGGTGCTTTGATAGCACCAGGAGTTATGTCGTTTATGTCTGTGTGGGCAAAATATTTAGAGGTGGATTTGTTTAAAGAAGAATTGATAGCGGGTAAGTCTACGAAAATTGAGTGGCATAAGCCAGTATTTGCTAACGATATTTTAAGAGGCAAATGCGTTATTACAAATAAAAAGGAAAGAAATGAAAAAAACGGTTTGGTTGAAATGACAATTCATGTATATAACCAGCATAATGAGCTTGTTTTGACCAACACAACAGAGGCTGTCGTAAAAAGACGTCTAGCTGATTAGTATTTTGGCTTTGTAGGGCATTGATTTTTTGTTAAAAAAATTATATAATGCAGAGGGTTATAAGCAATTTTGAAATGGAGAAGTGCGCGTGAAAGTATATTGTTTAGTTCCGGCTGATAAAGCGGAGGAAATAATAGAATGCGGTTTGTTATTAAGCAATCGTTTGACCAAAAATATAAATTTACACGGAATGGATATACCATGCTTTGAGGCGTATTTACATCCGAACGATTGTGATAAATCGAGAGATGGCTATGTAATGATTAAGTTAACAGTGCCAGAGGGTCGTGCGTATATTGTAGATAACTCACTTTTAGGAGAGCTTGGCGATTTATATAATAAGAGTATAATACCTGCAGATAAGTACAAACTAGGAAAATATAGGAAACCATGTTGCCTGATTTCATGTACAATACTTCCTGAAATGATTGAACAATACAATTCTGATATAGATGAGCCAATATTGTATCAATCCTCTGAGCAATTATATAGAGATAGTCTTTTTTACAAGACAGATGATTTGGTACAAAGTTTTAAGGATGTTGCATTAAATGCTTATTATAATATGAAGGCTGCAGATGGTGAGTATAAGGTTCACTTTAACGACGAATATGCTGCATTTACAGATAGTGCGACATCAGAAGTAATAGCGATAGTTAAAACAAAATTTAACCAGGAGAAAGGATGAGTATAGTGGAAGCAGATAATAGCGGTTCAACTACACCTAAAAACGAAAATCGTTCTAATAATCAAACAAATAAAGAAAATCAAAATAATACAGGAAAACCAAAATATAATCCTAAACGTAACTTTAATAGCAGACCTGGTTATTCTAAAGGGCATAATCGCCAAGATAAAAATTCCAATACAAATAAAGAGGCACCTAAAAATCCTAAAAATGATACAACAGAGGATAATGTGTCACAAAAGAATATTAATAAAATTGACAAGGTGGCATTCAGTGAAGGAAATAGTGAAAGCATTCAAAAAAAGCCACGTAATGAACAAAAGGAGATTAAAATCTCTAATGAAAACAAACAAAATTCGCATCCTAAGCAGCGTAGTGAAAACTTTCGAAATAATCGTAGGGATAAACATAATTATGTTAAGCCTGAGGAAACTGCAGACGATATTAGAAAGGATACGAAACGTATAGAAAAAGAAATAGAATTAGAAATAAAGGAAATTTCTGCTCTGAAGTTAGGATTGTGACATCACCACTATAAACATAATGTTTTTGGTACTTAATAAAAAATAAAACAAGGGGGATTTTACATGAAATTACTTATAGCGATAGTACATGATGACGACTCTTCAAAGGTAATGGCTGAATTAAATAAGCAGGGCTTTAGAGTTACTAGAATGTGTTCTTCAGGAGGCTTCTTAAAGGCCGGAAACACAACACTCATGATAGGTGTGGATGATGAAGGTGTTGAAAAGGTGTTGTCTGTTATAGAAAGTAAATCCAAAACGAGAAAGGAAACAGTTAATTCAGCAATGACATCAGCAGGTACAATGGGGTATATGTCTTACCCGATTGAAGTAACGGTAGGAGGAGCTACTGTTTTTGTGATAGATGTTGATCGTTTTGTGAAATTTTGATATATGACTTTAGATAATCTAGTTGGGCAACAAGAAGTTAAGAGATTTTTGCTTGAAAGCTTGCAAGCAGATAGGATAGGTCATGCCTATTTGTTTAGCGGACCTGATGGAATAGGAAAGAAAACCTTTGCGGAGTACTTTTCGTATTATTTGACATGTCAAAACAGTCAGGTTGATCCGTGTGGAAGCTGTAAATGTTGTGCTTTAAATAAAGCAGAAACAAATCCCGATATAATTAGAATACAAAGACAAGAAAAGAAAGCAACAATAGGTGTAAGTGATGTTAGATTTGTACAAGAGGAAGTAATGACTGCGCCTACACAAAGCAGAAGAAAAATTTTTATTTTTGAAAATGCTGAGAAGATGACAATTCAGGCACAAAATGCTCTTTTAAAGATATTGGAAGAGCCTCCATCAAATGTTATAATGATTTTACTTTCTTCGAATAATAATCAGATAATAGATACTATAAAGTCCAGAATAGTAAAAATTGAGTTTAAAAGATACACAGATGATGAAATAAAATGGGTATTTAAGGAAAAATATCCAGAAAAGGAGATAGACGAGGATATTTTATGTGAATATGCTGATGGTATAATTGGCAGAGCCCTTTCGATGGTTACGATAGAAGAATATAAAAAAGCATGTAACGAGATTATTGATGGTCTTGAACTTTTATATAGTAAAAAAGGTAAGGCAATATGTGAATTTGAGAGTAAATTTGCAGCTAATGCAGAAAACAAAGAAATTTATTTTTTTATATTAATTTCTATCATGAGAGATATAATGATTTTGGGTCGCTATGGCAGGCGTGTACCTATTCAAAATGCACAGTATGCCGACAGATTGGCTCATATTTGTGAAAAAATAGATTATCATAAGGCAAAGGGCTGTGTCGAGATAATTAACAAGGCATGGCAAATGTTAAGTAAAAATGTAAATTATAAATTAGCAACTGATATGCTTGTGATTCGTTTACAGGAGGAGATATATGGTAAAGGTAGTAGGTGTTCGATTTAAAAATTCAGGCAAAATGTATTATTTTGATCCTATGGATTTTGAAATTGAACAGGGAATGGGAGTAATAGTAGAAACGGCTCGAGGTATTGAATTTGGAAATGTTGTTTCTGGTATAAAGGAAATAGATGAGAGCGAAGCGATTTTGCCTCTTAAAAATGTTATTAGAATAGCTACTGAAGAAGATATACAGATTCATAATGATAACATATCAAAGGAAAAAACAGCTTTTGACATATGTAATGAAAAAATTGCAAAGCATGAGCTAGAAATGAAACTGATAGACGTGGAATATACCTTCGATGCAAATAAGATATTATTTTATTTTGTTGCTGATACAAGAATAGATTTTAGAGAGCTTGTAAAGGATTTAGCTTCTGTTTTCAAAACGAGAATAGAGCTTAGACAGGTTGGCGTAAGAGACCAAGCAAAAGCAGTGGGTGGACTCGGTATTTGCGGCAGAGTTATTTGTTGTGCATCGGCTACGGGTGAATTTCAGCCTGTTTCTATAAAAATGGCTAAAGAACAGGGCTTGTCTTTGAGCCCAACTAAAATATCTGGAACTTGTGGAAGATTAATGTGTTGTTTAAAGTATGAACAAGAAGCCTATGAGGATGCTATAAGCAGAATGCCCGGTGTGGGTTCTTTGGTAGAAACCTCAAGGGGCAAGGGTATTGTTAGCGAGGTAAATCTTTTACGCGAAACCGTAAAGGTTAGACTTGATAATGAAACAGAAACAGATTTGTTGGTATGTAGCATTGATGAGATAAATGTTTTAGAAAGAAAACGTGTTGTTTCGCAACCTAATAACAATATAGGTGATGATGAGCACGAAGAAATAAAAGCATAAAGCTGTTGTCATTTATTTGTATTTTTGTAAAGAAGAATATTAGCAATATGAGTAATACTGCATAAATTTTAAGAAGTGATAAAAATTATTTTTCGGTTTTAAAGAGGGCTAAATGGCACGGATGTGCCGTTTGGCCCTTAACAACATCTAGCTAGAAATTAAGAATATATTGATTAAAGATTATCATATGTTGTCTTATTATGCAAATTTTCGGAAATATTTCCCAAGATAAAAAAGCTACCGCACCAATTAAATTGATACGGTAGCTAATATTATTTTAGATCATTTAAGATTTAATTTTAAACTATAAATGATTTGTATAACAAATAGATTTAAGACAAT
>JAZNOJ010000061.1:0-32690 GCA_045580735.1 Candidatus Egerieisoma sp. | reverse complement strand
CACCAAACCCAACCAATCTGTGATAGTATACAGGGACATATGCACACCTGTAAGGTTATGCACGAACTGGTTAATCGTTGCAAATCCAACAGATGATTCTTGTGGTCCGATTGCTTCCACATCAACAAATTGAATTGCTACCGTCCATAACAAAAATGCTAAAAGCATGCATGTTGCAATGCAAAAGTTTCTCTGATTTTCTTTTTTCATTTGTTCAACCTACCTTTTTTGTATTTGGCTCTCGCCTAAACACACTTTAAGAGAAGGTATGAACAACCACAAGAAACAGGGTATCACAACGATGATACTCTTCGTATCATTGCCATTTTATGAGCATTAACACCTTTATTACCAAGAATATGAACAGAAATGCTGCTGCATACGGTTGCGAACTAATGATAAAAAGTAGTGCTCCAACTGCATTTAATGCTAACGATATTTTACTTTTATTCTTCACCCAAAATGTTTGATAGCAATTTTGCAGAGCAAGGGTTAAAATTCCAGATACTATAATTCCAATTACAACAACAAAATATGCCGTCCTCAAATATGGTGTGATTTCGGTAAGGGATAAAAGAGACACTTCCTGTATAATCGCATCTGCTTTCTGCCCAAAGAACGGCAGAAAGAAAAACATTGCAACACTACAATCGAGCAATCCAAATACCAAGTCACAAAAATGCTTTTCCTTTTGCTTGGTATCTTCTTCCGCTATAGTCAGCAATTCATCACCAGACAGCAGTTCATCAATTGTTACCCCAAAAAACTTTGAGATTTCTTTCAAAGAATCTATATTTGGATATCCTCTGCCTGACTCCCATTTTGAAATAGCAGTTCTGGACACAAACAGAGCCACAGCAAGTTCTTCCTGTGTAAGTCTTTTTTGCTTTCGGAGTTCCTGTAATTTTTCGTTAAATTCCATAATATTGGCTCTTTCTGAATATAACCGGCATACGGTAAATTCAAGTTTATCATACTGATTACATTATAGCACAGATTTGTGAAATTTTCTACTGTTTACTACAACCCATAAATGTTTATGAGACAATTTAGTAAATCCCCATATCTCAATGCAAATCGTTCCTCGTTGTGAATCGCAATTCTATGTGATTATTTCTGTTTCTTTTTGTTATGTTCCTAAAGAGATAATAATGTTTTAATTAAGCGACCGTTCTGTAAAACGGTCGGTCGTTCCGTTCAGATGCCTGTGGGCATCTTCAACTACACTCGCGGTAAGTAGCCAAGTATCAGCGAGGCGACCTAAAAAACCACCACATACCTAACCACCATCAAAGTGCCGTGTGTTTACCTTTTTTCTTGGATGAAGAACACCCCATAGTGCATAAATCATTTATAAGAGTCATTAGAGAAGCGACTCCTATGCAAACCATTATCAGTAGCAAGGAAAAAGGGCATCGGTATCAAACCCGATGCCCTTACCTTTATGCACTTTTTGTAGCAGTCATTCTCCCAAAAAACATCTCGTTGTGCTAATGTCAATGAAATATGTCTATGAGAATGTCAATGGAGATGTCAATGCTAATGGAATGTATATGGGAGAATGTGCAATTTATGGATTCCATTAAATCCATAGAATCTATGCATTCCATTTACAAAATTTCCTCATAGCCTTTTTTCAGTACCTCTAACGGCTCACACCATGAATGAAGATTACAATACTCTACAAAATTTCGGATTTCCTCATAGTTATTAATGCCTGTCCTGTCTTTGATTTCATCAAATGTGGCTGGCATATTTGCAATGTTTCCTTTTAGAGTAATAAAACTGTCATTAGGCATTTCTATGGTTCTACTATCGCCCAATTTTCTTTTTGCCCATGCTTTCTTATTTCCGTTGCTTCTTCGTTCCTTAGATTCTGCCCATTTCACATTATTGCGGTCAATCGCATCAATCATGCTTCTGAATGATACTTTTAATCCTCTGTCTCTTTCAAATACCTCAAAATCTGTTTGTCCTGTCAGAGTATATTGAAAAATACAGTCAATCAATATACCTTTCTCCTCGTTGGTCAAATCAGCAAAGTGAAGGCGATAGAATGATGAATAGAGAATAAATGATTCTTTTTCTTCGTAAATTTCGTAATTCATTATACGGTCTCCTTTATTATTTATTTTTGAAACAGCGATTTGCGGTTTCGCATATAAATATGACCGACCGAATATTTTTTTAAATTTACTCATAACCTTTTCATTTTGGAATACTTATGAGAAAATTTAGTAAACCCCCAACTTCAACATGAATCATAAAAGAAAAACCGTGGATTCGTTTCCACGGTTAATTTCTTATTCGTCGGTATCTTTTATGAGGTCATCAAAGGCACAGGCGACACTTTCATACTCCTTGTTCCAGTATTCGCTCTCTTCCAGTTGTCGCTCATAATGCTGTTGCAAATCATCGTAAAGTGCTTTCCAGTCGGTCTGCTCCTGAACTTTCTTGCGAAGATAATCACGATACTCTGAATAAACTGTTTTGGTAATGAACCCTAAACGGTAGCAAAGATGTACTTTGCCGAGTGCTTCAAGGCATTTGTCTCTATCGTCTTTGCTCTCCTGAATGGAACGATACATTTCCAAAATTGCATCTGTTTTCAGTTTTACCATTTTGGTTTTTAGTTTCAGATAATCGGCTCGCTCTTCTTTTCGGAGTTCCTGTTTTGCATCTTCTTCCAACCAATCAAGAATATTGATGGTTACTGTTCTGTCTGTTTTATCCATGTTCTCTTTCTCCTCTCTCAATAATTTGCTTAATCGCTATTCTGCGGTCTTTTAATACCTGTCGTTCCTCTGCGGTCATTCGCCCACCTTGAGTTGCAAGTGTGGTGTTGATATGTTCCAGTTCAACAGTCAGGTCAGCACAAGTGTCTTCCTGCGGAATCGTTCTCTGAACAATCTCCATGAGCAAATCGCTGACCGACACACCCTTTTGGACAGCTGCAGTCTTGACTTGCTTTTTATAGTCCTCGGTGCAGTAGATTCTTAAATCAGTCATGCTGTTCTCCTTTCGTGGCGATACTGCTGTATCGCTCTTGATATAAGAATGACATTCAATACTGTTAATCGGAGAATGTACTGTGCGAAAGTTGTACCCTCGGAGAGCCCGTAATTTGTTGCCGACGGCGACAAATTAGCATTGGGTGCTTTTTTGTCAGAACAAAAACAGCAAACAACATACTTACCTTAGAAATCAGAAAGGAGTGATTACAAATGGGAACAACTTGCACATTATCATTTCACATGGGGAGTAGATTTAACGAGAAGCACAACAACAGGACAATTCCTGTGCCTCATGCCAATGCAGAATATGAAAAAGAACATAACTGGTACTCGCCTGATAACATGAGTTTAGAACAGGCATACGAAATTTTATTTTCGGAGAGTTTTAATTCCTATAATTCTTCCATCAGAAAAGACAGGCGACACACATCGTATTTGTCTAAATTACAGACCGCACAGCAGAAAGAACAGGAGAAAATAGCCGAACTTCTACATAGCGGTGCTTCTGCATCAGAAATCAGGAAGCACAGAAAAGCAGTCAAGCCCGCATATGAATTAATTCTTGGACTCGGTTCAAAAAGAGAAAATTTGGAGTTTTGTATGGGTGGAGATATGCAAGAGACAGCGAAAGAAATCCTGTTGAAGTATATTGAAGATTTCAGAACTAAGAATCCGAATGTCTTTCTGTATAATGCCTCAATCCATACAGGTGAGGCTGGAGCAATACATCTCCATGCAGATTTAATCTTTTGGGCTGAGTGTTCACGAGGTCAAAAAAGGCAAGCAAGTCTCACAAAGGCACTCTCTGCTATGGGTTATGAATCAGATAAAGAAAAAGGGGCAGACGGCAAGAGGTTGAATGCCATAACTAAATGGGAAATGGAGCAACGAGAAATTCTAAAAAAATTGTGTGCCGAAAGAGGCATTACTATAAAGGCTGGGAAACACAGCCAAGTGCATCTCTCAACGGAAGAATTTCAGGCACAGCGAGACAGCGAATTTGTTTCAGAACAGGCTGGTCAATTATTAGCAGCGCAAGACAGATTTATAGACTATGTTGTTCATAGCGGTTCTGCTGTTGCTTACATGGAACACTTGGAGAATGATGAATTAAGGCAGACTGTATCAGAATTAGAGGCGGTCAAGCAAAGGAGCGACCAACTGATTGCAGATGCATGGGCGGAGTTCAATTCTGCCACTTCATTATATTTTCAAGAATACCGAGATAAAAAGAAATCGCTCTATGAAGAAATCCATAGAGCGAGACAAGGAGCCAAAGACAGCAAAAAATATCTTACTGCCATTCTGAATGACATAGCATACAGTAATGACTTCTTTATTAATAAGTTGTTCAAGTTAGTTTTTGCCATGTTCGTTGCCGTAGAATCTGCAACAAGGGAGCGAGAGGTTAAGCGACTGCAGGAAAAGAATCAGCAGATAAAGGCACTCGCTAAAAACATCGTTTCCGAAAGTCAGACTGTCGGGGAACATCTACGAAACAAAGACATTGAAAACATAGAGAGGATTCTGAGTGAGTACGAACACCTTTTACAAGACTCTCTTGTGGTTATAAATTCTCAATATCACTCACCCAAAATCGACCAAAAATCTTATGAAGAAATTTAGTAAAAAAAGGGATTGCAATGCAATCCCTTTTTGGTTGGGGTAAAACTGGGGTAAATTCGCCTGATTGACTATTTACACCCCTGAAAAACCCTTGATATTACTGGATTTTCTTAATCCAAAGGCTTCATTGTGGGGAACAATAAAACATCTCTAATGGATCTTGTATTTGTAAGAAGCATTACAAGTCTGTCAATACCCATTCCCATACCACCTGTTGGAGGCAAACCAATTTCAAGAGCATTCAAGAAATCATTATCTACATCACAAGCCTCGTCATCACCAGCAGCCTTTAAAGCAGCCTGACGCTCAAAACGCTCACGCTGGTCGATAGGATCATTAAGCTCTGAAAAGGCATTTGCAAATTCACTACCGATGATAAACAATTCAAAACGCTCTGTGTAGTCAGGATTCTCTGGCATACGCTTAGCAAGAGGTGAAATATCAACAGGATGATTAGTAACAAAAGTAGGCTGAATAAGCTTTTTCTCAGCATACTCCTCAAAGAACAGATTCAATATATCACCTATAGCATGTCTATCCTCGTATTCAATATTATGCTCTTTAGCTAATGCACGAGCATCATCCAAAGTCTTAACATTTTTAAAGTCCACACCTGAATACTCAAGAACTGCATCGCTCATTGAAATTCTCTTGAAAGGCTTATCAAGGTCAATTTCAACATCACCAAATACTATCTTACCTGTACCATTAACAGCATTACAAACATGACGAATCATGCCCTCAGTGATGTCCATCATTCCATTATAATCAGTATAAGCCTGATATAATTCAAGAAGTGTAAATTCTGGGTTATGCTTTGTGTCCATACCCTCATTTCTAAACACTCTACCAATCTCATAAACCCTATCCAAGCCTCCAACAATCAATCTCTTTAAGTGAAGCTCAAGAGCGATACGCAAATACATATCAATATCTAAAGTATTATGGTGAGTTATAAAAGGACGAGCCGCAGCACCACCTGCGATACTGTGAAGAACAGGAGTTTCTACTTCGATGAATGCACGATTATCAAGATAAGCTCGAACCTCTTTTATAATCTGTGAACGCTTAACAAATACATCACGAACCTCAGGATTTACAATAAGATCAACATAACGCTGTCTGTATCTTGTATCAAGATCCTTAAGTCCATGGCGTTTTTCAGGAAGAAGCTGCAAGGATTTACACAAAAGAACAATCTCTTTTGTCTTAACAGTAATTTCACCAGTTTTAGTTTTAAAAACTGTACCCTTTATGCCAACGATATCACCTATGTCATATGTTTTGAAATCTTGATATGCATCAACACCTACATCATCGCGTTTAATGTAAATTTGGAGCTTACCATCCTTATCTTGAATATGGAAAAAGCTTGCCTTTCCCATAATTCTTTTAAGCATAATTCTACCTGCAACACTAACCACAGGTAATTCATCTTCATTTACATCAGCATGATCGTCTGCATTTTCAGGCTCAACATAGCTATTTATTACATCTTTAGAATAATGAGTAACATCATATTTAGTTATTTCAAAAGGATTCTTTCCTGCTTTTTTTAAATCTTCAAGCTTATTTCTGCGTATTTGCGCTTGTTCATTAAGCTCTTGAGCTGTAAGCTCCGGAGCGTCTAAATTCTCGTTATTTTGATTAATACCGGCATCCTTATTCATGCGGTAAAACCTCCCTGTTATCTAAATTTTAGTTTCAAATCACTTTTTCTCTGGAATTCGAATATTGACAACTTTGTATTTTACAGGACCATCAAGTGTATCAACAGTTACTTCTTCGTCTACCTTTTTTCCAAGAATAGCTTGACCTACAGGTGATTCATTTGAAATCTTACCTGCCAAAGGATCAGCTTCTGTTGAACCAACTAAGTAATATTCAACCTCTTCTTCAAAATCATAATCATACAAGGTTACACATTGTCCTAGTCTTACGACATCAGTATTCAAATCGGATTCATCAATAAGAATATAATTCTTTAGAATCTCTTCAATTCTGCGCTTTTCTGCTTCATTTTCCTGTTGTTCACGCTTAGCATCGTCATACTCAGAGTTTTCGGATAAATCACCGAAGCCTCTCGCAATTTCGATTCTTTGGATAATTTCCATTGTTTTCTCACCCTTAAGATACTCAAGCTTATCTTGATAATGCTTAAGACCCTCTTTAGTGAGATGTGTCGGCTTTTTGTCTGCCATTTTTAAATCTCTCCTTATTTAACATTTATATAATTTTTATCCTTTAAGATTACATCGTGAGCGCCACCTTCAATGAGACTGGTTGAAGAAACTCTGGTGAGTCTAGCGTTCTTTTGGAAGTCAGGAATATTATCCCAACCACAGTTACACATTGTAGAACGAATTTTTCCTAATGTTATATCTAAATTATCGCGTAACGAGCCGGCATATGGAACGTAAGAATCAACGCCCTCTTCAAATGAAAGCTTACTGCTTCCGCCCATATCATATCTTTGCCAGTTTCTAGCTCTGTTAGAGCCCTCGCCCCAATATTCTTTTACATAATTGCCATTAATATTTAATTTCATTGTTGGGCTTTCATCAAAGCGTGCAAAATATCTTCCAAGCATAAGGAAATCGGCACCCATTGCTAAAGCAAGTGTCATATGGTAATCGTGAACAATACCACCATCTGAGCAAAGAGGGATATATTCTCCGGTCTTTTGGAAATATTCATCACGAGCCTTAGCTACTTCTATTACTGATGTTGCTTGACCACGACCGATACCTTTTTGCTCTCTAGTAATACAGATAGAGCCACCACCAATACCGATTTTAACAAAATCAGCACCACAATCAGCAAGATAACGGAATGCCTCAGCATCTACAACATTACCTGCGCCTACCTTCACCTTACCATTATATTCAGTCTTTATAAATTCGATAGTATCCTTTTGCCATTCTGAATAACCCTCTGAGGAGTCAATACAAACAATATCAACGCCTGCTTTGACAAGCTCAGGAACACGCTCTTTGTAGTCACGTGAATTGATTCCTGCACCAACCATATATCTCTTTTCACTATCTAAGAGCTCTAAAGGATTACCCTTATGTGATTCATAGTCTTTACGGAAAACAAAATACTTCAAATGTCCCTTTTCGTCTATAATTGGCAGACAATTTAATTTATTATCCCAAATAATATCATTTGCTTCTTTTAATGTGATGCCATCCTTTGCATATATGAGTTCATCAAAGGGAGTCATAAATTCAGCAATTTTAAGCTCAGGTGACATTCTTGAAACTCTGTAATCTCTGCTTGTTACAATACCTAAAAGCTTGCCTGTTGGTGTGCCGTCTTCTGTTATAGCAACAGTTGAGTAACCATTTTTTGCCTTTATATTCAATACATCTTGAAGTGTATGCTCTGGTGTAAGATTAGATGCACTTACCACAAAGCCTGATTTGTATTTCTTTACCTTGCTTACCATCTCAGCCTGTTTATCAATTGGCTGTGACACATATATAAATGAAAGGCCACCGCATTGAGCTAATGCAATAGCCATCTTGTCGTCTGAAACAGCCTGCATTACAGCAGACACCATTGGTATATTTATATAAAGTGGAGATTCCTCTCCCTTTTTAAATCGAACAATAGGAGTTTTCAATGAAACCTTATTTGGGGTACAATCTTTAGTTGTTAGGCCTGGAAGTAAAAGATACTCACTAAAAGTATATGAGGGTTCGTCGTAAATAAATGCCATACTGTCATCTCCTAAATAATATTTGATAAAAAAGTATACATTCTTAAGCACAAAAAGTCAAGAAAATTAGAACAAAAAATAGTGCGTTTATGAGACCTTTATGATAATGTATTAATAAACATTGACTTTCATTCCTACAATGTATATTATTCATATTATGGACTAATTAAAAAATGAAACTCAGAAATAATATTTATGAAGTTCTTTAGATTTTATAATTGAGTATTCAATAAAACCCAAGAGATTTGGGAGAAAGGAGAATAATCCATTGACCTCAAAAGAGGATAATTGGATTATGCGTTTTTTATGAGAAAATTTATTAATGATAATTTTAAGCATTTTTTCCATGGTGGTGATTATAATCCCGAACAATGGAGAAATTATCCAGATGTCTTAGAAGAAGATATGAGACTTTTCAAATTAGCTAATTGCAACGAAATGACAGTGGGTATTTTTTCATGGGCAGTCCTTGAACCCGAGGAAAATATTTACGATTTTTCTCATTTAGATAAAGCCTTTGATGATGTATACAATGCAGGCGGAAGAATAATTCTCGCTACTCCAAGTGCAGCCAGACCAAGATGGCTTGCTGAAAAATATCCTGAGGTTTTGCAGACACAATCTAACTTCGAAAGAATACACTTCGGCAATAGACATAATCACTGTAACACAAGCGAAATATATCGAGAAAAAGTTTTTAATATTAATAAAAGACTTGCAGAAAGATACAAGGACCATCCTGCTCTGGTGGCATGGCATATTTCAAACGAATATGGTTCTGTTTGTTACTGTGAAAAATGCAGACAGGCTTTTATTAATTGGTTAAAAGATAAGTATAAAACATTGGATTGTCTTAACGAACAATGGTGGACCACATTTTGGTCGCATAATTATACGGATTGGAATCAAATCGAGCCACCGACACACAAGAGTGATCGTTCTATTCATGGTTTAAATCTTGATTGGCATAGGTTTACAACTTATCAAACCACTGATTTTATGAAAAATGAAATTGCAGCCATAAGAACAGTTGACAAGAAAACTCCCACTACTACAAACTTTATGGGCTTCTTTTATGAGCTTGATTATAGAGTTTTGGCAAACGAGCTTGATTTTATTTCCGATGATGTATACCCTTCCTGGAAAAACAATGAAGCTGACGACTTAGCAACTGCAAAAAGCAGAGCCATGGAATATGATATGATGCGATGCCTAAAAAAACAGCCCTTTATGATAATGGAATCAACTCCAAGTCATGTCAATTGGCAGCCCTTTAACAAGCTCAAACGCCCCAAAATGCATATGCTAGCGTCTCTACAAACAGTTGCACACGGTTCAGATGCCGTTGAATATTTCCAATGGCGAAAAAGCCGTGGCAGTGTAGAAAAATTCCATGGTGCCGTAGTAGACCATGTAGGAAACGAAAACACACGTGTTTTTAAGGATGTGGCCGAGCTAGGTGAAAGATTAAAAAAGCTAGATGCTATTGTCGGCTCCCTTACTGATGCCAAGGTAGGTCTATATTTTGATTGGTCAAACAGATGGGCTTTAGACGATTCTCAAGGCTTTGCCCTGCATGATAAAAAATTTATGCCAACACTTTCTAGCTTCTA
The DNA here is from genome assembly GCA_045580735.1 of Candidatus Egerieisoma sp. Lineage (GTDB taxonomy): Bacteria > Bacillota > Clostridia > UBA1212 > UBA1255 > Egerieisoma. Next base: position 22,713 of record JAZNOJ010000061.1, on the reverse strand, counting down.
TTCTCCCCTATGGGATGCCGGAATCGATGTTGACGTCATAGGTCCAGATGATGATTTTAGCCATTACAAGCTTATCATTGCACCCATGTGCTATATGGTTAGTGACGAATTATCAAAGAAAATCGAAAGATTTATTGCAAATGGAGGCACATTCATTTCGACCTATATGCTTGGTATGGTAAATGAAAACGACCTCTGCCATTTAGGTGGTTTACCTGGCGCTGGACTTTCAAAGGTATTTGGTATTTGGAACGAAGAAATCGACACACTTTATCCCGAGGAGTATAATGTTGTCCGTCTAAACAACGGCGATGAATACAAAGCTATCGACTATTGCGAAATCTTGCACACAACCACAGCCAAAGCTCTTGCAGTATACACTTCTGATTTTTATAAGGATTTACCTGCTATTACAGTAAACGAATACGGCAAAGGCAAAGCATACTATATTGGTTTTCGTGACGATGGCAGCTTTGTTCAAAATTTCATAAAAGACATTCTTAAGGAAACTCATATTACTTCCGGCTTCGATGCCGAGCTTCCGTTTGGAGTTACAGCCCACACAAGATACTGTGATGATACACTTTACGTATTCATCGAAAATCACACTTCAAAAAAGCAAAAGCTTAAAACGAATCGAACATGGAAAAAAGTAGAAAATGATGAAACACTAGAAGGAGAATTTATCCTCCATGAATATGAAGTAATTATTCTCTACGGTTCTAAGTAAGCTACGATTATATTTTAAAAAGCAAAGCCACAATGTCCTATTGAAATAAATGTCAACAATCTCAATAGGACAATGGCTTATTTTTTTACTTAATAATTTTCGACAGTTTAGAAGTGTTTGCAATAACTATAAGCTGCATTCCCTCTTTAAGATGCATTGTTGGATCAACTGTCGTAGTAATTTCATCTTTATTTCGTATTGCAACCACATTGATAGAATATTTATTACGTAACTTTAAGTCCACTAAGGTTTTACCAATCCATTCTTCCCTAACATCAATTTCTACCATAGATACTTCATTAGAAAGCTCTATCATCTCCGAAAAGCCTGATGTTAGTAGATTTTTTGCAAGTCTTATTCCAGATTCCTTTTCAGGGAAAAGCACCTTATCAGCTCCGATACGATTCAAAATCTTTTGATGCATCTCATTACTGCATTTAGCAATAACTGTCGGTACCCCTGCTTCCTTGCACAATGTCACAGCCATAACGCTTGCTTCAAGATTACCAGCCATAGCAACAATTACTACGTCAATGTTGGATATGCCAAGCTTTCTAATCACCTCCGGCTCGGTAACATCTGCGCACTTGCACACAGGTATGGTTTCAATCGCATTATCAACATTATTTTGGTCAATATCAACAGCTAAAACCTCTGCGCCATTATTTACAAGCTCTTCTGCTACAGCTTTTCCATATCTTCCCAGACCTAACACAGCATAATTTTTATTAATACTCATAAAATTTTCCTTTCCTATCCCACGCTTATTTCCTCAATAGGATTGCTTATAAAATTTTGTTCGTCCTTGCTTCGTCTAAATGCAACAGCAAGTGATATAGGCCCTACTCGACCCAAATACATTGTTATTATAATAATAAATTTTCCAACATTGTTAAGAGAGGCTGTAAGGTTTCTTGTAAGACCCACAGTTGCCGTAGCACTAACTGTTTCATAAAATACATCCAATGTGTTTGCATCTGTTACAGCCAAAAGCAAAACCGTCGAAGTAAACATAATTAAAAACGACATACATGTAACAGCAAGTGCTTTGCTTGTAGCATGTTTTGTAAGCCTTCTGCCGAATATCTCTGTATCTTCCTTGTTACGTATAGCTGCAAAAGCAGATAACATAAGCACCGCAATAGTAACTGTCTTAATTCCTCCAGCTGTACCAACAGGAGAACCACCGATAAACATCAAAAGCAAGCATACAACAGAACCGGCACTTGATAAATTTTCCTGAGGAATCGTTGCAAAACCAGCAGTTCTTGTGGTTATGGATTGAAACAGCGATACTCCAATCTTCTGCCAAAGCGTATAATCCCTCATAGTTTGAGGATTATTATATTCAAATGCAAATATCAAGGCTGCTCCTACAAAAATCAAAATCAATGTAACGGTAATAGCAATTTTACTATGCAAGGTAAGATCTCTTAATAATTTTACGCGTTTTGTCCTTACATGCTTTAAAACCCGAATAACATCCCACCAAACAACATAGCCAATACCACCTAGTATAATCAATATACTAGTTACAACGTTTATAACAGGATTAAAAGTATAATTACAAAGGCTGTTGTCTGCAATAATATCAATACCTGCATTACAAAAAGCTGAAATAGATGTAAAAATAGAAATCCATATCCCTTTTAATCCAAATTCAGGAACAAAAACTGTCATATATAACAAAGCGCCAATACCTTCTATAACAAATGTTCCCACCATAACCTTTTTAACAAATTTAACGAGTCCGGAAAGTGAATTTAAATTAAAAGCGTCTTGTAAAAGAAGTCTGTCAGATATACCCATTTTTCGATTTAGAAGAATCATCAATCCTGACATGATTGTTATAACACCAAGTCCACCAATTTGAATTAATATCAAAATTATGAGCTGTCCGAAAATACTCCATGACGTAACTGTCGGTATTACAACTAATCCAGTTACACAAACTGATGTTGTTGCGGTAAAAAGGGCATCCAAAAAAGAATTTGCATTGCCATTAGCTGAGCTTATTGGAAGTGAAAGTAATAGTGTACCAACCATTATTGCTATTAAAAAGCTTAACAAAATAATATGTGTTGTAGATATTTTAAACATTTTTTTACTCATAATTTTACTATGCACCCCCAATTATTTTTTATCCTATTTTATAATTTTAATGTGCATAGTATATCACACTGCCCAAATATTGCAATGAGAGTCTTCATTATATTACTCTATAAATTGTAAAATTTAACAAAAAAATCTATTCAATTTCCTATATAAACTCATGTTTTTTTAACACAAATGTAAGATTCGATAAATATATTTTCGATACAACGAGAAAATAATATTCCCAAAAGCAAAGTATACTTTATAGTGTACTTTATATTTTTTACAATCTAAACTTTAATAGCTCATCAGCAAGTCTAATAATTTCCGGAGCAATTTTTTCCATTTCCTTTTTGACAATGAAATTATATATGGGATAAGCTACACAAACGAGCACTATACCTATAATCCCAATTAATATTCCGACAAGCATAGCAATATTACTTGAAAATCCAATCATTTTTCCGATATCCGTCATTATAAAACTCATTCCAATTCCCAAAACCAATGCACCGACAATACCTAAAACTAATGAAATAGAGGTTGCCTTTTTCGTTACAGTTTTATCCAAACAGCGTAGCTGTTCCATTTTGTCTACAGACTGTTTCTTCACGACATATTTTTCGCGAATAGCCATGATTTCCTCTTGCTCTTTTGCCGAATATGTATACTTAAATATTTCTTTATTTTCCATTTTTTATTCTCCTGCTGCCTTTAATAACTTTATATTTTTTGTTCCTTGTACTATCATGTAAACTGCCATAAAAATGATGAATACAGATATTACGCCACCGGATATACCTAATAAAACATGTCGTTTTGTCAAGCTCATTGTTTCTTTTCCAAATGTTGTCAACATAGTTGATTCAAGGATCAGCATCGAAACACATGCCGATGCCAGGCTTATTGCTTTTGAAGCCATAAAAACCGGACTATTATACTTTCGATATTTTACGATATTTATTATAGCAAAAGTTAGTGATGTAAATGTATACGTAGCCAACACTATGGTAGTAATTTCATGATGATGAAATGTTCTATTCCAATAAACCATAAAGAATATTATTAGGGCTATAGCTAGATTCATAATAAGAAAAATGATCCCGCAAATACGATATTTTTTAGTTCCTCTAATATTTTCTCTCCGGGTCTGTATTTACTTGTATGGCGCAGTAAAAAGAATCTCATAACTGCTAAAGAAAAATAATATCCGGCTAAAGAACAAAACCAAAAAGTATGATGCCATAAGCCCATTCCCAATTGCAATAATGCATAAGCAATGTTATAAATTAACGACACATAAAGAAAAAGCTTTACTCTTAGTCTAGTTTCACTTTGCCAAATTTTTATATATTTATTTTTCTCTTTAAAGTTTTTAAAGCTTTTTACTATAGCCGGCATCCTAAAGCACCATATCATTAATGTATAAGCAGCCAGCACATACGAAAAAATAGATACAATCGTCTCAGTTCCTAGAAGTAACATCGAATATACTAAAAATACTACTGCAATGGGAACAAGAATAATCATGATAAAAATGTGAGGAAATAATATAGCCTTTATGAGCTTCTTCAAATCCATATCAGTTCCTCCGTACTTTAATAGTAAATGTCGAACCTTTTCCGACAATACTTTCTACACTTATTTCACCTTGCATAATATCAATTACTCTTTTAACAAGTGCAAGACCCAAACCATTACCTTGAACGCAGTGAGAGGTGTCGCCTTGATAAAACTTTTCAAAAATGTGTGCACCTACTTTAGGGCTCATTCCACAACCACTATCCGTAACTTTAATAATTGCATAATCCGTGTCAGTCGTAAGACTCAACGAAACATTTCCACCATTTTCAGTAAATTTGAAAGCGTTAGAAAACAGATTATTCCATACCAAAGACAAAAGCTCAGCATCTGCTTTCACAAAAACATCTTCTGCAATATCGGTATCTATTTCAATATTTTTCATTTCCCATACATTTTCAAATTGCAATAAACATTCACAAAGCTGCTCGCCTAAGTTAAAGCTTGCAATTTCAGGAAAAATTTTTTGATTTTCAAGACGATTTAGTTTTAAAATATTTGTTACCATTTCTGATAGTCTATGAGAAGCATCTACTATGCCTTTTGCATATTCCATGCGTTTTTCTTTGTCTAAATCAACAGATTGCAATAGTGTTCCGTAATTTTGTATTACCGTAAGAGGAGTCTTCATTTCATGCGATACATTTGCAATAAAATCTGTCCGCAATGTTTCTACGCTAGATAATTCTTCAGCCATTTTATTGATTGCCATAGCAATTTGATTAAAGCCTTCCATACCAGAACTTTGCATTGGCTTTATTCTAACAGAGAAGTCACCAGACATAATTTTTTCCGTTGCTTCTGTAATAGTCTTTGTAGGACGATCTACCATTATCTTACGGCGAATATAGTCCGCTAATTTAAAAAGAAATGTGATTAAAATCACATTCCAAAAGGTTGTTTTGGCCGCAACACCAATACTCTCTGCGCTAAAGGTAATCTGCATTGTATCAGCCAATATACTTAGAAACAGCATCATACAGCATGATACTATAAATCCAACCGTTAAAAAAAACAACAAAAAACTATTAATAGAACTTAATATATCCTTTAATGTAGTTTTCTTCATTTAATCACCGCCTTGTAACCAAGTCCATGCACAGTCCTTATTTCAAAGACCTCGCAGGCGGAAAGCTTAGAACGTAGCTTTGTCATATACACATCAACAGCTCTTGGCGCAGTTTCAGTATCAGCGTCCCAAAATTCATCCATAAGCTGTGTTCTTGTAAAAGTCTTTTTTGGATAACTAAGTAATTTATATAAAATACTAAATTCACGATTTGTAAGAATTACTTCTTCATTTCCAAGATATGCTGTATGCTCATCAGCATCCATTACAAAATTGCCAATTTCAATTTTATGAGAAGATGCTATTTTAGCACGTCTAAGAAGTGCACCGATGCGTAGAAATAGTTCGTCAAGGTCAATAGGCTTCACCATATAATCATCTGCACCTATACGAAAGCCTCTTTGTTTAGACACAATGTCATCGCGAGCTGTCATAAATATAATTGGAATATATTCATTTATTTCTCTAACATTTCGTGCAAATTCATACCCATCCACTCCCGGCATCATAATATCAGATACAATAAGATCAAACATATTATCATACATCGCATCATAAGCATCATTTGCATTAAGACAACTTATAGTTTCGTATCCATTTTGGTTCAAAAAAGAACAAACTGTCTTATTAAGTTCCTTATCATCTTCTAAAACTAATATCTTAAACATGGGTGATACCTCCGCAATTTTCTATGATTACCATGCATTATATCACCCAATTGTTAATATATTGTTTTCGTTTTCGTTATTTTCAAAAAAATATCACTTATTTATAATTTTATTACTAAGAGAAATTACACTATCAGCATATTTTTTGCGTCGGGCATTTAAAATGCCTTTGTATATGGGATAATTAACGATTGCCATAAGCATACCTACAATTCCAATCACAATACCATAAAGCATAGGATTTTGAATTCCTACTGTTTCTGCAACATCAGTCATAACAAGACTCATTCCACTACCCATAATAATTGCGCCAATACTACCAAAGATATACGCAAATACGTTTGCTGGACGTTTCACCTTTGAATCTAATGCCTTTAGTTCATTTAAATCTGTATTTTCCTTTTCTGTATACTGTGTACGAATTTTTTAAACCATAAACTCCTGATCGTTTTTATTCATAATTACTACCTCTTTCTATATTTGATATAATTCATAATTTTTTCAAATGCATATTATTTTTCTCTTGATAATCTTTTCTTTGCTTCTTCTACACTTTCGTCTTCTTTAGCAAAAAATTTTTCTACACATTTATTGGTTAGCTTACCAAAACCATCTACTACACCTTTTTCAATTTTTTTGTACCCTCCTACCACATCATATTCAATCATTTTATACCTTTTAACTATACCGTCTGCGATTTTTTCGTTTACTCCCACAATTTTAGACATATCAGCATCCTCCTTTTATTAATTTTGTGAGAGTATCATATCTTATTGATGTTTTTATGTTGTTTTTGAAATGTTTAAGTTTTATTAAAATAATAAATTATAAAAAAACTGAATGAATATTGACTTTCATTCAGCTAACATATTTGCCACTAATTTAAATTATTGTTATTTATTCATTTCAATCCAAGCAATAAGTAGATTCACTATTCTTCTTTGTTCATCTTCAGTAAGCGCTCTGTCTGGTCTGACCTTATACCATTTTTGCATGCATCCTCTGCAGCAGCAAGCGGTTGCATGCATTGCTTTAAAAACAGGATGACCATGCATTGGTGTTTGCTTTCCGTCGTTATGCGGATTTGCCGGTGCAAGTCTTGTTTTTACAAAATCTGCCGCATGTAAGCGGATAACATCCATGCCCTTTTCGTCTATATACGACAATTCTTTTTTAGTAAGCTTAAAGCTGCTTCTAAATTTTGAATTATTTAATTTTTCTAAAGCCTGCTCGATGGTTTGCATCTATGTCTCCTAATTTATAATTTTTAAATAATCCGCATAACATAATGCTATGTGTTTTTATTTTAATATTTTATATCCCGATTTACTTAATATTTCAATCGTTCTTGCTTCTTTTTCTTTTTTGATCAAAATGTAGTCGGTGTTATATGTAGAAATTACAAACACAGGAATTTGATTTTCTGAAAGTAATGTAGATATTTTAGCGATTATGCCGACAAGAGAAAAATCGAGTGTTCCAACGATTCTCAATGCACGCCAGCCGTCTTCCCTGTAAATTGTATTTGTAGGAATATCGGTAATCGGGCAAACAACAGAAAGCTCATCGTCAGTTTTGCTTACGAATATAAAATCTGAATCAAAATTTACTTTTGATAAATCGTTGACTTTACATACTGTGAAGTCAATATTGATGCACTCGATGTTCATAAATTTATCTCCTATAGCTCGTTATATTTTTTTGCGCTGTTTTTTGCCTTTTCTACAGGATACTTTTCATTATTGCGCTTAATTTTATTTTCGATAATTTCGTCCATATCAAGACCGCATGCATCTGCCATTAAGATACAGTAATTTAATACATCTGCAAGCTCCTCTTTAATCTTATCCTTTTTCTCTACACAAACTGTATCTTCAGCGCTCCATTGAAAAACCTCAAGGAGCTCCGCTGCTTCCAAACTTATAGAAATTGCTAAATCCTTTGGATTATGGAATTGTTTCCAATTTCTGTCATCTCTAAATTTCAAAACCTGTTCTATTGTTTCCTTTTTCATTTCTTTTCTCCTTATGAATTTTTTCTATTTAAGCTACTTCTTATATAATCTGCTAATTCTTTATCCACGCAGTAAATATAGCAGCCCTTCATTCCTCTCGTCATAAGCGTTCTGTATGTATTTTTGATGATTTCATCAGCCACTTTAAGCGCCTTTTCAGGATTTTCCTTATACATTGTTTTTATGCCTTTTAATGACTGATCCGTTTTAGCTCTTTTAGTAAAATCGGTCACAACTTTTCCGTTTTTATAACGCATATCATCACCAATAATCACACCCACATAATCAAATTCCAAGCCTTGTGATGTATGAATACATCCCGCTTCATTTACAGATGTTTCATCTATTGCAAAAGTAGTAGTATTCTTTAAATTCCAGCTAATTCCGAAATCACCGATTTGTATATCATGGACATCTGTATCATTGGCACCATCCTTAATCCAATCCCAGCAATAACCAGCCAATATTCTTGCTCTGTTTTTGCTCGTTTTATTTTTATCAAGAATAATATCTTTCACTTCCTGCGGTGAATCAAAAATTCTAATGTCATAATCAATACCTTCCATGCTCCAGTTAGCAGTTTCTCTTATCTCTAGCATGTTGTCAAGCCATGCTAAATATCCATCAGAGCCGTTACATCTGAATTGCGAAATCAGTTCCATTTGAATTATTTCTGCCTTTGAATATTTAGCCCATCGTTTAATTTCATCCACACTTCCAATATCATTTAAAGTTACTCTTTGGCTTTCATCTATAAAGAAAACAGAACATTTTCCCGCATTTATTATTTCTTTTATCTGATTTTCTCCAAGATTTTGAAACATTCCCGATTTTTCATTTAATCTGTGTGCCTCATCTACTAATATAGTATCTACAATGTCGCTTTGAGCTTCTGTATATATTCCAGAGCCTTTAAACATGTTATCAATACTACTTTTGCGTATTTCTCCTTTTAATTTCTTTTGATAAACATTTCTGGGCGCACTGTTTTTTGAAACATATTGACAAAATTGATCTTCATTAGTCAATTGTGACAGAAGATTAATTGCTACCACCGTTTTACCCGTACCAGGACCGCCTTGAACGATTATGACTCTTTTTTTGCTATCTTTAACAGACTTTCTTGATGCCTTTAAAATCTCTTCATACACAACCTTTTGTTCATCAAGCATTACAAATTCTCTATTGCCTTTTAACATTTTGCTTATGGATTCTTGAAGGCTTTTTGAGGGTTTAATTTTTCCATTTTCAATCGAATAGAGTAACTTTTTATTATCTCCTTTAACAACACTTTTTTTGATAAATGCACGAAGCTCGTCAACCTGACCTCTTCCAAAAGCAGGTGCATCATCCAAATATACTTTGTATTGCTTTTCATCTAAAGGATCGTTGTCAACACGTCGGTAATTATGTAAATATGCACATGGATGCAAATCAATATTACCTTCCTGAACAGCCTGATTGTAATCCTTAATCAACATAGCATATGACCATGCCTGATAAGACGGATGAACCACCTGTCTAACAGCATTACCTGTATAAGTTTCAACCAAACCATCCATTCCTTTTATTGATTTTATGTAATCCCATTGCTTCAATTCAACTATAATCACATTACCATGATCATTACTGTCGTAACCTGATATTAGAAAATCTACACGTTTTGATGTCTGCGGAATATTATATTCAATTGCAATTCCTGCATTGTTTGGAATTTTATCATCATTTAGTACCTTGTACATATACTCAAGTGAGTTTTCCCACGCGCGAAACTCATTCTTTACTGTACGGCGATTCATTTTTTCATAAATATTTTCTTCTATCTCATATGCAATTGTATCTAATTCAACACTTCTTAAAAAATCTGTTTTTATTCCGTCATAAACGAGCATGATTACATCTCCAATAGCAACTTTTTTGATAAATCTAACATCTCAATACGGGTTAAAATAATATACGAGTTAGAATTATTAGAACCAATATTATCACAATAGTAAAGAAAACACAATTTTACAAAAATTGTTACACTACCTACTTGCATCAAGAAGCATTATCCTTTGTTATATCAAATTTTTAAGAGCTATCTTCATGTCATCTGGCATATACGGCTTTACACACATAGTTATATATAATTCATTAACATTTCTCTATTAAATCTAAAAGCTGTTTTATCGACTAATCTAAAATACGACTTTATTTTAGTCTATTAATTAGTGCTACAAATTGAGGCTCATATTAACAAAGCATTACATAATTCAAAAAATCCTAAATACATTTAAATATATTCTAGTTAGAAAAGCAACTAAATTGTTAGGCAAATATGTTTTATGTCAATCAATTATATATATCAAAACTGACCAATATACAGAAATATTTTTTATAATTTGCCACTTATGCTATCGCAAAACCAGACAAATCTATTCCCTCAAACAAGCTCCCAAGTGAACATACGCAGCTTTCCTTTTCATTTGTAATTGCACACTTATAATACGGATTTAGCACAAATTCATTTTCCTTTTCCATCTTTGCAAATAAAAGTGCTGTATTATAAGCATCTACAAGTCCGTCATGCTCCCCATCCTTATAAAAAATATCTGCTGCAATCAAAGCCTCTGACAATTTATAACACTTTTTGTTATTAATTTTTTCGCTGAATAATTTTTGACAATCTATCCATTCGTCTAGTATTTTATCTAAGCCATCAATAACAATGCACTTATCTTTAACTTCATGTTGAATTTGAATTTTGTCATTATCACTCCACGAAACAACCCTTGTGTCTTCTGGCACCCATTTAACAAACGCTTTCAACGCATCCTCCATGCTAGGTGCATTAGCGACATCAGCTCTGCTAATGCCTGTAAGATTTTTAATAAACGCATCTATAAATCCATATTGAGGAGCAACATATGTAACAAAATTATCAACAATTTCAAAAGAATCATCTAGCAATACTGCCCCAATTTGAATAGTTTCATTTGCCCCTTTACTTTTATTTTTTCTTGCTCTATAAGGGACCTTACACATTTCTAAATCAACTATTACATATTTGCTCATATTAATTATCCTAACCTTTCATACATATTGTGCCAAATAATTTCTGTACCTTTTAATTTCACATTTATAAGTATACCAAAAATTATTTTTGTTTCTATAGCCCACAAGCCTTAAGACAATGAGCTGTCGATTCCGAGCATCACCTAAAGCTTAGAATATAAAATAATTTTTTCATTTTCTAAAAATCAGAGCAATTTATAACGCTATGATAGCTTCTTATTTCATAAAAAAATCCAACTTTTTCTACAAAAAATGTATACACAAAGTATAATAATTATAAAGCTTGTCAGTAATTACAAGATAATTACATGTATAAAAGAAGACCACACACAATTACATGTGAGGTCTTTTACTCAAGACTTTAATCTAGATATTAGCCTATCTATTCAATATACAAATTAATCTTTCAGATTTATCGATATATTTTCCAACTGTATGCTTTTAATCATTTTGTAAAGCCTTTGCTTCAAATTTTTTAACACCGCAGACGCATGAACTCTCATAATTCTTATGAATCTTGCCACAGGTACACTTCCACTCATCAGCTCCTATTGGGCGCGATTCGTTATATGCATCTTTATCTGTTGTATTACACATAGAGGGTTGATAGCTTTCTTTTCTAGAAACATCAGGCAAAGCAACAACCATCAACATTCCAACAACACCAAGTATAAAAGTAAACCAAAAATACGTACTACCTCTATGCCCCTTCATTTCTGCAATATATGAAAACTGTTTTGCAACTATATAATCAATAACAATTGCAATAACGAGCGCAATTATATATATAAATAACACTCCAATACTACCCATTTAAATTCACCTCCAACATTTTACTATTCCAAAGTATATCAAAATTTATTTTTTTTACAACTATATAATCAATTTTTGTCCTTAATAACTAAAATGTACTATGGAAATACATATTACAATTTTGGTGAATCGAAAGAAGCTATTGAAAAATACATTATGTATTACAATTTAAAACGTATTAAAGAGAAAATCGGTTGGATGAGGCCTGTTGAATACAGACTATCTGCCATAGCTACATAACAATAGCGTAGCAGTCATTAAAACTGCTACGCTTAAAAAAACTAACATTTTGTGATCGCCTCAAAATGTACGGTCTTTTTCTGAATGTTTCTATTAATCTAATTTGTCAAATATTTGTATTTCAAAAACCCTTAACCTGAAACACAATTACCTCAGTTGCTGATTTATCCTCTCTTTCATCTGTCATAAGGGTAAGAATACTACCGTCATAAAAAACAGTAGATGAACAGAACCATGGATAGCTCGTATCAAACAAATCACCATCCGAAATCTCCGCAAGAAAAGCACCATTATTGTCCCAAAGAATTACATCTCTCATATTTCCATCAAAGCCAATATATCCGTTTGGAGTTTGAGTTACAAATGTAATACTACCAAGTCCTTCACCCTCCGCATTACAAAGTGTCTTTTGAAGAACACCTGTTTTGTCATAAACAAACACCTTATGACCACTTTCATCTGCAGCACTTGCACATATGTAAATATTGTTTTCATCCACACATACATTCATAATTGTGTCTGCTTCCTTAAAAGTTATAGGCGTTGTAGTGTATTTATCACCATTAAAAGTAACAATTTTACATTCACTTGAAGTGAAATAATCAACTCCCCATGCTCCTGATGGATGCATAGCAAGGTTATAAATATCCTCATATGTATTTATTACAACGCCATCTTTCATGCGAAGTATATCATTCATAGAGCCACTAAGCCAAAGAGAACCATCAGACGTTGCTTGAACAACCTCATAATCATTTTCGGGAAGATCTATTTTTCTCAAAAATACTAAATATGAACCGTCATATTGACACTCTCTAATCTCTCCGTCAACTAGAATATATATCTTTTCTCCTATAGTAGCAATACTGTGGTCAAAAGTATCATATGTAGATATATATTCCTCAAAAGGAATAAATTTTGAGTTTATCGTAAATGCGCCAGCTGTTACATTATGTTCATCGGTCGAAAATGCCTTACCTTCCCATTCCCATGGGCCATCTTCATTACCAATATCTTCAAAAGTAAATGTAAGACCCTTGAGAAGCTCGCCAATACGACTATCAGTTATATCCTCTACATCAAACTCGATACAAACCGTCGCACCTGCGCCTTCAATACGATTGAAGTAAACAAGCGTATCTTCTCCATCATCGTATTTAAGAAGATCAACGCCACCGATTTTGACCGTTTCATAAGACTTATTTACCTCATATTCATACTGGTTAAATCCATAATATACTAAATCCTCACGAAAGTCATAAGGTTCTTCAATTGACACCTCAATTTCTGCATCAATCAAATAATATTCAGAATCGTTAGGATCTAGGATTTGAAGATTAACATAGCAATAATCCTCTTCGTTTTCCATATCGTCTTCATAATATTTCCAAATACTGTCATCATAAGAAAGAGAAAACAGCATTGTATTAATTTCGCTAGCCTCTGCATCCCCGCTAGCTGACGGTGCTTTTGTAGTGTCTACTTTATCGGTTTTATCATTTTTGTCGTTTTTATCAACTTTTTCTTCATTTCCGCAGGCAACAAAAGAAAAAATCATGATTCCTGCTAAAATAATTGCAAATATTTTTTTCATTATACATCCCTCCAAAATTAAACTTATTATTTTATAGCTACCAGTATTGCATCTGTCTTAATAATCTATCCTCATAAATTCGCTAGTGTAAGACTTTCTAAAATCATTTTTACATCCGCATCATCCATTGAAATTTCGTATTCACCATTTTTCATCAGAATCATCACCTGAAAGACACATCCATTATGCTTTGCTTCTAGCATCGTATACGGATATCCAAGGCTAGTGCAGGTATATCCGTGCCAAGTGTAATAACCTAGCTCAAATGCTTTTATGTCCACTACATTATCATAGAAAAATTTAGGTGAGAAATAATAATCCTCTGCATCAAAAAAGCATATTGTAATGCTAACATGAGTAAATATGTCTATTTCAGACTCAGCATCTTTGCATATGTGGACCTTTTTCTGTGTTATCCTACCTTCACTGTCAATACCGTAAAATATTTTCCAGCCTGAGGGAATAAGCACACGGATAATACCATTATCAAACCAATCGTTCATGCCCATGGATCCTCTTCCACAGGAACACGAATATCAGCAAGGCATTGTATATCATTCAAAAACCACTGACCCGTAGAGGGCTTCTTGCGAAGCTTTATTGGTCTTGGATTATCAGAGCCACCACTAGTTACATACAGCGTCGCCCAATTATCCTCGTCAAATGAATATGGTGTTTCGCTGACGGTAATGGTATATGGTTGAGCTGGCGCGTAATTATTTTGTGGAGTTGCTCCTGCAAAAAAAGAACGTACCTTGTACATTTTACCTGTCAATCTTTCTTTTATAAATTGCTTTTCGTATGTACTAACCTCTGCCGGACCTTTCAAAAAATTCAGCATTTCAATAGCCTCATCTGGACTTTGTTCATATCGACACAACGCCACAATCGTTAATGCCGTCGTTTTAAACGCAGAATCTAAGGATGCCTCGGGTAAATTCTGCATTTCTGTAACATTGCTTGGAAGTGTAACAAAGGTAAAGCTTTCAGAATAATTTTTACCCTTCCCCACAGATTGCACTGCATTGTTTACAGCTTTCGTAGCCTCCTTTTTCAAGGTAGACTCCGCAGTTCTTCTTAAAGAATCAAAAATTCCCATAAATTATGCCTCCTTATTCTGCTTTTATGTATCGTATGTTAATAAAATTCAAATATCCAGCATCATCAGAAAGCTTCACCCAGCCATCCTCACTCATGCCTTCTCCTATTTCCAACCAAAGCTCACCATTACGTTCCTCCCATGTCTTCGGTTCATCCGCTATCATATTGTCATATAATTTAATAACACCTTGGTTAACAGCCTGTTCAACCTCTTCTTTTGACACTCCTTCGGGCATAGGCATCAGCATATACAGCTTACCGTCCTCGCAAATTGCAATCTGCCCTCCAATCATCTGCTTTCTCTCCTTCATTTCGTCAGCTATTGCTTCATCATCTGATTCGTCAATATAGGGCATTGGTGAATTTAAATATTCCTCCGAATTCATATAAAGCATTTCGTCATTTTCGCTCATAACTCCTATAGAATGAAAAATCCATTTTCCAATATAATTCATATAAAGCACCTCCTGAAAATTTAATTTATAATTAGAATTATATCAAGCTTATACAACAATACTCTAACAAATCAAAATCCATATATTTTAAAAAGCTTGCAAGAATAATTATAAATATTACTTATATTTTTTCACCACCCAAATAGTATATCAAAGTAAAAAAAGCAAAAAAAAATCCCACAGGGTGGGATTTTGGGTAGGAGAATTTATACTTTATTTTATTTATTACAAAACAGCTCAAACAATTTAACCAATTCTTCCATCATATCCATTGACAAAAAGCACTCCTCATTGTTATGAGCATAAATATATTCACCGCTATCATATCTAATATCAAGTTTCGAACCATACATATCCGGAAGAGCGTTAGCTATATAAATATGTCCATCATGTTTTTCGAGGTCATATTTTACTATAATTTTTTGAAGCCCATCCATGAAAGAGGGTTCTGCTTCAAAAGTAAATTTTTCTCCCTCTCCAAAGCAATACCAATCAATACTCCCCTTTACAGCTCCGTTTTCAAGCACAGCTTCAAGAGTATATACACGAGCACCCAAAATGCTTGTTTCTTCAAATGCAAGAAGTGAAAAAACACAATGAAACTTTATCAATTTGTTACACTCTATTTTCCGATGTGTATCTGCCTTAAAGCTTTTATAGGAAACACCACCATCAACATAATCGCTACTCATTTGTACCTTTTTCACAGCAATTTCATCCTTTTGATTTTAATATTTCGATATTTCATTATAACTAATCATGCACGGCAGTTCAACTCTTTAATACTGAAATTCTTTCAATTATCATAAAAGGATAATCATAATAAGCAATAAAAATTATCATGAAGCTTTTTGCATATAATTTGCTTGTGTACCCAAACGGATTAAAATCATATTAATATTGAAAAGTTTATATAAAAAAGCACACTAAGTAAAACTCAGTGTGCTAAAACTTACCATTTTTTATCATTGTATGGTGTAGATTCATATCCCTTTGCTTGCAGTTTAGAGACCATTTTGTCTAATTTACCTTCCAAAAGCTTCTTAAACCATCTTGTATGTCCAAAATATTTTACGAAAGTAGGGCTAATGGCATAATATGTATGAATAAACATTCTACCATACCATGTTGCAGCCAAATCATTATCACGGTAACGACGTAGAGTCCACACTTGCGGACAATCATACGAGCCATAAACAGCTGTTGCAACATAACAACCGCCCTCATTTTCTTTCAGCTCCTCCAGTATTTTTATTAAATCTTGAATATATGGTTCGTTATGTAGGGAAGCAATTTGATTTAATTCGGTCACAAAAGCATCCCTTACTTGATTTAACAAATTTTCGTGCCATGTTTCTCCACCAACGGCACTTCCTGCAATAGTATCATATACATACGTAACCTCGTACATTTTTAACACAGCGGAGCAAATATTAGTCAAAACTTCTTTTTTATCCTCATTAGTAACCTCATAATAGTCGTTAATTACCGATATAGATTTAATAAGAACATTAAATTTCTGTTGTTTTTTAAAGTGATCCTTGTCCACTAGTGCAAGCATAGCCTTGCCATATGCACTGAAAAACACTGCCTCCATATTGTTCGTGGTGTTTTGTTCTACCATATTGTAGTATTTTTCAACCTCTTCCCAATCCTCTTTTGCATATGCGCGGCGAGCATTGGCAAGATATTTTTCTACAAAGGAAGAATTATCAACCTTAACTGTACCCTGAACATCAACAACACCCTCAATCATCATTCTTCTTGCCTCTTCGACTGAGTACTTCGTTCCACAGCTTTGACAAACAAAATATCCGTCTTGCTTAACTACTTCATTACTATTACACATCTCACATACGAGCTTATTCATTTTTATCACATCTTCCTCTCCACATTATATAAAATTCCTTACATAAGCACATAACAAGTCCAATATTAAAATACTATAGTATTTCAATAATGTCAAGCAACGCGAGATAATAGTATTGTAATACTTGATGCAAGGAGTGGTCACATGTTAGGTCAACGAATTAATGAATTTCGTATCGCATTAGGCTGGAGTCAAGTGCAGCTAGCTGAAAAACTAAATATTTCAAAACAAACCGTTTCCAATTGGGAAAATGAAAATATTCAACCATCTATCGAAATGCTCGTTCGTTTAGCAAAATTATTCCATACATCTACCGATTATCTTCTGGGTTTAAATAGCACCCAAACAATCGAGGTCGAAGGACTGCCCATACATGTTATTGCACACTTGACACAAATCATCGAGGATTACAAACAAAAATAACCTAAAATAGACAAATAAATTTCAAAATGCATCTAATAATTATACTTTAATGCTGTATATTTAACTAACTGTAATCACAAAACACCTAATCTAGATTTTATGAAATAATTTATAAAAAAATAATACAAACAAGTAATAATTTTCATCATTGACGTATCAATTCATATGAAAATACCGCTGAAAATGAAAATCTTCAGCGGCTTTTACATTACTTATCAAAAGAAACGGGTTTCGTCTCATTTGAGGAAAACTCATTAGGTCCAGGATCGGACATTGAGAAATACATTTTGGCTGCCCTTGTTGTTCCGAAATCACGGTTAGAGCCGGAGTTTTGCACCTTATTAAACGCATCACGGAACATCTGATTGTGCGCTTCCTCACGGTTTAAAAGAAAGTCAATAGTTTCACGAACCTTCTTATCATCAATTTGCCGATAAAGATATTCATAAACCACCTTCGCACGCTGTTCTGACGCGATATTACTAAGAAGGTCTGCACAAAGGTCACCAGTAACAGTTACATAGTCACCTGTCCAAGAATAACCCGAGGCATTTATAAGACCCGGATTTAGACCCAAAAGCACATGAGATTGAATCTCTCCTGACGGAACCTTTTCAGCATCCACATCATGCCCATTCAAAAGATTGATAGTCTGTGCAACCATCTCCATGTGACCAAGCTCTTCTGCCGCAATATCCAAAAATAAATCTTTTATTTCCGGGTCTTTAATTCTAAAGCTCTGTGACATATACTGCATAGCCGCTTTTAACTCACCATTACCACCACCAAGCTGTTCCTGTAAGAGTGCTGCATATTGAGGGTTTGGCTTTTCTATTGCTACTGGATGAAAAAGCATTTTTTCATGTTTAAACATATTCCTACCTCCGTTAATGTTATATTAAATATTCTTTCCATTCTTTTTCGGCAATATTCATATATGGTGAGAATATTTATAGCAAAACATTAATTTCAAGCATTGTATCTTTGATATTTATGTAATACCACATATGCATAGCAGAGCGTAGAAGGTCTTTCAAACAAGCTCTAATTTTAATAAATATGCTGTCCTCGAAAACAAAAGCATTAATAGGCAACAGCTCTACAATAATTAATCTACTAATAAATGAGCCTTATATATCAAAGCATCTTCCTTGTAATATTATAAATAGTATAATTGTCTTGCAACTTTTATAAACTCAGAAACAACCGGGCGAACATATTTTTTCTTTTTATTGGCAATATAAAGTATTCTTTGCGAATAATCACTTTTTACTCTATAAAAATACAGACTATCATTTTTTACAGTAGCATTTACTAGAGTATCTGTAACAAATGTAATTCCCATTCCTGCCATTGCCATATTAAACGCTGTTAAAAGTTGATCCACTTCAATAACTATTTGCGGTGTCAATCCATATTCATCACATATCTTTGAACTTACTTTTCGCATATTATTACCGCGTTTAAGTAAAATAAATTTTTCATTACTGAAATAGTCTAAATCTACAAAATCAGATTCATCTTCTACAGTGCTTAAAGGATTCACATCATTTTTATTTATAGCTAAATGTATTAATTGTTTATTAATCTCAAAATTTTTTGGCACCGCTAGTAGAAGGTTTTCTTTTTTTATTGGAAATGCATCAAAAAATTTTGAATCAAAATCATAATCTATCAATGTATCAACTTCCTCGTTTAACAATTTTTCCTGCAATTTAATAGAATTAGACTCCAAAATGTTCGTTTTAATCCGTGGATATTTTTTCGAAAACTCCATTATAATTTTAGGCAATATAAAAGAAGAAATAAAGGCAGCACCACTTACTGTAATATGGCCATAATTTAAATCACGAATACTTTCTACATGATCCCTTAAATCATTTTCAAGCTTCTGCATTTCTTCTATCATAGCAATGTATAAACTGCCTTCCTCAGTAAGCACTGCCGTTCCCTTTACAAATATAGAAAAGCCAAGTTTCTGCTCTGCTTTTTTTACCATTGCGCTTATTGATGGCTGTGATATGTATAATTTTTTTGCTGCTTTCGTAAAGCTACCTTGTTTGTAAATTTCATATATGTAGTCTGCATACTTGAACATCAATAATCATAACCTCTTGTCTATATTTTTTATATTTTTATATATATTTGATTATATTCCAAACTATTGCTATAATCAATATGATATTGTAAAGAGGGGTAATAGCATGGAACTACTTTCTGATAAAATGAACATTATACATTCGGAAATACGCGGAGAAAATTATTACACCGCACTAGACCTAGAACAGCGCGGTGAAAAAGTACTTAAGCTTAATACAGGAAATCCGGCCACCTTCGGCTTTGGTATGCCAGATAGCGTCAAATCAGCAATTTTCGAAAATATAGGACAAGCTGTCGGATACTGCGATCCGAGAGGCATGCTTCCTGCGCGTCAGGCCATTACGGATTATCATCTTTCAAAAGGACTTAAAAATATTTCCGTCGATGATGTTTTTATAGGCAATGGGGTAAGCGAAATTGCATCAATCATAGCAACGGTCCTTTTAAATGAGGGTGATGAAATACTTATGCCAATGCCCTGCTACTCCCTTTGGGCAAACGTAGCCGTACTTTCCGGCGGTGTCCCACTCTATTACAGATGCGATGAAAACAATGGATGGAATCCTGATATTGAACACATAAAAAGTCTTATTACACCTAAGACAAAGGCAATACTTATTATCAATCCAAACAATCCAACAGGCGTACTTTATTCTGAAGATATACTCAAAGAAATTGCACAGATTGCAAGACAAAACAACCTTGTAGTTTTGTCTGATGAAATATATGACAGATTAGTTTTCGACGAAAAGAAGCACATATCATTTGCAAGCCTTGCCCCTGATATTACAGTAATAACAATGAATGGATTATCAAAATCTCACTGTCTTTGCGGTTTTAGATGCGGATGGATGATTCTAACAGGTGAAGAAAAAAATAAAGCTGCATTGCGAGATGCCATAACAAAAATGGTTTCAATACGTTTGTCTGCAAACGCAATTATGCAAACCATTATTCCTACTGCTATTAATGATACTACATATACCGAAAATATGATTCAAAAAGGCGGTAGACTATTTGAGCAACGCAAAGCAGCTTTCGAAGCACTTGATAAAATCGATGCTCTTTCTTATGTAAAAAACGATGCAGCTTTTTATGTTTTTCCTAAAATCAACCGAGAAACAATAAACGACAAACAATTTGCCCGCAATTTGTTATTAGAAAAAAAGATTCTTGTTGTTCCCGGAAGTGGCTTTCTTCAAAATGATGCATCACATTTCCGTATTGTTTTACTCCCTGAACCAGAAGTTCTAAAGGAAGCAATAACACAAATGGGTGATTTTTTAAACAAATTATAAAATCAAAAATTTTACGCGGAACCCCTGCCCGTTGTTCTATTAGATTTCCAAAAACGGTCTTCTTGTCATCTGGCATATACGACGCTTCGCGCATTGTGATATATCACTCACTATATTTTTTATTTCATTTGCAATCGTCTTCTATCGACTAATCTAAAGTACGAATTTACTTTAATCAGTTAAATGGCGTTGTAAATCATTGTTCATATAGACAAATCATTACACAACTTAACAATAATTTTAATTACATTTATATATATTCAATCGGAAGAGCAACTAAATTTTCACGCAAATATGTTTTTTTATCAATCAAACAAACAATTGCACCCATTCCTCTTTTCTTATCTTGAATTTTATCTAGCACTTTATTTGTCGCTCCCATTTCTGCTTTAGGATTTCCGGACATTTTAATTTCAATTGGATACAGTACCCCATTTTCTTCTATAACTAAGTCAATTTCATTCTCAGAAAGCGCATTTCTGTCCTTTCCTCTATAATAAAAAATATTAAACTTATAGTCTTTTCCCTCATTAGCGTAAGACTTCAATATTTCAGATACGACAAAAGTTTCAAACATATTTCCTGCAACAGCAGAATGTTTCAATGCATCCGAAGTTAACCATCTTGTAAGATAACATGCAAGCCCGGTATCTCTAAAATATATTTTAGGAGTTTTGATTGCTCTATTTAAAGCGTTGGCACTATATGGTTGCAGCAAGTATACAATTCCTGTTCGTTCCAAAATAGAAATCCAACTTTTAATTGTAGGTTCACTCACTCCTACTTCGCCTGCAATATTTGCAAAGTTTATCATTTCACCGGTTCTGGCAGCAATAGATGTAAGAAACTTTGTAAATGTAATGCTATCTGTCGAAATAAGCTCATTAATATCCCTTTCTAAATAGGTAGCTACATACGAAGAATAATATTCCTGCCAATCTCTTTCAACATCGTATAATTCAGGATAAGAACCTTTGTGAATAATTTCCCACAAATTATCATACGATACTATTTCTTTTTCACGATTTTGCAAATATTCTTGTGTTGGAACAAAATGATTATTAAAATTCACTCCGTAAATCTCTCGGAGCGACAACCCCGAAAGTTCTGTTATTGCTACTCTTCCTGCTAAAGATTCGCTCATCCCTTTCATAAGCTCAAGTTTTTGCGAACCTGACAAAATAAACATTCCTCTTTCATCTGATTCATCTACCAGCAATTTAATCTCTTCTAACACACTATTTTCTTTTTGAACTTCATCTATAAACAACGGACAAGGATTATTCATAAAAAATAGTTTTGGTTCTTCTTTTGCTTGTACTCTTGTAAGTCTATCATCAAAATTTGCCCTGTTATACTCTGGAAATTCATGCTTGATAAGCGTAGACTTTCCTATTTGTCTAGCACCTGTAACAAGAGTACACTTGCTTTCTTGCACCCTTTTCTTTAGTGTAGAAGTAATCGCTCTTTCTATATAAGCCATGAAACACCTCCGACTAATCTAACTTCTAACTTTAGATTAGTCGCAGGTGTTTCATTTGTCAAGTCAATTTTATCATTGCCTATCTTTGGGGAAGAGTCAGTTCTGTTCCTTTATTTACTCCTT